>JBAXMJ010000045.1:0-18708 GCA_037134355.1 bacterium | reverse complement strand
TGCCGTTCTCAATAACCACCACGCGGGCTGGATTTGTCAATTGTTGGGCAATGACTCGCTGGCTGGGACAGACGCATATGATACGGTCTGTGAAGCGGGCGGCGAACCGTTCCAGGTGAAAGTAAGCGAACCGGATCGGCCTGGCCGACTTCATTTGGAAAGGGAAGGTGTGCGGAGTATGGATAATGCGCGGAACACCTGTCAGCCGGGCGGCGAGACGGCCGAGGAATCCCGCCTTTGAGCTGTGCGTGTGAACGACATCGAATCGCGTGTGTCGCATCAAGCGAATGAGGCGCAGCAGGGCCAGTAGATCGCTAAAAGGAGTGATTGCGCGCCGCATGGGAATCAAATGAACAGTGATGCCCTTGGCCCGCATGATGGCAATATCATTAAAAAAGGCTGGATCACGCCGCGCTGAACAGGCCACTGTGACTTGAAAGCGGGAGGGGTCCAGTGATGTCACAACGTCCATCAGGTGGCGCCGGGTTCCCCCTGTGGTGGCCTCCAGTATTTCCAGCACTTGACACGTGACGCTTGACACGACTCACCTCCGTCTGACGAAGCTCCACATGGCTTGGATTTCAGGCATCCGCAGGGCAATCACTGCTCCCGCAAAAGCCAGAAGTCCAGCCATCGAGGCGATGCTGATTCTCGCGGCGATAAGTCCGGAGGCAATCCATCTTGTTCCGCCTGCGACAGGAGGCAAGACGTGTAGCAATCCGGTATGGACGGCTTGGACAACGATGGCCATACCGGCGGCAGCCAGCAGCAGTCTCAGTCCGAACACGATGTTCTCACCCATGCGTAGTTCGCCGAGCTTGGGTTTCAACAGGAGGTAGAGTACCAACACCTTCGTGGTTTTGCTGATCAACGTCGCCAGGGCAATACTGCGATGCTGCATGCTGTCATGCAACGCGACGACAATGCCGACATGCAGGATTACGCAGACGACCCCCACGATGGCCGGCGAGAGGGTGTCCTGGGCCGAGAAAAAGAACCGCATCAGGATGATTTCAAGGGCGAGGGAAGTCAGGGCGGCTGCGAAAAACAGCAGGGGGCCTGCGGTGAGCAGAACGGAGTCCATGCCGAACTTGCCACGTTCGAAAACAAGCTGAACCACCGGTACCCGCAGGACCATCAGTGTCACTGAAATAGGAACGAGAATCAGAGCCATGGTGCGCAACGCACCCATCACGGCATCGGTTGTCTTGCGGCGGTCTCCGCCAACGTTAAGGTCGGAGAAGAACGGATAGATCACCACGCCCACAGCGAACGGGATTAAGTTGATTAGAGTGTCCGTCAGGCCCTTGGCATAGCCCAGGCTGGAAGCGAAGCCAGGGCCCATGCCTGAGGCAAAACGGTAATCAATCATGGTGCGGGATTGTGCAATCAGGATGGATGCCAGGGTGGGCGGCAAAAGTAAGGCGAACTTTTTCAGCAGAGGATCATGCCAATCCACTGTCAGGCGTAGCTGTTTCAGTTTCGAGCGGAGGCCGATGAGCAGGATTGCCAGACTGGCGCCCATGCCGGCCACCACGCCCAGGGCCAAACCTTTGATTCCGAAAAATGGGGCCAGGGCCACCATGACGGTAATAACCATAATTTTGTTTCCAGCATCTGCAAAAGCCGGCAGTGCGAAACGCTTGTCGGCATTGAAAATCAAGGTGGCCAGGGCGAACAATGCCATGAAAAAGGCCGCCGGTAACATGATCCGGACGAGTGTGATGGCGAGGTTTGCTGTTTCTTTCGATTGGAACGAGGAGAGGCCATGCACCATCCAGGGAGCCAGCACGATTCCCAGAGCCACCGCCACTGTCATTACCACCGCCACGATGGCGACCACTGCCCCCGTAAAACGCCATGCTGCCGGCTCACCTCCGGACTCCTTGCGTTCGGTAAACAGGGGCAGAAAGGGGGCGAGCAGCTTGTGCGGGATGATCATGAAGGTGAAGACTATACTGCTGAAGGCGAACGTATAGGCGTCGGCGGCGGCTCCCGTGCCGAACTGCTGTGCGATGACGACCTTCTGGATGAACCCGCTCAGTCGGGCCAATAGCGCAAAGGCACTGATGATCAAAGTGCCCCGGAGGATCTTGCTTCCGAAAGATGCTGTCATATCGTGTTCCGCATAGTTTTAAACAGTTCTGCCAATGGAGCTGCATTCCGGGTAATATCAAATCGTTCCGAGATGGTAGTGGCGCCAAAAGTTGACAGTATCCGACACAATGATTCGTTTTTCAACAATTCTTCGATCATTTCCGCCAAAATCCGGGCATCGCCTGGTGGGGCCAAAAGGCCGGTGCGACCGTGGACGATCACTTCCGGTATCCCGGCGACCGGTGTAGTGACGACGGGAATACCCGCTGCCAGAGACTCCAGGATGACATTTGGAAGACTGTCCCGGTCGCCATCGGGTGCGATTAGGCATGGGAGAGCAAATACATGGGCCTGTTTGAAAAGGGATACTACTTCCTCTGTCGAACACTCGCCCAGCAGATGGACCGTTTCAGAGAGCCCCAACCGGTTAATTGCGGATTCAAGATTGGGGCGCTCGGGACCTTCGCCGGCGATGAGGCATCGGAAGGCCAGGTGGCGGTCACGCAAGATTCGGCAGGCCTCGATCAGGATGATGAACCCTTTTTTTGGTTGCAAACGACCGATAGCCAGAATTAGAGGTAGGGCAGGGCGTTCTGTGATTTGTCCGCCGTCGCCTGGTGTCGGGGCTTCAATCGAAGCAAACTGGGACGGCGTTAAGCCGTGGTAGATCTGGTGGACCTTCCCTGGCGGCAACGGACCGGCCCGCCGGTTAAGTTCATCTAAACCGTAACGGGTACAGACGGTCACGAAACTCGCCGCCTGCACCTTCCGCGACAGGGCGGCACGTGACTGAAGATAAATGTCTCCGGCGTGGGCGCTGAAACTGAAACGTATGTCCAGCAGAGTTGCCATCATACGGGCTACGTCTGCAGGCATATAGGCGAAATGCGCGTGAATGTGTTCCACGCCGAAGAGCGCGGCCCGGCGAGCGAAGAAGGCGGCTACCGGGAGATTCCGAAGGCACTTCAACAGCTCAATCGGGTCATGCATGGAAGTGGCCAGAGTCTGCAGCAGGGCGCGAAGTGTGCGTCGCGGATGCCGCAACATGAAATACCACTGAGCCGCGATCACGGCAGGTGAGAAGAACGACGGACGGTAATATACCAGAGGTTTTAGGGTTAGATTCCTGGCCTGATGGAAGTCGATGGCTGGGCGTCGTAGGGAGAAGATGATAATGTTGAATCCCTTTCGTTGGAGTTCATCAAGCTCTCTCTGGATGAAGGTCTCTGTCAGAGAAGGGAATGTCCCGAGCACATAGGCGAGTTTCATGTCAGGCATGGCTGGCGGCCTCCTCATACACGACTTCTGTGGCCGCCGCCACGTTGGCCCATGAGAATTTGCGGACATGGTTCAGGCCCCTGGCGATCAGGTCGGTTCTCACTTCGTCGTCGGTCAGTACCGTTTCCATGGCAACGGCCAGCCGGTCGGTCGCGAGCGCGTCCGTGGTGATGGCTGCCGGTCCCGCAATCTCCGGCAGGGCACCCCTGTCGGAGATAACCACAGGCGTTCCACAGGCCATGGCCTCAAGGGGGGGCAGGCCGAAGCCCTCGTAGAGTGACGGGAACACGAAAAGGGCGGCCATGTTGTAGAGCAGTGTCAATTTATCAAAAGGGATAAAACCGGTGACGATTACGTTATGCTCCACATTCTGTTCACGGATCGCCCGCATCACGTTGGCCTGGTCCCACGATGGGGCCCCGACGATCACGAGTTGGTGGGTGATGGCCGGGTTCTGTCGCAGTAAGCGATAGGCTTTGATCAGGCTCGTCAGGTTTTTCTTGGGTTCCATTCCGCCAACAAACAGTATGAAATGCTCCGGCAAGCGGTATTCCAAGCGTATACGCCTGAAGGCGTCTTCGTTCCGCAGGATACGGAATTCAGGCCGCACACCGAGCGGTATGACGCGCACGTTGTTAGCGGCGGCAGGAAAATAACGCAGCAGGTCGGTGCGCGTGGTTTCGGAGGGAACGATGATCCTTGTGGCCTTGCGTACAGAGGGAGGCACCAGCATGCGGTAGTGAAGCCGGTTGCTGAGTGTGCAAAGCTCGGGATGGGACAACGCAATCAGATCGTAGAGGGTGATAACCACCGGGACCCGTGACAGAATTGGAGCCACATAGCCTGGCGCATGGAGCAGATTGAACCGCCGGTGGATCAGGAGAGAGGGGAGAACCAACTGTTCCCATAAGATGCGGATGGGACGAAGGTTGACAGGCCAGCGGGTAGGTATGGTTGCCGTTTCTTGGAGGGCGCTATGTGTCCCGCTGAAGCCGTGCGGAGTAGCGCCCGGTTTGCCTCCCACGGACTGCGTGAAGAGGGTGTAATCATGCTTGCCGAAAGCAGCCAGGGCTTGCACCAGGTTCAGGATTGAGCCTTCCACGCCGGAGTGGCGGCGGCCCAGAAGCATTCCATCTATGGCTATACGCATGGTGTGCTCCTGTCAGATAAAAGTTCGTCATAGAGCGCCTCTATCTCCAGGATTATATTCCTGACGTTAAATTCTTGTTCAACACGTTGCCGCCCGGCTGCACCGAGTTGCCCTGCCAACAGCGGATTGTGGATCAGGCGAAGTGCCTCCCCAGCCAGATCCTCCGCCCGATCGCTTGCGGCCAGAAGCCCGTCAATGCCATGACGAATTATTTCGGAAGGGCCACAGGCATTCACCGCCACCACGGGTTTACCCCTGGCCATGGCTTCCAGTATGACCCGACCCAGCGGCTCTCGCACAGCGGGGTGGATCAGGACATCTATTGACTCCAGCAGCGGGGTCACATCAGGGAGGTGGCCCGTGAAAAGCAGGCGATCCTTAAGACCCAGTTGCGCGATTTTGGATTCAAGCATCGTCCGATAACCGCGATGTTCGTCGAAGAGATCGTCGCCGGCGATCACAAACCGGGCGGCGGGCAGGATTGTGGTCAGCCGGGCGGCTGTTTCAATAAAGGCGCCATGGTTTTTCCATGGCACCAACTGGGCTATCATGCCAAATACCGGCCCCTTGTGAAGCAGGCGTTCAGTCTGTGGTCCCACTGGTTCGTCCGGAAGACTGTTCTGCGATTTGCCGTGGGGTGCATTCAGGGTGGTATCGATGCCGTTATAGATGGTTCGCAGTTTATTTGGCGGGTGAATGCACGGTGAAACATGACGGTGAACGCAATCAGAAATGGCAATGGTGCGGGACGAGAAGCGGTTAAGCCAGGGTCCCAGTAAGCCTAAAGTCACCAGGTCACGAGTATGCCAGATGCAGGGAACGCCGGATAGTCGTGCCGCCGGACCTGCATAGATCTGTGCGGTATTGCTGTTGGCATGAACGAGGGCAATCCGTTCCCTGCGAATCAGTCGTGTCAGCTGCACGGTAACCTTGGTTATATTCAAAAGGCTGACAGCGAGGCGCCAGGGATTGGTGGTTTTGCAGATCCTGCGCAAGGGGAGGGGGAAACATTTCACACCGCACTGCCGGAGCGATTCGGTCAATTCGCCGCCGGGGGGCAGCGCGACGATCGGCTCGAATCTGCTCCTGTCAATATGTCGCAGCATGTCCAGAAGGCTGCGTTCCGCGCCGCTGATGCGGGAGACATGGTTGACGAAGAGAATACGCGCCAGCTTCACCGGGACCCCATCCACGTATCGGTCAGGTCAATGACCTTGCGTTCCCAGTCCAGCCCATAGAAGCTATGGTTGGCGTCGGCAATCTCATGGACTTCCTGAGGGATTCCGAGTCGTGAACAAAGCGATTTGTAGCCAGCCCTGGAGGTAGCCGTCTCCGGATCATTCGTGCCGTGGATACAAAGCATGCGGCCCTTGAAGGTGCGCAGTTGGTTTAACCAGAGCGTTTCATCACTGATCTCCCCCTGTCCGGCGACCTCCCTGGCTCCCACCGCTTTCTTTACCATCTTGACATTGACCCGAAACGTCAGGAGTTTGCGCCACGTTTCCAGCCGTAGCAACTTCCGGCCGTAAGTTCGTAGGGCATCCAGCGACTTGCGGTTCTTGCTGGTGGTGTCGCGCATAGGCCCCATCGGTTCGGGCGACCAGAGTGCCAGTCCGCCAACCCGCGCGTCGGTTGCCGCCGTGCCGATCGCGACTTTGCACCCGGAACAGATGGCCAGCAGAATCACCTGGCGCTCCGGATAATGAGGCAAGATAAAGTCCAAGGCGGCTTTTGAGTCTGCGATCATCGATCGGATAGAGGCATCAGCAGTAGTGCCGCCGCTATCGCCACGGCCACGGAAATCGAAACGCAGGCAGACACAGCCACGGGCGGTTAACCGTCGAGCCATATGGACGAACATCCGGTGCGGGCCAAGGCGTGAGCCGGCCCAGCCGTGCAGGAACAAGACCAGTGGTCCCGCACGATCCGGATCCGGCTCATGAACGATGCCATAAAGAGTCTGGTTGGTTACCTTGAAATGGATGGGGTTGTCCATGGAATGTGTCAGGTTCTTTAAGGCTGTCCGGTATTAGAAGTGATCAAATTAATCCAACCCTTCGTCTTTTCGATTAATGATGGACACTCCACCAGTCCGACCAGATTCCAGAAAGGATCTTCTTCTGCTGAAATGAGGTCAACGCGGGCCCCGCCGTCAAGGCTTGCCTCCTTGAGTACTGATAACTCCCGTGGTGCCGCACCGCTTGGCGCAATATGCACCAGCAGTACTTTGCGGGGCCCCTGTGCCGCCGCCTTGATCAGATCAATGGAGGTGATGTCATGAAACAGCCGCGGCGTTACGGCATAGCCATCCAGATCAATCGGTTGGCCGTCTTCCAAATCTTTAAGCAAGGTCGCCCGCGTCACGCGGCTCTGTCCGAACGTCATCATTTCCCGGACCAATTTTCGGCGGAGTTCATTATCAAAATGACGTCGGCCATGGATGAGGGGTTCCCAAAGTACGGTAAATTCAAGGGATCCAATCATTCGGGTCGCTTCATAAGCCAGAGACGCGCCTAGACGCAAGCCTAGCAATCCGAGCCTGTTGATTCCAGTTTGTCCGGTCATAAAACGAGCAGCGTGGGTGATGTCTTCACGCCAGTCCGGGCAGGAGAAGTCCTTAAAATCACCCGTACTATCACCGCAGCCGATATAATCGAAACGCAGGACGGCGCACCCGTTGGCGGCAAAGGCGCGGGCGGCGTCAACCATAACCCTGTGGGAACTCTTGCGCTCCTCGAAGAGCGGGTTACACATCACCATTCCGCACCGAATCTCTCCGTCCGGCTGGTAGAGCATGCCGGCCAATGTGTCATGCCCTCTTGGAATCAGAACGGATTGCTCCATACTCACTCGGCACTCATTTTACTGCCTACAAACGCGGCCAGAGCGGCGACTGTTGCGAAATGTTTAATGCTAAACTCCTCGTCGGGGATGACGATGCCGAACTCTTCCTCAATTCCTACCACTAATTCGAGCAGGCTCACCGAGTCCACCCCATAGTCGTCCATGAGCGATTTGTTGTCTTCAATGGCTTCGGGGGCTATTTTGAGAAAAAGCCTTGAGGCAATCATGCGTTTAAGCCGGTCTTCAATTTTTTCTTCAGTCATAATAATACTCCTATATGAAGTCTCGCACGTTGTGGCGGCACTTTCAATATTAACGGTAGACGCAAAAGTATTCAGGTCATCCCGGTGCGCGGTATTGCCTGCTATTCCATCACTGGCAGTGTTGTTACCTCCGTCAGTTTTCCGGTACGCAGGCGGCGCCAGGGTGTTTCCTCATCGGAAGGACCTTGCTCACTCTCGAACATGGAATGCCAGCGTTGCTTGAATAGCAGGCCATGACGGATAATCAAGCCAGTGTTGGGTAGCGTTGGTGTTCCGGCCGTGGTGATACTTTCAAAATGATACATCTCCACGGCGGGGTTGAAGACAATGCGATGACCCTGGCTCCGGACGCGGTAACAAAGATCAAAATCCTCGAATTCGACGGGGTTAAAAGCCTCGTCAAAGCCTCCGGCATTCTCAAACAGTTCGCGTCGGATCATGAAACAGGCGCTGATCAGGCACTGGACATCCTGTTTTTGGCTGAAGCGGGGATCGTCCCGTCGTTCGCCCCGGCCGCGAAACAAGACCCGGCCAGTGCGTGAGATGCCGACTCCAGCACATTGGATCAGATGCGGGGGCAGGGGGTACACCAATTTGGGGCCTACTATGCCGACAGACGGGTCGGCATCAAGTGTCGATCCCAGTGTTGCCAGCCAGCTCCGGCTGCGGAGCGCCACGTCATTATCAATAAACACCAGCCGGGATCCGGACGCCATGGTGGCGCCCTGGTTTCGGGCTGTGGAACAACCAACATTCCCCTTGTTGCGTATCAGTCGGACGTTAACACCTGCGGCGATGGCAATAGCGGTCAACTCGTCGGTCACCCAATCAGGGGTGTGATCAGTCGAGCCGTTGTCAACGACGATCAACTCCCACTTTGCGCCTATGGACGCCAGTAATGACGGCAGGCAGAGACGGGTGTAATCGAGCTTGTTGTGGGTCAGTGTGACCACTGAAGTGAGTGGGTCTGGCATTACCCCTCCACCAGTTTCCGGGCCGCTTCAAATATCCGGCTGCGATCCGGCATGGCGGCTCGCTCGAGCGATGGACTGGCGGATAACGGGATATCAGGTGTAGCCAGACGGAGGAGCGGGGCATCGAGATAGTCAAAGACTGTCTCGGAGATGCGGGCGCTGATTTCGGCGCCGAATCCGCCGGTTCGGCAGGACTCCTGAACAATCAGGACCCGATGCGTTTTTTTAACTGAGGCGATGATCGTATCAATGTCCAGCGGGATCAGTGACCGGAGATCTATCACCTCGGCACTGATTCCCTGTGTGCTCAAATCCTCCGCCGCACGCCCGGCTTCCGCGCTCATCCATGACCAGGCGATCAAGGTGACATCCGTTCCTGCCCTGGCTATTCTTGCCTTGCCCAGTGGGATAACGGTATCAGGGTCTCCTGATACTTCCCCTCGACAACCGTAAAGTAATTTATGCTCCATGAAGATAACCGGATTATCATCCCGGATTGCGGCCTTCAGCAGCCCTTTGGCATCGGCAGGTGTTGACGGTGCCACCACCTTCAAGCCGGGAACATGCGTGAACCAGGCTTCCAGACTTTGCGAGTGGGTGGGACCATAGCAGCGTCCGCCGCCTCCCACGGTACGTAGCACCATAGGACACCTGGCCTGTTTTCCCAGAACATAGTGCAACTTGGCCGCCTGGTTCACCATTTGGTCCACCGCCAGGGTGATGAAATCCATGAACATTATTTCCACCACTGGGCGGGAGCCCGCCAGAGCCGCGCCTATGGAGGCGCCCACGAATCCCTGCTCGGAAATCGGGGTATCACGAACGCGCTCGGCGCCGAACTTGTCAAGGAGCCCGCGTGTGACCCCGAAGGCCCCGCCATAGATACCGATGTCCTCGCCCATGAGAAAAACATCCGGGTTTATCGTCATTTCCTCTTGCAGGGCTTCCCTCAGGGCTTCGGTATAGCTGATTGTTCTCAAGCGAACACTCCTTCTTCAAGCGTGGCGGGATCGGGATCAGGGCTCTGCTTGGCGAACCGCACCGCTTCAGTCACAATGGCGCGCGCTTCGCGACGAAGGCGCCGGTCGTTTTCCTGGTTGAGTGCGCCGCGCTTGATCAGTACAGCGCGGAAACGCCGGATGGGGGCGCGTGTCAGCCATAACGCTTCCTCTTCCCGTGAACGATAGATGCGCTGATCACCGCGCGAGTGGCCGGAGTGGCGGTAGGTCTTGCACTCGACCAGCGTCGGCCCAGCTCCGCTTCGAGCGCGGATACAGGCGGCCTGCATGACCTCGCGGACTGCCAGGAGGTCGTTGCCATCAACCACGACGCCTGGAATGCCGTAGGAGGCGGCGCGATCGGCGATGTGGGGTATGGGGATCGCCTTGTCCACATGGGTTGACATTGCGTATAAGTTATTCTCGCAGACATACACGACGGGCAGTTTCCAGAGGCCGGCCAGATTCAGGGATTCGTGGAAAGTTCCCTGATTGGATGCGCCGTCGCCAAAAAAACACACCGCGATCTTCCCCGTATTCTTTATTTTAGCCGACAGTGCGGTGCCGGTGGCGATGGGAATACTACCGCCGGTAATGCCATTGCCCCCGAGAAACCCCAGCCTGTAGTCGGCCATAAATTGGCTGCCTCCGCGTCCCCGTGAATAGCCCGTTACCTTGCCGAAAATCTCTGCCATGATCCGGCGTGGGTCTCCGCCTCTGGCGATGAAGTGGCCATGCCCCCTGTGGGTACTGGTGATGTAATCCCCTTTTTTCAGCACACTGCAGACGCCCACCGCCACCGCTTCCTGGCCGGTGGCCGGATGGGTAGTGCCGCGAATGACACCATCTGAGAAGAGTTTTTCCACTTTCTCCTCGAAGAGGCGCATGACCAACATTGAGCGATACCAATTGCGCATTTGTTGAGTTGTCATAGAAATGATTTCAGGTACCAGAGTCCATGCCTCGCACAGCCAGACACACCACGTTACCGCCTGGATCAATGGAGTTGACCAGTGTCACGCCGGGACTTTTTGCGTTCAATGCGGCGATCACGCGTAACGCCGCGTCGGCGCCCGCCGTCTCGCCCAGTATGGACTTGAGGCGGATCACGGGCAATCGTTCCGGGCTGTCGCCTTGGAATTCCCTGATGGCAGCCATTTCCACCAGATCAAGATCACCGCCCGGGGTTGCTGATGAAAGGCCTGTTATATCGTCTTCCCTTTTTGCGAGACTTCTGCAGGCAAGGTGCATGGCCTTAAGGATGTCTCCTCCCGTCATTCCTCCGCCCAGAATCTCTCCATGGACAACGGCGCCGCGTTGCCGGGCGTGGTCGGCATTCTCCAGTACGACGATTCCTGCGCCTTCGCCCGGCATGAATCCCTGTTGGTCATCATTCAATTCAGTTCCTCGCCGGAGCATTGGGCTCAGGGCTTCGAACCCGCCGGCGAAGACGAGCGGGCACCGGCCTGTCAGGACCATATCATACGCATGCAAAAGTGCGCCGGATGAAGACGTGGCCCCGGATGAGAAATTGAGATGATAGCCATTCAGCCCATACTCGATTGCCAGCAGGCTGATGGTGGTGTTGGAGTAGGCATGGGGGAAGAGTATCGGTTTGACAAAGCGGGGGCCTTTCTCGAGGTAATCGTTGAAGAAGAGCCGGGTGCTTTCGAGACAGCCGGTTGCGGAACCCAGAATCAAGCCCATGGAGGAGCGATCCATATTCTTAAGGTCGAGATTGGCATCTTCAATCGCCAGGCTCATGGCCGCAAAGGCGAGTTGGGAAGCGCGGTCCAGATAGGCTTTTTCGGTTTCCAGGTAGTCCAGCACGTTGAAATCACTGATCTCGGCGGCAAATTGTCCGATGCCGCTCCGGTAGCGGCGTACGCCATCCATGAACGCTTCCCGTCCGATGCCGATGGAACTGACGGGTCCAGCCCCTGTAATGACCACGCCTTTATCTTCCATGGTTTTCACTCTGCCCTCCGGAAAATTACGGCCGCATTACAGCCGCCGATGCCCGCCGAGTTTGACAGGACAGCCCGGAGTGCCATGTTCTTTTTGACATTGGCGACACAGGGCAGATCGCATTCAGGGTCCGGATCGCGGTAGTTTGTGGTCGGCGGGATCAACCGGTCCCTGATCGACAGGATCGAGGCGATTGCCTCGATACTGCCGGCTGCGCCCAGCATGTGGCCGACTGACGACTTGATTGAGGTAATGGGCATCGTATAGGCGTGTGCCCCGAATACCTTTTTGATGGCCTGTGTCTCGGTGACATCATTGGGTTTGGTGCCGGTGCCATGGGCGTTGATGTGGTCAATTTCCTCCGGTTTCATTTGCGCGTCGTGGAGTGCCATCTGCATGACGGCGGCTGAACCCGCTCCCTCTTTGGCTGGAGCGGTCATGTGAAAGGCGTTGTTATTGGCCCCGTATCCCGCGACCACGGCATATATTGTGGCACCGCGTTTGCGTGCGGATTCCGCGTCCTCAAGCAGCAGGGTCCCCGCGCCTTCGCTGAACAGCGTGCCGGAGCGGTTCTTATCAAACGGACGAAGAGCATCTTTGGTCATGGTTCGCAGGGCGCTCAACCCGCTCCAGGCGAACCGGGACAGGGCATCGTACCCGCCTGTCAGCACGGCTTTGGCATGTCCATGCCGGATGAGGTCCATCCCGTAACCGATCGCCGCCGTGCCTGATGCACACGATAGAGACAATACGAAGCGGGGGCCGCCGAGATGCCATTGTCTGGCGACATGGTCAGCGCAGGACTGGAACAAAGATTCTGAATAGTCTGACGGCTGCGCCGTACGCTTGCCTGACAGGTCGGTAATGACATTTTCGCCGGAGTTGATGCCGCCGAAATTAGTGGCCAGAACTACTCCGGTTTCGGACGGATCAGGGAAGCCATCCTGAAGCGCCTCTGTCGCCGCCGCCAACATGAACTGTGTGGCAAGGTCGGTATTTGCGCCTGTTGCGGCGCAGTCCTTTGGCAGGTGAAAATCCCGAATTTCTCCGCCCCGTGTATAGGCGAAATCCTTGATATCGAAACGTGTCAGGTCCCGGATGGCCGATTCACCGTTGCATAAGGCATCCCACAGGCGCGGCAATCCGATTCCGTATGGAGATACAGCACCCATCCCTGTGACGACGATCGTTTTCAAATGTGCAGCCCTCCATCCACACACAGAACCTGGCCGGTGATGTACTGCGCTTCGTTTGAGGCGAGGAATACGACGACACGGGCGACTTCATCCGGTTGCCCGAAGCGGCTCTGGGGAATGCGCTCCAGTTGCTTCGTTCGTCGAGTTGCCGACATGCCGGCGATCAGGTCTGTCTCGATAATACCGGGCGACACGGCGTTAACCGTGATGCCCGATGGAGCGAATTCCCGCGCCACGGATTTTGTCAACCCGATCAGGCCGGACTTGGCCGATGCATAATTGGCGCGCATCATATCGCCCATCAGTCCGGCGTCAGAGGAGATGTTGATGATGCGCCCGGACTTCTGCCGGATCATCTCGCGGCCCACCGCCTTGATGCAGTGATACGCCCCTTTCAAATCAACGTCCAGCACGTCGTTCCACTCCTCGTCCTTCATGAAGGTGACGTAGTTATCGCGGATAATTCCCGCGTTGTTTACCAGGATATCCACCCGTCCCAGTGCTTGCTTTGCCTGATCCACCATGGTTTTGACCTGATCCAGATGACGCACATCGGCCTTGAAGGGAAGTGCCTGTTGGCCAAAACTGCGGATTAGGACGGCGACCTCCTCGGCGGCTGCCGCCTGATTAACGTAGTTCACCACCACATGGGCGCCTTCGGTTCCCAGTGCCAATGCCACGGCCCGGCCAATACCGCGGGCACCACCGGTTACGATGGCCACTTTACCTTTTAGTTTCATGAGTTGTTCAGGGTTACTTCTTCTCTGTCAGGTATTTATTCAACACGGTTTCAGTGACTACCTCCACCTTGTACTTAGCCTGCACCAGGGCGAGGTCCGTTCCGTGTTCACGGGCGAGCCGGCGTGCGGCGGGAGTGGCGCGGAGTGGGCCGGTCCCGGCTTCGGTTTGCTTGCCTTTCCCCAATGGAACGCCTTGAAACTTCCGTGTTTGCGTCTCAATCAGACGGCGGTTAGAGGCGCTCACATCCGGTAAAATGTCGTTCGAGTCTCCGATAAGGGCGACAACGTATCCTACAGGGAGACTGCTTTTCACTTCGGCCAGTATGGCGAGCAACAAGCCCGAGCGTGGAGCGTCCACTTCGAATGCCGCCTTACTGGTGGAAAGTTCGACCAGCGGATCTCCCTTCTTGACGTACTCGCCTTTTTTTTTCAGCCAGGCGGTGATGACTTGTTCTTCGTCGTTTTCGGTCAGTTTTGGGATTTTGAGTTTTGTAACCATTATTTAATTTCCTGTTCTCGGTCGAAAATCGGTATTCGCAGCGGTGTGGACATTTTGCCGGCTTTATCCCGCACGCGCAATGTCAGCCATCCGGTTTCTTTAGCCGATGCGGGCAAGGAGCAGGGTGCCAGGCTCAGGCCGTTTGTCTGTAGTGTGTCTTCCCATTGGATTCCGGCGATACCACTCTCGTCATAGGCGTCCATGTTTATCCGGTCATTTGGGCTCCATGGGGCAAAGACAAATACGCTTTGCAGTTGCTGCTGGAAGCGTTTGGCAGTGCCGTCAGAGATGAAGGTCAGGCTTTTTACTACAAACCGGTTCGTGGATCCGGTCGGCTGCTGGCTCTTGAGAAGTTTGCCCGCATCAATGATGAATGATTGCCATGCATTTGATGCCCAAGTCAATGGTTGGGGAGGGGCTTGGAGAATGGCGTCCGATGGAATTGCAGACAGCTTGAATTTAAACGTATTGGTCACTTCAGTTTCCAGAATGATAGCGACGCGGGGATTTTCGTTGGAGATCAATACGGGATGTCGCAGTCGAAACGCGAGACAGGGGTATTGATCAACGTTCCATTTGGGAGAAAACAGATGCGTCATGGCTCCGGTTGAAGTTCCGGATACCAGCGTGAGATAGGGCGCTTCGCCCGGTTGGCATTCCAAGGTTGTGGTCCCCCCGCTCTGTGAGGTAAAGGAAGGATTGATTTCCGCAATTCCTGCGCCGGCCGTTGCCCAGAATATGTTCGAGGGATAGGCGGCCGACAGCACTGTCGGGGGCGTATGATCAGTAGCGTAATTGATCCGACGAGGGAATTCCAGGTCGGGCAAGACGTTTCCAGCACCATCCCTGATGTCCGACAGGATGATTTTAAAGGCCTGGCCGGCGTCCGTCTGGTTCAATTGTTGACGGAAAATAAGTGGCCAGTTCATCGCGAGGGTGTCGTAATTAGTTGAATGGTTTAGGGTTGAGCCAAGCGTGTGCGTGATGGGGACGATAGTATCGTTCCATTTGAGTTTAAGCGCTTCCATATCCAGAGGGGCCTCGCCGTCCGTCTTGAATTTTACGCACAGGAAGGACCCGTTGCCCATGGCATTGGTGGTTGGTTCAAAGGTGCCGGTGGCGGAGGGAGGCGTCCGGTCTATCAGGAATGGGATAGATGTGACAGGCGAAACAGCGTCCCTGCAATTCGAGGCTTTGAGGAAAATGTGCGCCAAGCCATTGTTCAGGGGCTTGATGTCAGGCACAGTTTGTTGATTGTTGGGGATGTCGTGCCAAACGAGCTCCGCACATTGGGTGGAATCCAGGGACGGGTAGTCCTCCGGGCCGTTTCGTAGCGCCATTTGAACTTTTGTGACACCCTCAAAATCGAAGTAGTGCGGGGTGAAGGCCAGTTGCTCGTTCCTTGCTACGGCGGGTCCCGCTATCAGGTCGTCCAAGCTGAGTTCCGTGTATATGCCGGTTTGGTCAATACTGTTGACTGAGCCGAACCGGAGTCCGCTCGCGTTGAATGCCGCCGGTTGGCAGGGCTTTTCGACCAATGCATCGGTGACCAGTCCCCACCATGTGTGCCACTGGTTGTCCAGAATTAGGTTGCCGGCACCACGAACCCCGCGCGCCGGTCCGGCCGGTTCGCTCAGGCGGACGGGGCCAATCGACCCGCAGTCGAGCGACACTCTGGCCATGGAGGCCCCACGATACCGGAACTGCACCACCGGATACCGGGCGAACGGCAGGGGAGATTCGAAATAACTGTTCAGACGTTGCGCCAGGCCCTGATTGTATAGGGTCAGGAAACTTTGTTGAACGGGGTCGAAATCGGATATCAGTGTGCGTTCAGAGGGTTGTCTGCCGCAGACATTACGTGATTCGAATGTTTCAATCAGAGGGCTGATGCCATCCAATTTCAGGATCATTGGGGGTGTTCGACGTATGGCGTCAGCCCATTTCAAGGTGAACACGCAGGTGTTGGTGCCCAGCACAACTTTGACTGTGAGATTTGAGATGGGGCCGGTAGCGGCGTCGCGCACACGTGGCACAGAGGCCTCCAGGGTGTTGGGTGGCAGAAATCGTTTGCAAGCCCTGGTCGATGCAATGGTGACGGTAGCACCGGCAAGGTCACGGTCGGGTGAAGCGGATGTTGAACGGAATTCGATGGTGTCTGGTTGCTGTTTGCTCCATGCACATGAAAGAGGTTGTGTCGCGGCAGTATGGTGCGGGATGGCGGCAAAATTTCTTATCGCATATCCTTCGCCAGGCCCGTTGCCTGTCAGCCCTTGCACGATGTAACCGGCTTGAAGGTTGCCAAATCCTTCAACCTTGACGAGGACGTTGGAGTCGTTGATCGATGCGGCCCAGTCTGCAACAGGGAGCCAGGCCGTTGCGGTCGTCCAGTTTCCGTTGGTGTGCCATTCGGTAATGCCACTGATGGTGGCACTTCCTGGCACAGCGGTTTGTCCTGTTCGCTGATACCTGCCCTTTGAAAAGCTTTCACCCGATAATTGATGGAAATAGAATCGTTCCGGTTTATAGGCCCCATTGCTGTTGCGGCGGCCGATGGAATAATACAGATTGAACTGACCCCGATCGGTCCGTTTGACGTCGAAACGCCAGCCTGCAAGACTGGAATAAGGGACTGGGGGGAGTGTGAAGCGGGTCAAAAGGGAACCGCTACCCAGAATGCTTGTTACCGCGAAATAGGGGCTGGAGTTGGTTGGAGTCAGCCAGTCGAGGCGAGCCTGGGAGACCGGGTCATCCACTTCCCATGAGTCCCGATCTCTGGGGACCGATGTGCGGTCACTGCTGGAAGCGAGCGGTGTTGAGGGATGGTTGGTGGTCGCAGGGGTTGATCCGGCAGGGGTGAAAATACAGCGTGGGGTTGCCGGCTTGAAGGTAACGGGTCGCGGGGTGACTGATTCCGCGGCAATTTTCACGCGCGCCACCATGATGGAATTCATATACGTCCAGACGCCCATGGAGCCTTCGCTGAGTGGATCAGGATCGTTGGCGCTGAAGATCAGTTCGTTATCGAAATAATACTCAAGTTTCGTGCCGGTGCGACGGAACTTAATATAGTACCAGGCCCCATGAACATCACGACCAGCAGTGACCAGCGGGAGATTCACCTTGCGCTTGCCACCCTCCCTGGCACGCGGGGCACAGTAAGCGTCGGACAGGGTCATCATTTCACCATTGCGGTGAAGTTTGGTGTAGAGTCGTGACAGGTCATAATCCCAGCCGGAACAGGTTACGGTGTAACCTTGGCTCGGGGTTGTGTCGCGATTCATGATCGTCAGGTTATAATCCCCGGGACTGCTCTCGTAGGCGTGGCGGGTGCCGGCGTACATTTCCACGCAGAAGTCACCACGGAACAGGTATTTGCTCCATAATGCGGCCACGGTGTTGGAGGATTCCCCGTTCATGTGCGACCAGCGCGGATCGCAGTTGAACCGGTTGATGATCTCCCAGCGGCCGCCGTTGAGAGTCCATTCGTGAAGAGACTCCTTAAAGAGGAAATCCTTGACGTTGTACCTTTCCACCAGACTGGAGGCCAACTGTGCCGTTGAAAAGCCTTTGATCATAATGTGGCGGCCTTTTAATGGCGCCGGCAAAGAGTGCTCAAAGAGCAACTCATTTCCACTCGTCAGCCAGACCCACCATCCCTCGGCGTGAATGGTGTAGCCAACGACATTGTTGGTCGCCGAACCAACCAAACCTGTTATGCGATTGGTCGGGATGGTGGCGACAGGGGCTTTCAATGTCGTCAGTTCTGAGCCTTGTTTCAGCGAAATGCTCTGATTCGTGAGGGTAATCACCCATTCGCCGGTTGTGGCCCCGTCCGCCACGCCTAAATGAACCGCGGTGTTGTCGACCAGCGGCATATGCACCGACACACGCCCGAAGACGTCGCCTTTATACCAGACGGCGCCATTGGTCACATCGTTCCACTGGCCTTCCGGGGATGACCAGTGGCGCATGAAGGTATCTTTAACGAAGATGGTGTTCTTTTCAAACTGGTCCGTGTAAAGATCGTTACGCTCGAAATTATACTCGGGATAGGCCATTTGCACTTTGTTGTCCGGCCCGACATAGAGCCCTGAGGCGCCTCCGACGGGTGATGAGGTGTGATGCACAAGAACCAGTTCCTTATTACGATAGCACCGAAGTTCGTTTCCTGATGTGGCATCGCACATCAGGTTGATTGTTTCAGGCGTATCAGCCGTGAAGGGGGCCCGCGGCAGTCTCAACTCTTGTAGAGTGGTGATGTTGGTGGGGCTGACGGTTTCGAGGCGAAACGTCTCGGTGGCGGCGGTGCGGCGGCAGGTGAAGCGCAGGTAAGGGTGATTACTGCTGACATAACCGGCAATGAGTCCGATGTTACAGGAAGCATCGAGAGGAGTGAACTCTGTGGAGAAAACATGCGATCCATGAGAAGTGGCCCCGACGATCAGCCATTGCGGATTGCTTGACCGGGGAGGGGAGAGAAAAGAGGTCTCCCGGGGTGCAAAGAGGCTGAAGAATCCGCGGCGGGGAAAGAATTGCCCGTTCTCGGCCACCGTGTGGCGGGGGAGGTCGTTCACCCCGGGAAAGTCCAGATCGTGATTCGAGCGGGCGGTAACGTCGTCGAAAAGCAGAGGGACGTCCGAGTCAGCGAACAGCCCGAAGCGCCCGCCCACCGGCAGTTCTGCGGGAATGTCGATGACC
>JBAXMJ010000044.1:0-19278 GCA_037134355.1 bacterium | reverse complement strand
AATATGCGCTGATGACAGTGGCCTTCTCGGCCGTTGCCAGTCTGCTGCTCATCGCTGTGTTCATTTTCAAGGAAGGCTTGCCCTTCATGTTCAAGGTGGGGCTGAGGGATTTCCTGTTTGCCTCCGACTGGGATCCCATGGCGGGGAAATACGGGATTTATCCCATGATTGTGGCCTCCCTGTGGGTCACCTTTGGCGCCATGCTGATTGGCGCGCCCCTCGGCGTGGCAGGCGCCATTTTTCTGAATGAATTCGTGCCGAAGCCGGTGATGCGGGTCGTCAAGCCGACCATTGAATTACTGGCTGGAATTCCCTCCGTGGTGTTCGGGTTTCTGGGCGTCATGGTTCTGGCGCCGTGGATCCGCGCCACCATGGGTGGGCCGGGTCTCTCCGTACTGGCCGCCTCGGTGATTCTCGGAATCATGGTGCTCCCCACCGTTATCAGCATCTCGACCGATGCGATCGGGGCTGTTCCCAATTCCTACCGTGAAGGCGCTCTGGCGCTCGGCGCGACCCGCTGGCAGAGTGTGTACATGGTGACGATCAAGGCCGCGCGGTCGGGAATCATCGCCAGTATCATCCTGGCGATGGGGCGCGCCCTGGGCGAGACGATGGCCGTGATCATGGTGGCGGGCAATACGGTGAAGATTCCCCATTCGGTGACGGATCCGGTCCGAACTCTGACGGCGAATATCGCGCTGGAGATGGCGAATGCGACCGGGATGGCCAGGGAGGCGCTGTTTGCTACGGGAGTGGTGCTGTTCGTGGTGATCATGATCCTGAACGGCATTGCGCTCTCAACGATCAAGGGGAGGGTGCGCCGGAAATGAGAATTCCTCCCAAATATACCCAGGCGCTGGCGGTGACCATTCTCGGTGCAGCCACGGTGTTTACGGTGGTGGTGCTGGTGTTTATCATTGTGTTTGTGTTGAGCAAGGGGTTGCCGGGGATTAACTGGGAATTCCTGTTCTCGGCGCCGAAGGATATTGGCCGGGCGGGCGGGATATTCCCGACATTGGTGGGAACGGTTTTGCTGCCGCTGATGGCCATCGCCATCGCCCTGCCGCTGGGCGTGGGAACCGCGGTCTATCTCACGGAATATACCCGGGAGACCCGGCTTACCCAGGTGCTGCGATTCGGAACCGACTGTCTGGCCGGTATTCCCTCCATCCTGTTCGGATTGTTCGGTTTTATTTTCTTTGTCGTGATGCTTAAAATGGGCTGGTGCCTGCTGTCCGGGGGCTTGACTCTGGCGATCATGGTGCTGCCGACGATTATCCGGACGTCCGAAGAGGCCATCCGTGCCGTGCCGAATTCCTATCGCGAGGTGAGTTTTTCGCTCGGCGCCACACGCTGGGAGACGGTGCTCAAGGTGGTTCTGCCCAATGCCCTGCCGGGAATCGTGACGGGCGTGATGCTGGGAATCGGACGATCCATCGGCGAGACAGCGGCGGTGATTTTCACGGCGGGCTCGGCGTTGCGGATGCCTTCATCGGCCTTTGATTCGGTTCGAACCATGTCGGTCCATTTCTATATCCTGGCCCGCGAGGGCATTTCAAACGAGAAAGCCTATGCGACGGCCGCTGTGTTGATTATCTCGGTGCTCCTGGTGAATCTGGCGGCCTACAGCATGATGCATCGGTTTATTGCCAGGAGATCCAGATGACCGCGCCGTTGCCCCTCAAAATTGCCGCGCATGATTTTCGTGTATTCCACGGGCAGGAGGAATCGTTGCGCGGGATTACGCTGAATATTCCTGCCAACAGAATCCTGGGTGTCATCGGCCCGTCCGGTTCGGGAAAGACCACCTTTTTGAGAGCGCTGAACCGGTTGAACGATCTGGCGCCTGAGACGCGTATCAGCGGGCAGGTCTTGCTGGACGGGCAGGATATCTATGCCCCGTCGTTTAATGTGGTGACCTTGCGGAAGCGGGTGGGGATGTTGTTCGCTTTGCCGGTGGCCCTGCCGATGAGTATTTTCGAGAATGTGGTGTACGGGCCGCGATTGTCGGGGGTTCGGAACCGGAAGCGGCTGGACGAGATTGTCGAGACGAGTTTGAAGGCGGCGTTCATGTGGGATGAGGTCAAGGATCGGCTGACGATGTCGGGATTGCGTCTTTCCGGCGGTCAGCAGCAACGGCTCTGTCTGGCGCGCGTCCTGGCGATGGAGGAACTTGAAGTGATCCTTCTCGATGAACCATGTTCCGGGCTGGACCCCATTTCCACCGCCAAGATCGAGGAGGCTCTCACGATTCTCAAGGCGAAATACACCATTATCCTGGTCACCAACAACACCAAGCAGGCGGCGCGGGTGGCCGATGAAACGGCCTTTTTCCTGATGGGCGACATGGTGGAGCATGGGCCCACGGAGAAAATCTTTACTGTGCCGGATGATCAGCGGACGAACGATTATGTGACAGGGAGGTTTGGATGAATGCGGAGCCTGTCATCAGCGTCAGAAATCTGGATTTGTATTACGGTGAATTCCAGGCACTGAAGCAGGTTCCCATGGAGGTCAAGGGGCGTCATATCACTGCCCTGATCGGGCCGTCAGGCTGCGGGAAGTCCACCCTGCTGCGAACCTTGAACCGGATGAATGATCTCATTGCGGGGGTTCGGGTATCAGGCACCATTCTTCTGGAGGGGCGGGATATTTACGCGCCGGGCACCGATGTCTGCCTGCTGCGGAAACGGGTGGGGATGGTTTTTCAGCGGCCCAATCCGTTCCCGCTGTCGATCTATGACAATGTGGCGTTCGGGTTGCGGGTGGCAGGAATGCGCGACGGGCATGCCGTGGAGGAGATTGTAGAGCGGAGTCTCAAGGCCGCCTGGCTATGGGATCAGCTCAAGGATAAGCTGAGTCAGTCCGCCCTGGAGTTGCCGTTGGATCAGCAGCAGCGGCTTTGCGTGGCCCGTCTCCTGGCTGTGGAGCCGGAGGTGATTCTTATGGATGAGCCCTGTTCAGCCCTGGATCCGATTGCCACCGCCCGGATTGAGGAACTGATGCTGGATCTGAAGGCGAAGTACACCATTGTGATTGTGACGCACAACATGCAGCAGGCCGCCCGGATCTCGGACTATTCAGGTTACATGCTGCTTGGCGAAATGATAGAATTCGGAGTAACGGCAGGGATATTCACCAGCCCGAAGGATAAGCGGACTCAGGATTATGTGAGCGGAAGATATGGATAATTGAAGATTGTTGATTTTCGATTGCAGATTTCAGAATAGGGATAAGGTGCTCTCTTTTAATCTGAAATTTACAATCAACAATCTTCAATCTCGGAAGGAGCGACGATGGAACGACATTTTGATGAAAATCTGCAGGCGTTGAAATATCACCTGATGAAGATGAGCGCGATGGCGGAGGTCATGATTGCCGACGCGATCAAGGCGGTGGTGGAACGCAATGAGGCGGTAATAACAGGGGTTTACCAGCGCGAGGAGCAGGTGAACCATATGCAGGTCGAGATTGACGAGACCTGTTTAAAGCTGATTGCACTTCACCAGCCTGCGGCTGGCGACCTGCGGTTCATCCTGGGGGCGGCCAAGGCGAATGCCGAGCTGGAGCGTCTGGCTGATGAATCCATCAATATTGTGCAGCGTGCCCAGAGTCTGCTCAAGGAGCCCTCGCTGAAGCCCTTCGAGATCATTCCGGAAATGGCCATGATCGCGCGGGGCATGGTGCGCGATAGCCTTCATGCCTTCGTGAACCGGAATGTGGATCTGGCGCGGGAAGTCCTGTTGCGGGACGACCGGTTGGATGACTTGAAGGACAGCATTGCGAAGGAGCTGACGGAATACATGACCCGTGATTCGGCTGCCGTATCGCGGGCGTTGAATCTTCTTTTGATTTCCCGGTATCTGGAGCGGATCGGCGATCACGCCACGAACATTTCCGAAATCACCATCTTCGTTGTTGAAGGCCGCGATGTAAGGCATCATGCAGATCTGAATCCAGAATCCAGAATCCAGAATCCAGAAGTGGGAAAAAAATAAACATCTCCAGTGTGCAGGCGCCAGTTGCAGATTTCTTATTCTGACTTCTGGATTCTGGATTCTGGATTCTTTTTCCTTACGTCCGTGCTTTGGACGATTTCGCGGAGAATGGTGCGGTAGCCTTTATTGCCTTCTTCGATTTCCCGGGTGACTTCGCGGACAATGGTGCGGGTTCCTTTTGTGGCTTCCTGTTCGACGGTGAACTCATGGCTCCCGATGCGGATGACATCGCCCGGCTTCAGAACGGCCACATCGGCGTGGATGCCGTTCACGGTGATTCCGTTCCGGGAGTGCATATCCTTGATCACGAAATCCTGATCCCAGGCCCGGATTTCGGCATGGATTCGGGAGATCCGGGTTTCCGGGATAATGATAGTCGCTTCCGGTGACCGGCCGAATGTCAGGGATGCCCGCCCTGAAAGGAGCACTTCATGACGCTTGCCATCCGCGCTGGTGTATTGTAGGAACATAAAAAACCTCCACGCCTTGTGACCGGATCATTTATATCAGAATCGCCGCCCCTTCGGCAAGGTGCTATCTCACGCCCCAAATCCTCGCCTAAGAACGTTCCGGCTCCGAGGAACAGTCATTCGACACCCTGCCCACGCGGCTCGGATGAACCTCGCCCTCCAGCAGAAATCATCGAGAGAGACGGGATGATCTAATTGGAGGGCGAACTTTACGTGAGCCGCGTCACGAGTGGGTGCCGTAGATGTCCTTCGACAATAGTGTTGAGTGTTGGTTGGTGGGGTTGATACAAGGAGCGGTACGGGTTGATACAAGAAGTGGCATGGCAAGACCCGTAAGAGTGGATGTTGAGGGCGGATGGCGCCCCGAACTCCCCTTTGATTCAAGTGAGGACGGGATAGGTCAATTTATGAAACACGTGAACCTGGGTGTTATTGGAATTGGAGTCATGGGCCGGGTTCATCTGGCAAACATCGTCGAGGCGAATCGCGTCACGTTGACGGCCGTTTGCGATGTGATCAAAGAGCGGGCCGACAAGGCGGCGGCGACTTATCAATGCGAGGCCTTCACCGATCATCGCACGTTACTCAAATCAAAGGTTTGTGATGCGGTTCTGATCGCAACGCCTCACTACGCCCATACCACGATTGGTATTGACGCCCTGACGGCGGGCTTGCATGTGCTGGTCGAGAAACCTTTATCGGTTCATAAAGCGGATTGTGAGCGTTTGCTGGCGGCCTACAAAAACAAGCGGCAGGTGTTTTCGGGCATGTTCAATCAACGGACGGACCCGCTCTATTGTAAAATCAAACAGATGATTAAAAGCGGAGAGTTGGGCCAGCTGGATCGGATCACCTGGATTATTACCGACTGGTTCCGGACCCAGAGTTATTACGATGCGGGCGACTGGCGAGCCACCTGGGCCGGGGAGGGGGGAGGCGTGCTGGTGAACCAGGCCACCCACAATCTGGATCTCTGGCAATGGATGTTTGGCATGCCTGACCGGGTACGGGGCTTTTGCAAGCTCGGCCGCAAGCATAAGATTGAAGTCGAAGACGAGGTGACGGCTCATTTGGATTACAAGAGCGGCTGTTCCGGTGTATTCATCTCGTCGACCGGCGAGGCCCCGGGCACGAACCGGCTGGAGATTGTCGGCGATCGCGGCAAACTGGTCAGTGAGAACGGCGACCTGCGCTTCACCCGGAACGAGTTTTCCACCAACGAGGTCATCAGGAATTCCCCAGATAAATATACCCGGCCTGAGGTTTGGAATGTCAAGATGTCCATGCCGAATCAGGGGCTCCAGCATGCCGGGATTCTTCAGAACTTTATTGATGCGATTGTTTCCGGGGCCGAGTTGATTGCGCCTGCCGTGGAGGGAATTCGGGCGGTGGAGCTTGGCAACGCGATCCTGTATTCTTCGGAAACGGAAAAGACCGTTGATATGCCTTTGAACGCTTCCGCGTATGAGCGCATGTTGAAAAAGAAAATCAAGGAATCGAAGATTATCAAAGAGGCCGGAAGGCCAGACGCAAAGTAAGGATAAGTATGAAGACGAAAAAAGTGAGATTGGGGTTGATTGGCGCCGGGGGAATGGGCAATGCCCATTTGGGAAACCTGCCCAAAATCAAAAACGTTGAGCTGACGGCGGTCTGTGACATCGTCAAGGAGAAGGCGGTTCAAACGGCGGCTACCCATAAATGCGCTTCGTTCGTTGATCACAAGGAGTTGCTGAAGGCCAAGATGTGTGATGCGGTCCTGATTGCGACGCCGCATTATGGCCATACCACCATTGGCATTGATGCCTTGAAGGCGGGGCTGCATGTGCTCGTGGAGAAACCCATTTCGGTCCACAAGGCGGATTGTGAAAGGCTGATTGCCGCTCACCAGAAGAAGGGGCAGGTGTTCGCGGCCATGTTCAATCAGCGGACGGATCCTCACTACCGCAAGATCAAGCAGATGTTGGAGCGGGGCGATCTGGGCAAGTTGGACCGGATCACCTGGGTGATCACGAACTGGTTCCGGACCGAGAGTTATTATGCATCGGGCGGTTGGCGTGCAACCTGGGCCGGGGAAGGGGGCGGCGTGCTTCTGAACCAGTGTCCGCATAATCTGGATCTCTGGCAGTGGCTGTTCGGGATGCCGGATACGGTGCGGGGGTTTTGCAGCATCGGGCGTAAGCATGACATCGAAGTGGAAGATGAAGTGACGGCGCATCTGGGCTATCAGAATGGCTGCACCGGGGTCTTCATTACTTCCACGGGTGAGGCCCCGGGGGTGAATCGGCTGGAGATTGCCGGTGAGCATGGGCGGTTAACGCTCGAAAATGGCGATCTGCGGTTTATCCGTAATGAAGTTTCCGCGATCGATTTTCTGCGGGACTCTCCGGAAGCCTTCAGTTCCCCTGCGGTGTGGGACATTCAAATCCCCATCAACGGCTATGGCGGCCAGCATCTTGAGGTGCTCCAAAACTTTATTGATGCCATTGTGGATAGGGCGCCCTTGATTGCGCCGGCTCGTGAAGGGATCAACTCCGTTGAACTCGGGAATGCCATGCTCTATTCCAGTGAAACCGGCAAGACCGTGGCGATGCCCTTGAATGCCAAGGCGTATGAAGCCATGCTGAAAAATAAAATTAAGAACTCGCGGTTCGTCAAAAAGACACGCGTGGTGGCACACCAGGATTTGAGTCAGTCCGTTAAGCAATAGCGAGCAAGTAAAGGGAGACGTTCATGCTGTATTTCACAGGGTTCGCCGATGAGGCGGCGAAGGGGATCGAGGGGCAGATCAAGGCCACCAAGATGTTGGGCTGGACGAATATTGAATCCCGTAATGTGGATGGGGAAAATATTCACGATATATCTGATGCGGATTTTGATCGTGTGGCTGGGCAATTGAATGAGGCGGGGGTCAAGATCAACTGCTTTGGTTCGGCCATCGCCAACTGGGGTAAGCAGATTACGGATCCAATGGATTCCTCCCTTGCTGAAATCAGGCGTGCCATTCCCCGCATGCAACGGTTGGGGACCAAGCTGGTGCGGATTATGAGTTTCGCCGTGCTGAAGGATCGTGATCCGGATGACCAAATGGAGGAAGAGCGGTTCAATCGTCTGCGTGAATTGCTTAAGCTATTCACGGATGCCGGGATTACGCCGGTGCACGAGAACTGTATGAATTATGGCGGCATGGGGTGGGTCTATACCCTGCGTATGATTGAGAATGTGCCGGGTCTGAAACTGGTTTTTGATACGGGCAATCCTGTGTTCACCAGCGATTACATCAAGGCCAAGCCGTGGCCGCGTCAGTCTGCATGGGAGTTCTATTCCCATGTGAAGGAGCATGTGGCCTATGTGCATATTAAGGATGGTGTCTGGGATGAAGCCACCCAGCAGATGACCTTCACCCATGCCGGGGAGGGGATGGGGGATGTCCGGCGTATCATGAAAGACCTGCTCGGGCGCGGGTATGATGGCGGCATCTCGATTGAACCCCATCTGGCGGTGGTTTTCCATGATGAAAAGATCACCTCGTCCGACGACGTGAAGTTCAATAACTATGTCGAGTATGGACGCCGGATGGAACGGATGATCAAAGAATTGAAGACCGAGCTGGCTTGAAGAAAAAGATGAAGGCAATAATCAAGCATGAACGTGGCGAAGGGTTGAAGCTGGTCGAGTTGTCCAAGCATTGACAGGACGGGGCGGCGCCGATACGATTCGAGTCTTATTTGGAATGGGAGTTGCCATGCCGACCTATGAGTATGAATGTAAAAAATGCGGCCACTTTGAAGTGTTTCAGAACATCAATGATGCAAAGCTCAAGCGCTGTCCCACCTGCAAGAAGGCCGTAAAGCGACTGATGGGGGCCGGGGCTGGAATTATTTTTAAAGGCTCAGGATTTTATCAGACCGATTACCGGAGTTCCAGTTACAAGAGCGGTGCCAGCGCTGAGTCCGGATCGACCGAGAGCAAGAAAAAATCCGAAGCCTGAAGGCATCACGATGGCGATTCATATTGAATGTTCACAGTGTGGTAATCAAAACGACCTGGGACGTGTATTTTGCACGTCGTGCGGACAGAAGCTTAACCTGCAAGACACCTCCATGACGGATCTGAATGATCGGCGGGAAGTGGATTACGGGAAGTGGATCCGGGGGCTTTTGGCGGCGGTGTTAATCCTGGGTGTGGGCGGTTTGGCGGGGACAATCCTCTGGACTGTTAAGCCGCCTTCTGTGTTTTGCGAGGCCGCTGGCGCGGTGCAGATCCCGATCAAGGCAAAGGCGGCCCGAACCGCGTTGTCCTACAATCGTGAAATCAAGATTGACCTGACGGAAGGGGAGTTGAATGGATTCCTGGCGGAACGGGCCAAGTCCCGGAAAGCCGGAAAACTGGTGATCGACCTCAAGACAGGCACGTTTGACCTTTATACAGGATTCGACTGGTCGCCGCCCACGAACATGACTTGGCTGGCCAAGGTGAAGATTCCTGTTTCTATGGACATGCGGGCGGGATTCCATGCCGGCGTCTTGACGATTGAGCGGGGGCGAATCGGGCATCTTCCTCTGCCTGGCTCTTCAAAAAATGTGGTGATACATTATTTTGCGACTCTGTTTTCAGACATTACAGGAGAAAAACGGGTGGTTTCGTCCCTGAAAAGCGTCGCAATCGAGGAAACCAAGGTCACCCTGGTGTTGGCCCCGTGAAGATTCAAATGGCGAGGGTGAAGGGTGACGGCTTAGCCGTTTTCCTTGTGTTGCTATTCATTTCCCCTGTTCTGGCCGGTCCGGTTGTTACCACCAGTGCCTCGGGCCGTTATCGGGTGGAGGGTCCAGACACCCTTGAAAACACCGATTATACCCGCTGGGCTGAGGACATGACCCTTCAGGTTGAGCGTTTCCTGGGATTGCCGATTCCCCTGATACGCACGAGTGTCGTGGAGATTGTTCTGGAAAATTCCGGACCTGTATCCGTTTCAATTTCACGCAACGGGGGGACGCTTCAGCGTGTTCTGACCCTGCCCCGGACGGGCCCGGTGGAGTACGATCTGATTCACGAAGGGTTGATTCGATTGATGCTTTCCGGGATTGTGGATCGTCGCCGTCGGGAGGAAGGACTCCCGGATGTCATTCCCGCGATTCCCCGCTGGTTGAGCGTGGGACTGGCCCTGAATCTTGACAAGGAGCAAGTGGCTCGAAACCGGAAAATCGTGGCGGCTACCGGGATGGAGCTGGGGGCGACCCGGGCTTCCACGGTGGTGGGGTGGGAGCAGCTTCCCGAAGGCTGGCACGGGCGCCAGGCGTTGTGCGGGATTCTGGTGGCGTGGATCAATTCAGTTCCCGAAGCCCTCGACCGGGTGCTTGAGCGAGTAGTGCGGCAGGAGCTGGTATCACCCCAATGGCTTGCCGTGACGGGAATCCACGCGGATTCCGTGGAAGGAATGGAGGCCTTGTGGACGGAGTTTCGGAATTTGCAAGGACGTGCCATTCAGGAATTCGGGGGGTTATCAATGGCCCTGATTGATCAGGTGAAGGCGGAATTACCCCTTGAATTGAAAACCCCTGAACCGGTTTGTATTCAACCCCGCGACATCATTGCGGCGCGGAAGAAATGGCCGGGGGCTGTTGCGAATGCGGCCGTGGCCAAAATGGAACGGCTTCAAGTGATCACGATAGGGAAGGCTCCGGAACTGGGGGCGTTGACCACTCTGTATAGTCGTTTTTACGAGGGGGTGGCCTCTGGAACCTGGGCGCCAATCTTGACATGGCGCTTGAGTCGCGCCGAAGCCGCCCTGAAGCAGCTGGAAAGCCTGACCCGTTCCCGCGAAGCTTATCTCGACGAAAGGGATCAGGGTGTGACTGGAAAACGGAGAGACTCTGCGTCGTCGTCGGGGGAGGGGCTGGTTCCCGAACTTGAAAAAAGCAGGATAGAGTCTTATATTGACGAGGCTGAAAAAAGATACCATAAGCCCTGTTGGAAAAGGGTAGCAGAGGGAAAGACTCCATGACATCTCGCAAGATGACACGCAAGACCACGGTGGGCTCCATTGATTCCTCCGTCCTGGATTTTACAGCCGGAAGTGATCTTCAGCTCGATTTGGCGCTGGTTCAAGCCGACTGTATTGGTTCCGCAGCCCATGTCATCATGCTTTCCCGCATGCCGATCCGGCCGAAAGTGATCACAGGTGCGGAATGCAAGGCGGTTATCCGGGAGCTGGGATCCATCATGCAGCGTGCGGCGGCAGGGCAGTTTTCGATTTCTCTGGACGATCAGGATGTGCACCTGACGGTGGAGCGGATTCTCACCGCGAAACTGGGCGATCTGGGTAAGAAGATTCATACTGGACGAAGCCGGAACGATCAGGTCGCTGTGGATCTTCGTTTGTTTGCCCGGGAAGAACTGATCGGAACGGTCTCCGATGCGCTGTCCCTGGCAGGTGTATTGGTGGGGTTTGCCAAACGGCATGAGGCGGTTCCCATGGTTGGGCGAACCCATATGCAGCCGGCCATGCCCAGTTCGGTGGGGTTGTGGGCGTCGGCTCATGCAGAGAGCCTGCTTGATGATGTCGCCCTGCTCATGGCAGTCTATGATTTGAACGACCAGTGCCCGCTGGGTTCGGCGGCCAGCTATGGCGTTCCGCTCCCGATTGACCGCGCGCTCACCGCGCGCCTGCTCGGATTCAGCCGGCCGGTTCACAATGTCTTGTACGCTAATAACGCCCGCGGCAAGATCGAGGCGTTGGTCCTTCAGGCCATGACGCAGGTGATGCTGTCGCTCTCCCGTCTGGCGCAGGATTTGATGCTGTTTGCCATGCCCGAGTTTGGCTATTTCACATTGCCCGCAGAATATGGAACGGGAAGCAGCATCATGCCGCAAAAAAATAATCCCGATGTGGTCGAGCTGGTCCGGGCCCGCGTGGCCCGCGTGATGGCCTGCGAGTTGGCTGTGATGGACATCGCCCGCAGCCTGCCCAGCGGTTACAATCGTGACCTTCAGGAAACCAAGGGGCCCTTTATGGAGGGGGTCGCCATAACCCGCTCCTGCCTGCGGAGCATGGCGCAGATGACGGAGCGGATGGAGGTCAATGCCGGGGCGTTGCTGAAGGGGTTTTCTCCCGGGGTGTTTGCCACAGACCGCGCGCTGGAACTGGTGGGGCGGGGCATGCCGTTCCGGGATGCCTACCATTACATCAAGGCCAACTTGGACGAGTTGGAGTCAATGGATGCGGCCGACTCGGTGTTGAAGAAAACGCATTGGGGTGCGCCCGGCGGGTTGGATTTTGGCTGGTACGGGGAACGGATCAAGGCGGGACGGGAATGGCAGAACGGGGAGTGGGCCGCCCATTGCAGGGCGGTGTCGAAGTTGATGGGTATCCAGTACCCGGTAGCGTGAGTGAGCCCGGCAGGGCAAGGCGTGTCGAGTCAGCGAAACAGGGAGTAAAGAATACATGAACAAAGTCCGCAACTATTTTTACATGGGTCTCATGACTGTCTTGGCATCGTCCGCCGCTGTTTATGCACAGGCGTCCGGCAAGGATGATCTTCTGGCCACGCAACAGGTGCCATTGTGGGACATGGTGAGCCGGGGCGGCGCGGTGATGGTGGTGCTCGGATTGATGTCGGTCGTCGGCCTGGCGCTCGTGATCTACTTTTTTGTCATTCTGCGCCGCAGCCAGGTGGTGCCGCCTGCGCTCCGGGACGATGTTCTCGACAAACTGGAGGCGGGCGAGTGGGTTGATGCCCGATCCGCCTGTGGGTACAAGCCCTGCGCTTTTTCGGAGGTCGCGGTTTCAGCGATTGATTATGCCCGGTCGGGCGAGAAGCCGGATCCCGCATTATTGAAGGATGTGATTGAAGGGGAGGGTGGGCGGCAGGCGTTGATCATTCAGGGCCAGACCCAGTACCTTTTCGACCTTGCGGTGCTGTCCCCGATGGTGGGCCTTTTGGGCACGGTGTTTGGAATGATTCACGCCTTTAATGCGGTGGCCCTGGATTTGACCAAGGCCAAACCCATGTTGCTGGCGGCGGGAGTGGGCGAGGCGCTGGTGGCCACGGCCGCTGGACTGATTGTCGGTATCCCGACGATGGCCTTCTATGCTTTTTTCAGAAACAGGGCGGCCCGGTTGATTGCCGAACTTGAGGTGGCGTCCGGCCAGGTCATGAATGTCCTGCTGAGCAAGAGGAGCAAATGAACTTTCGCGGAAGGCACCAGCCCAATCCCATTGCGTTCCAGATAGCGCCGATGGTGGATTTTTTGCTCGTGTTGCTCTGCTACTCGATCATGAGCCAGATTTTCACGCAATGGGAGGCCGAGTTGGATGTCAAGCTGCCCACGGCGTCGTCAGCCCAGATCGAGCAGCGGCTTCCGGGCGAAATCATCCTGAACATCATGAAAAACGGGACGACGATTGTGAATGGCCGTACCCTGAGTGATCCGGAGCTGGCTTCGCTGCTCAGGCGCCTTGTTGATCTTTTTCCGGGCCAGCCGGTTCTGCTTCGGGCGGATAAGCAGACCGACTACGAGCATGTGATCAAGGTGCTTGATTTTTGCCGGCAGGCAGATATCTGGAATGTATCTTTCGCCACGGGGTTGGTGGACAAGAAAGCCGGGTCGTGAAAACCGTTTGTTTCAGCATTCGATCTGCCCGATCAGTCATAGTCATCGGATTGGCCGGATCCTCCCTGTTATTCCCTCGGTCTGGTTTCGCCCTCGATGCCGCCGAACAGCTTCAATTCGCCGATGGTCTTTATGCGCGCGGGATGTGGGATACAGCGCTGAAGGAATATCAGGCATTTCTGGCTCAGAATCCCGATAAAAAAACGGGGAGTGAGGCGGTTTACTATCGCATGGGTGAAAGTTTCCGGGCTCTGGGGCGGACTCAGGAGGCCGATGCCGCCTATCAGCGGGCCTATGACGATTCCCCCAATGGCGAATTCCATTATCGGGCCGGCCTGCGCCGTGCGGAATTCCTGGAGCAGGCGGGTCAGGGCTCGGAGCAGGTTCAGTTTCTCGTGGCCATGCTGGCCTCCACCCCGCCGCCGGATCTCGGATCCGCCTGCCGCTACTCGCTGGGTGCCGCGCTTGAGAAGCAGGGAAAGATTCCCGGGGCGGTCGAGGCCTATGAGGCGGTGACAACGAAATACCCTGGCACCCCCTTTGTGTCGTATGCCGCCCTTGCCCTGGCCGGCTTGGATCGCAAGGCCGGAGGCAGCCGGAGCGCCGAACTCTACCGGTTGGCGGCCGCGAATGCGGCCACCCCGCAGGTTGGGGCCGAAGCCTGGTTTCAATTGGGCGATTTTTATTTTGGACGCAAGGAGTATGAACAGAGCGCCCGGGCGTATGAACAGTTGGCGGCGCAGTATCCGGCCGATGGCCGGGTGGCCGAGGCCCGGCTCCAGCAGGCTTGGTCCCTGTATCATGCCCGGCGCTTTTCGGATGCCCTTCAGCTTTGCGGCGCAGGGAGGAGCGAGGAGTGGTTGTATCTCAAGGGGAATTGCGAACGGCAGCTCTTGAAAAACGATGAAGCGGCGGCCACCTATGCCGAGCTATTAAAGGCGTACCCGAAGGGTTCCCTGGCCGGTAGTGCCGCGTATGAGAGGGCTCTGGCGTTTTTCAAGCTGGGCCGGTTTCAGGAGGCGATTGATCAGGCCAGGGGTCTGGCGGCTAACGAGAAGGTCCGGCGGGATGTGTACTGGCTTCTGGCGGAATCCTATGCCTCTGTGAAGGATGAGGATGGAGCCGTTCAGAATTATCGGCTTCTGGTGGAGCAGTATCCGGCGTCGCCGCTGGCCGGTGACGCCCTGTACCGGCTGGCTCATGGGCTGCAAAAGAAGGGTGATTTCCTGCAGGCCTCGGAACTGTTCGGTCGGCTGGCTTTCGAATTTCCAACGCATGACCTGGCAGCACAGGCGGTATTTGCTCAGGCATCCTGTCTGGGCAAGTCGCAGAAGCACGAGCAGGCTGTGGCTGCTTATGCCCGGCTGGTGGAGAAATACCCGAAGTGTCCCTTTGTCGAAGATTCGCTTTATCAGAAGGCCACCGTGGAGACGTTCCTGCGCCGTGATGCTCAGGCTCTTGAAACCTGGCGCGATCTGCTGATTCGTTTTCCGGCAACGAAATACGGAGCCGATGCCCGGTTCTGGAACGGGGTGCTCCTGGAAGAAAATGGTAAGTTCGAGGAAGCCGAGGCGGCGTTCAGGGCCGCGCTGAATGCGGTCCCCCAGCCTTCGGAAGAACTGGTTCAGCGGGCCCGGTTTCGATTGGCACTGGTCTTGCAGCGGCGCGGAGGGAAGTCCGGTGAGGCGGCCGCCTTGTTGCAAGGGCTGATGGCGACGCCGATGCGCGATAAATTCCCTCCCGAATTGGCGGAGTGGCTTGCGGATTACCAGATCGGGCAGCGTGAATTTGTCGCGGCGCTGGTGGATGCCGACTGGCTGGCGACCCGGGCGACATCAGACAACTGGCGGCAGATTGCCTGGTGTCTCAAAGGCAAGGCACTTCTAGGGCAGGGGAAGAACGAGGAAGCCCGGCAGGCGTTTGAGCGGGTTGTGGGAATCGATTTCAAGAGCCAGGCCCTTGCGGAGGCCTGGTTGAAGCTGGGCGGCTTAACCCTGGCGGCGGGGGATGCGGCGAAAGCGAAGCGCGCCTTCGAGGAGGCAGCCACGCTCGCGGCCTCCGATACCCTGCTCTCGATCCGGGTTCAGGCGTATGCCGGAATCGGGCGGGCGCTGAAGGCTCAGGGTGATCCTGCCGGGGCTTCGCGCCATTTCTTGAGCGTGGCTGTTCTGTTTGACGATCCTCTGCTGGTTCCCGAGTGCCTGTATGAGGCCGCACAGGCGTTTGCCGTCATGGGCCGCAAGGATGATGCCGAAAAAGCAAAGAAGGAATTGCAGGATCGCTACCCGGAAAGCGACTGGGCGAAGAAGATGAAGCAATAATGTGATCCAGTGGATCCGACCGATCCGTTGGATTAGGCTGAATATGAAAAACACTCCACGAAACCTGAGCTTTCGCCGCAAGAACCAGCCGTTGGGGGCGATTGAGATTGTTCGTCAATTGCACCGGCGGCATCTGGTTTGGTATGGCATTGCCATACTGGTTTCTGTGCTGTTGCATCTGCTGCTGATTCTGTTCCTGCCCGGAATCAGCGCGTACAAGATTGTGACGGGTCGGTCGGGTGAAAGGCCGATTTCTCTCCGGTTGGAGAACGTCAAGGCGGTTCCGGAAACTCCCGAGTCGGATCGACGCCCGCCGAAGTTCACGCCAGAGACCGCGAAGGCCGCGGTGGTTGCCGGCGCGATTGATGCGGAGATGACGACCGTTCGACGTGCCCTTGACGAATCCTCGGTGGAGCCGAGGCAGGTGGGGGCGGGGATCCTGATCGGGGAGCAGCGCACGCTGACCGAGCCAGCTCATGTGGATCGTCCGGTGTGGGAGCCACGCCAGGAAATTCTGAGCATCAACCAGAAAATTGTGAAGGACGATGCCGCCATCAATCGGCCGAGACGGACTGTTCAGAGTGTGCCGCGCGAAAAATACGGAGTCGATATCGCGGCCCCGGCGAGCCGGGACACTTTGGAGCGCGGGATATCATCAACGGGTGTCTATTATCTGGTTGATGACCCCTCCCAATTCACCTGGGGCCGGGGCATGCCGGCCGGAGCCGGGTTGAGCGGCGTGGCGCGGGATGTGTCGCCGCCGAAAACAATGCTTCAGGAGGAACCCCGGAAACTGGCAGAAGAGGATCGCAATCGTATCACCATTCTCAAGGCCCTCGAGAAATACCTCAAGGCAGAGGTCTATCTCTACCGATCACCGGCGGATCCCCTTTATGATTACTGTCGGATTGAGATTATGCGGCGGAAAGCGGACCTGTTACCGATTCTTGCAAAGGATCTGTTGCTGGTTCAGGACGGTTCGGCCAGCATCACCGAACAGAAACTACGCTTCTGCCGGGAGGGCATGCTCAAGGCGCTTGACCTGCTGGTGCCAGGAGACCGGTTCAATGTCATCGAATTCCGGGACTCTGTCTCACGCTGCTTCGAAACCTGGGCGACGGTGAACCCGGACACCCTGCAACAGGCGCGGGAGTTTATTGGGCGTATGGAATCGGTGGGGAACACGGATATCTTTGATTCCCTGAAGGATCTCCTGGCGACCTCGCGCCAGTCGGGTCGGCCGGTGATTTTAATGATGGTGAGCGATGGGGTGGCCACGGCCGGATTGACCGATCACTCCTTGATTATTGAGGCGTTCAGCCAGGCGAACCGCGGGGCGGTCTCGGTTTTTACGGTGGGAACCTATCCCGGGGTCAATGCCTACCTGCTGGATCTCTTGAGTTTTCGGAACCGGGGCGACACGTTTGTGGTGAATACGGGGCGGTGGGATATTCCCGCTGTGATTGCCGAGCGGGTTCGTGAGGTGAGTCGGCCGGTTTTGTCAGATGTTCGTTTCCGGTTCTCTGGCCAGACCTATTGCGAGGCGTATCCGGTGTTGACCGCGAACCTCTACATGGACCGTCCGTTAGTGTTGTTCGGGCGTGTGCCCCGCAATGCGCGAAAACTGACTTTCCAGGCGACGGGCCAGGCGGCTGATATCCAGTGCGATATGGTGTTTGACCTGGATCTGGCGAAGGCGCTGGGCGGGGAGGCGGACATCCGGACGCAGTGGGCCTGGCAACGGGCGTATTTCCTGATCGGCGAACACAACCGCATGAAACAGCCCGGCGTTCTCACCGAGTTGAAAGCCTTGGGCAAGACCTACGGCATCAAGATTCCCTATCGGAACGAGTGGGGACAATAAAGCCGAAGCCGGCGTTCAGGATTTCCCTGTGGGGAATTCAGAGACTTCGGCGATGACGAGGCAGACATCGTCATCAAACCCCGAGGTGGTGGCAAAGGATTCGGCGTCGGCCACCATGGCGGGTAACAGGAGTCCGGGGGATGAGTCAAGATGGCGCTGGGCACTGGCATACAGCCGTTCCGTACCGTATTCCTCCCGATTCGCCCCCTCGACTTCCGTGATGCCATCGGTGTAGATGAGAACCCCATCTCCGGATTCCAGTGGAAGTTCGGTTGTCTGATAAACATGTTTATCCAGAATCCCGAGGGCGGGTCCGAGAGGTTCCTGACTCGTGCGCAAGGGTGCGACAGTACGGCGGATGCGGTTGATCAGAAGGGGGTTGGGATGGCCGGCGTCGCTGAACGTGAGCCGTCTGGCGTGGAGGTCGAAAAGGACATAAGACGCCGAAACGAATATGAATTCCTGGGCATCACGAAGGATGGTCATGAATTCCCGGTTCATGCGGGACAGGAACTGGCCCGGGTTGGTTGCGAGAGGTTTCAACTCCTCCATCATGCTCCGGATAATGGCCGTGATGAGAGCCGCCCGCATTCCGTGACCCATCACATCGCACACGAAAAGCCCGGCTTGGTGGTCGGAAATGGGGAGGATGTGGAAGAAGTCGCCCCCAAGCGCGGTGCTGGGCCGGTAGAAATGGTTGAATTTCAACAGGCTTTCTTCCGTGGGTGCTCCCCGGGGAAAAACCGGGACGGCACGCGGAAGAAGGGCAAGTTGGACTTCCCTCGCCATGTCGAGGTCGGCTTCCATCTCGCTGTTCCGGATCCGGAGCTGTTCGGCATACTGTTCGCGTTGGGCTTCCGCTCGCTTGCGTTCGGTGACATCATTGAACGAGAGGACGATGCCGATCAATTCATCGTCAGTATTAAAGTTTGCGGTGGCGGCGGCCTGGACATAGAAGGTGGAGCCATCGGTCCGGCGCGCTTCGACTTCCTGACACCAGGCCTCCCCGGTTGCCACCCGGTCAGTGATCGCCGGGCCGAGATCGGGATTGCTGAACAAATCGGCCAGGGATAGTTTTTGCGCGGCGTCCTGGTTTTCGATGCCCCACATACGAAGGGTCATCGGGTTCCCGTATATCAGGTGGGATTGAAGGTCGGCGATGGCGATGCCGCTTCCAGCCAACTGGATGGCGGTGTGCTCGGTTCTCAACTGTTCTTCCGCCTGCCGGCGCAGTGTGATATCGCGGACAAAGAAGCAGAGATAGTCCTGGCCGGAAAGGAAAAGGCGATTGATCGCGGTTTCGGCGGGGAACACCGATCCGTCTTTGCGGACAAAAAATGACTGGAGCAGCACGAAGCGGGTGTTGGCCAGATTTTCCCGGATCATGGGTAGAAGCGTTTCATCCGCGCCGTAGAGCAGATCGAAAACTTCCATCCGGCAGAGGTCATCGTGCTCGTGGCCGAGAAACTGGCTGAGGCGTACATTGACATCCACAATCCGGCCGGAATAATCCGTGATGACGGCGCCATCGTAGACATTCTGGAGGAGTTGCTGAAAATCCGAGTCGCCGACCATGCTGGTGCTGGCTTTAGCCTTTGTGATCCGGATGATGGGGCGGCGGGGGACCGCGGCGGCCCGGCCCAGTTTCTTGTCCTCAAGAAGGTCGGGTGTCAGGTCGATGCGCATGGTGCGGGAACTCTCCCGGGCAACCGAAGACGATGGGCTGTTCGACTCTGTGTTTTCCATAATGTCCTCTCTCTTACGACATTTCTTGGTCAGACTATCACGAGTCGCTAGCGGAAACAAGAGTGGCCATGGAGTCCCAAATCCTCGCCTAAGAGGCCGACGACAGTGCATCTTCACCGGAATACCCTGTATTGACGCGGCTCAGCCGGAGGCTTCGCCCTACCTGGAAATCTATACAAATCATCGATGTCTTCGGGTAGGGCGAGGCGTCCAATGCCGAGCCGCGTGACTATTTGGTTTGTCTCATGCAGATAGACTGCCGTCTGCTC
>JBAXMJ010000043.1:0-19505 GCA_037134355.1 bacterium | reverse complement strand
CCCTGGAATTCCACCCCGTGGATCCCATTCCCTCGGTAACCACCCGCAACGCCTTGCATCCGGATATGATTGAGACGGCCCGCCGCCGTTTTCTCACTTCCATGGCCACCTCCATCCAGAAGGGCACGCGCGGGGCGATCTTCTTCGACAGCACCGGCACACAAGACCGCTTCATCGAGGCATATGGCTCGTTGCTCAAACAGGCCAATCCCGCCATGATTCTGGCACCTCTCTCCGGCGGCTTTTCCTGCCCCGCACTCGGACTCCTGATCGTCGCCGAACCCGATCTCTATGGCCGGAAGATTCAAAGGCGGCGCCTGCCGTCACGAAAAGCCGAGGCCCTTGTCGGCGGTGCCCGAATTACCGACTGGACCGATATGGAGCCCGGCAACCTGGTCGTCCATGTGGAACATGGCGTGGGCCGTTATCTCGGCTTGCGCGAAATCACGGTCAATAAACAACTCACCGAAGCCCTTGCCATCGAGTACGCCGACGGAGCCAAACTGTATGTCCCGGTTGCCCAGGCGCACCTGCTGACCCGCTATGTCGGCGTCGGCCGTCGCAGTGTCCCGCTCCACCAATTGGGCGGGAAACGCTGGGATCGCGAAAAAATTGCCGCCGAACGGGCCGTTCAGGATATGGCCGGAACCTTGCTCGAAATTCAGGCAAGCCGCGACTCGCAGGACGGCTTTGCCTTTCCGCCCGACAATCCCTGGCAACATGAGCTGGAGGCCGCCTTCCCGTATCAGGAAACGGAGGATCAGGAATCGGCGATCCGGGAAGTGAAAAAGGACATGGAAAACAAGCGCCCCATGGATCGACTGCTCTGCGGCGATGCCGGATACGGCAAGACCGAGGTGGCTCTTCGTGCCGCCTTCAAGGCCGTCATGGCGGGGCGTCAGGTGGCCGTGCTGGTTCCCACCACCATCCTGGCCCAGCAACATTTCCAGACCTTTGCCGAGCGTATGGCCCCCTTCCCCGTCCGAATCGAGATGCTCAGCCGCTTCTGCAGTCACAGCGAGCAGCGGGGAGTCATCGAGGGGCTCGCCGAGGGCAAGGTCGATATCGTCATCGGCACCCATTCCCTGCTCCAACCCAGTTTGACCTTCAAGGAACTCGGATTGGTCATCATCGATGAGGAGCAGAAGTTCGGAGTCCTCCACAAGGAACAGTTCAAACATATCCGGAGACTGGTTGATGTGTTGACCCTCACGGCGACGCCGATCCCCCGTACGCTCTACATGAGCCTGACCGGGGCGCGGGACTTGAGTACTATCCAAACACCGCCGCAGGAGCGGCTCGCCGTGGAAACGATCGTCACACCCGATTCCGATGCCGTCATCCGGGAGGCGGTGATGCGGGAACTGAACCGCGAAGGCCAGGTTTTCTATCTCCACAACCGGGTTCGCACTATTGACCGATTGCGTGACCGGCTTCTGCGCCTGGTGCCGGAGGCCCGGATCGGCGTCGGGCACGGCCAGATGTCGGCTGGTGCCCTGGCCGGGATCATGCGCCAGTTTGCTGCAGGCGAGTTTGACGTGTTGCTCTGCACCACCATCATTGAGAGCGGCCTTGATATTCCCAATGCCAATACCATCCTCATTGACCGGGCCGACCGGTTCGGATTGTCGGAACTTTACCAGTTGCGGGGACGCGTGGGGCGTTCCAAGCACAAAGCCTACGCTTACATGCTGCTTCCGGCCCAGGCCCATGTCGACCCCACGGCCCGCAAGCGGATTCAGGCCATCAAGCAATATTCCGGGGCGGGCGCCGGGTTCCGGCTGGCCATGCGTGACCTGGAAATCCGGGGTGCGGGGAATCTGCTCGGTGCCGACCAGAGCGGCCACATCGCGGCCGTCGGGTTCGGCCTCTACTGCCAGCTGCTGCGCCACACCATCGCCAAGCGAAAAGGCGAGCCACTCCCGCCTGTGATTGATGTCGACGTCACCCTTGACTTCATCAGCCTCTCCCCGTCCGACACCGGGGCCACCCATTCGGCCATTATTCCGGTCAGTTATATTGAGGACGAGCGCCTGCGGGTCAGCATGTACAGGCGCATTGCCGAAGCCGGGTTCATCAAGGAAGTCCGTTCCCTGCGCCAGGCCTTCCGCGACCGGTTTGGCCCGATCCCGGCGGAATGCGAGCGACTCCTGAAGCTGGCCGAAATCCGAATTCTGGCGGCGGAAAAGAAGATCAAGACCGTGGAGGTGGAGGATGGCAAGATCATGCTCAAGCGCCACGGCGACTACCTGATGACCAAAGGCCGGTTCCCCCGACTCAGTTCAGACTCCCCGGACATCCGACTCGACGAACTTCGTCGGCATTTAAGGATAAAAGATGAATGATCGGGAAATGTTCAATCGGACAAATGATCCGAACCACCGGCCGCACTGCACACCTTGCCCTGACGGGTTCAGCGCTAGTGAGCCGCAACGTTGGGCAAGACAAACAAAATATTGCTCAGAATTCTCCGGAATATGCACGACACATGGTGGACAGCCTACAGGCCTGCCTGCAGCAAAGTTCCGCAGAAGACTTAACCGACATTCTGTCCTGGAGCAACCATCCCAACCGGGCGGGACACGAACTCGTATCCAGAGAAATGTTGCGCTGGTTTCCGGCTGGATAAAAGATACAAAACAAGCCGTTGCTCTAAACGGCTCATGGCCGCGCAAGAACGGTAACGTTGGCTTTGACGGCTGAATTGACGCACTATACAGAACACTGTACCCTTCTGCACAGTTTTGGGTTTGACTATGACAAGCGCGACTTTAACTGAATTTGGGAGCCATGCATCAGGAAATTAACGGTCACCGAAAAGGATCCATAACCCCCGAAGCGTCCCCCTTGTCGCAACTGATCCAGTCTGGCTCAGGCCATGTTCATTTTGCCGGCATTTGCGGCATCGGCATGGCGGGACTCGCCGTCCTCCTCAAGGCACGGGGCTTCACCGTGTCAGGCTGCGACCTGATGATCAATAAACTCGCAGGCTGGCTCCGGGAACGGGGCATCACAGTCGTCGAACGCCATTCCCCCACCCATCTAACACCGGATGTGCAGTGGGTTGTCCGTAGCGCCGCAGTTCCCAATACATCCGACGAAATCCAGGCGGCGATAACTCGCGGAATTCCCGTCTTCAAACGGGGCGAGGTCCTTTCCGCCCTGCTGGCCGACACCCCTTTCGTGGCGGTGGCCGGAACTCACGGCAAAACGACCACCTCATCCTTCATTGCCCAGATCCTGACCCAGGCTGGCCGCGCGCCCTCCTTTTGTATCGGTGGCGAGGCGGAGCCCCTTGGCGGGGTTGCCGGAATCGGAACAGGAGGCATCACCGTGGTAGAGGCCGACGAAAGCGACGGCACCCTCGCCCTGTATGCCCCGGATATTGCCGTAGTCACCAATGTCGAGTTCGATCACATGGAACATTTCGACGGAGTAGACGCCTTTGAGCAGTGTTTCCGGACGTTCATCCACCAAACGCGTCGCCGGATCCTGTATTGCGCCGATGATCCTCGTGCCGCCAAGCTCTGCAAGGCTCACCCGCTTGCCACCTCATTTGGATTTTCAAAGGACGCCACCTTGAGAGCAGAAGTCCTCCTGGAAACTCCCGTCTCGACAGAGTTCCGTCTCTCGCAGAAAGGTACTTCTCTAGGGCTCTTCACGGTACCCGCACCGGGCCGTCACAATGTCCTTAATGCCATCTCAAGCCTTGCTGTAGGGCTTGAGATGGAAATCCCCCTGCCGGTACTCCGGGAGGCACTGGCCAAAGTGGCTCTTCCCCGCAGGCGGTTCGAACGGATCATTGACCGCGCCGATCTCATTGTCATCTCCGATTATGCCCACCACCCCTCCGAAATCGCCGCCCTGGTAAACGCCTCCAGTCATCTCAACCGGCCGCGAAGTCTGGCGGTGTTTCAGCCGCATCGCTACACCCGGACCCGGGCTTTGGGCCCCGACTTCCCTCCCGCTTTCAAGGGACTGGATGAAATAGTGCTATGTCCGGTCTATGCCGCCTCGGAAGCCCCACTCGCGGGCGGATCAATTTGGGACCTGTACGCCCTTTGCCGGAATCATCCGGAATTGGACATCAGAGTGGCCTCTTCCCTCCGTAACGCCTGGGACTATTGTCGAGGCCAATTGCAGATCGGCGATGCGTTCCTGGTCATCGGCGCCGGCGACGTGGAACGTATTGCCGGCTGGGCCCGCGACGATCTGGGCCGCAAACGTATCGAGGATCTCACCAGCCCCGTAAGTCGGGCCATCCGTGAAATTGACCTGCAGTCCACCCTGATCAAAGGCCGCGAACCACTGGCCAACCGCACCACACTGGGCGTCGGAGGGCGTGCCGATCTCTGGATGGAAGTAGCCAGCGAGGACGACCTCCTTAAAATCGTAAAATGGACACGCGCCGCCATGATCCCCTTCCAGATCCTCGGAGGTGGAAGCAATGTCCTCATCAGTGATCTTGGCGTGCGGGGTGTTGTGGCGCGCCTGACTGGGGAACCCTTCCGTCGCTTCTCGTCACACAGCGGCCTCGTGGTGGCTGGTGCCGGAACATCCCTGACAAAACTTCTCAACGAGTGCACGGATCAGGGGTTGACAGGATTAGAATTTCTCGAGTCCATTCCGGGAACCGTTGGCGGCGCCGTCAGGGGCAATGCCGGCGCCTGGGGAAAATCCATCGCCGATGCCCTGGCCTGGGTGCGTTTCATTGACCGTGATGACAAGATAGTCGTCATCAATCGCAGCGACCTGGACTTCGGCTATCGCTCCTGTCCAGCCTTGCGTGATCAGATTATCATCGAAGCCGCCTTTCAACTTACGACCGGAGATCCCGACGCGATAATCCGGGAAAGGGCGGAACTGGCGCAGCGCCGCTCCTGGATGAAAGGACTGCGGTCCGCAGGGTCGATTTTTAAAAATCCAGCCGGCGGCTTTGCAGGACAGCTGATCGAACAAGCCGGACTGAAGGGTTTCACCGTGGGTGGCGCCTCGATTTCCGTGAACCATGCCAACGTCATCGTCACGACCCCTCTCGCCCGGGCATCCGATGTAATGGCCGTGCTCGAAATCGCCCGCGCGGAAGTCAAGAGCCGGTCAGGCATCTGCCTGGAAACCGAAATCCAGATCCTGGAGTAACCAGACGATTCCGATGATGCAGTTCAGCAAAAATCATGCTACCGTGAACCCTGAATAGAAAAGAAAGGACCTCCATGACCCTGAAAGAACTGTCCCGTAATGAGCAACTCGCCCTTGTGGCCTTGACGGAAGTCGCCGTTATCAGTGATCGCACTATTACCGATATGGAGGTGTCCCAGATTGAGGATATCGTCGATGAACTGGGCGATGACACCTTTCATGAACTGGCAGACGAGGCAGAAAGCCTTTTCCCCGACCGGAGCACGCTCAAAGCCTTTCTGAAAACCATCACAAATCCCGACGCGCGCGAACTCATCCTGGGAACCGTTCTCTCTGAAACGCTCGCCGATACGCTTCCGCATGAACAGGCTGAATTCATGGACTGGCTGGCCAAAGAATGGAACATCCAGATCAAGGTGATTATTCCCTGATATGCGAATACGCGATACCATGGATGCGCTGACGAGCGGTCTGGCCGTAACCGCAGATGCCCTCGCCATTTTCTGCGGGTTTGTCGCGGCTATCTGGCTCCGGTTTTACAGCGGACTTATCGGGGTGGACAGCTGGCCTTCCAACCTGTGCTTTCTCTACGGCTGGGGCGCGGCTATTGCCACTCTCATTTTTCTTTTTATTTTCCGTTCCCTCGGCCTTTATGTCCGCCCCCAGCTCGGCAGCTTTTCCGGTAAAATCCCAAGGCTCATACGGGCCATCGGGATCGGGATCCTTCTGACCACGGCATTGGCTTTCGCCTTCCGTACCGAACCGCCCATCTCGCGTCTCACGATCGGGCTCTCTTGTCTCGCCATTATGGTCTTTGTGATGGTTGAGCGTTATCTTCTGTTCCGGTTCGAAATCCGGCTGGCCCGACGGGGCCATCAGTCCAAACGCGTTCTTATCGTAGGAACGGACTATGTTGCCGCGCATCTGAAACGCGGGCTCGAGGCGGATCCCCGCCTCCGATCAAAAGTGGTTGGATTTATCCGATCCGGAACGGCTAATATCGACCCCGCTTTGCCGAATTACCTGATCCGAGGCGAACTTCAGGAGCTTGACAGGATTCTTGATTCCCATCCTGCCGACCAGATTATCCTGAGCGACAGCAATATCGGGCACCAGCGGGTTTTGGAAATCATCCTCGCCTGCGAGCGAAATATGATCACCTTCAACATGGTGCCTGACATGTTCCGCATCATGACCGGAAGTATGGACATGCAGACCATTGACGACATTCCCCTCCTCGGTGTCAGCCGGTGGCCATTGGACTATTTCTGGAACCGGATCCTCAAACGACTGGAGGACATCTGCGGCGCCTTTGTAGGCCTTTTGGTCATCGCCCCCTTCCTCGCGTTCGTGGCCCTGCTGGTGAAGCGTTCTTCGCCCGGTCCCGTCTTCTACAAACAGAAACGGTGTGGTGAAAACGGCAAGGAATTCAGTATCTACAAGCTTCGAACCATGCGAACCGACGCTGAAAAGGAGACAGGGCCCGTCTGGACAATTGAAAACGATCCACGCCGAACCCGAATCGGATCGTTCCTCCGCAACACCAATATTGACGAACTGCCCCAACTCTGGAATGTACTCCGGGGCGACATGAGCCTGATTGGCCCGAGGCCGGAACGTCCACATTTTGTGGAAAAGTTCAAGGCCGACATTGACCGTTACATGTGGCGGCATGTTTCCAGACCCGGCATGACCGGGTGGGCCCAGGTCAATGGCCTGCGCGGCAATACCAGCATCGAGGAACGGATCAAGTACGACCTCTATTACCTGGAAAATTGGTCCCTGTCCTTCGACTTCAAAATCCTGCTCCGCACCCTTACGGCACGCACAAATGCCTACTAAACTCATTACCGCGCTCCTCGCATCCTTTCTTTTTGCGGGCTGCAAGCCAGCACCACACCCTCCTGTCCACGCCGGCCTTCCCCGTGTTGTCTCGCTGGCCCCCAATCTTACGGAAATGATCTGCGCCATCGGGGGAACGGCGCAACTTGTCGGGCGCAGTTCGGCCTGCAACTACCCACCGGACAAAATGAGCGCGATCCCGATCATCGGAGACTTCGGAGTACCCTCTCTGGAGCGGCTGCTGACAGCCAAGCCAGACGCAGTGTTATATACCGATTTGGCAGATCTGACCTTGGATGCTAAGCTCCGGAAAATCGGACTGAATCCTGTTCTTATCCCCTGCGCCCGGCTTGATGACATTCCGCCCGCCATCATCCAATTGGGCCGTCATCTGAAACGGGAATCAGAAGCCAACACCCTCGCGAGCCGGCTCACGCAGCAAATCGCGGCCTGCCGTGGGGTTCCTCCAGCCCCCCACCCGCCCCGCGTCCTGGTGCTGATCTGGAATGATCCCCTGACAGCGGCAGGACGAAACACCTTTATCTCCGACCTCGTTACCCTGGCGGGAGGGAAAAACATCGGCGATGAAATCAACCGCGATTACTTTCCGGTATCCGGGGAGTGGGTTCTTGACCGGAACCCCGATATCATCTTCTGTTTTTTCATGGCTGGAAAGAATTCCGTCAAACAGCAGATCCTCGAGCGCCGGGGCTGGGAACATGTCGCCGCCATCCGGGACGGCTGTGTGTATGACGGGTTCGACAATGATCTCGTCGTCAGGCCCGGTCCCCGGGTCATGCAGGGACTCGAGTTGATCCGGCCGACTATTCTGAACCGAAAGGGAACGCCATGAATAACCGGCGAAACTTCTGGCTGGTAATCGGGCTGGCGCCGCTACTGCTGGCATTTTGCGTCCTGATGGGTCCGTCGGGCATCGGATTGCCCGACCTTCAAACCCAGTACGACATTCTGATTTTGCGTCTATCGCGGGTATTGGCGGGCTTTATCATCGGCGCCGCCCTGTCCTGTTCCGGGGTGGTCTTTCAGGCCGTGCTGCGCAATCCCCTCGCGGAGCCGTATGTGCTGGGAGTGAGTAGCGGGGCCGGACTCGGGGCCGCCCTGGCCATTCTGACCGGCTTCGCAGGGATCTCCACCACCGCACTTCCGCTCTGCGCCTTCCTGATGGCTGTCGTCACGCTGGCCCTTGTGTACGGCCTGTCGAGTCACGGCTCCACACCCTCCCTCTACGGCCTGATCCTGAGCGGAGTAATCGTCAGCGCCGTGTGCTCAAGCCTTCTCATGTTTATCGTTTCCGTAGCCTCGCTTGAGGGAATGCATAATATTTTGTGGTGGATGCTCGGCAATCTGGACATGCCCTCTGACCCGGTTCTTGGGCTCAGCGGTCTGCTTGTGGCGGCCGGGTGCACGGGACTCTGGATCATGTCGCGGGAACTGAATGCCCTCACGCTGGGCCATCAGATGGCGCATCACCTCGGCATCCGGGTCAAGGTAGCAATACTCACTGCCCTGCTGCTGGCGACTCTCCTCGCCGCCATCGCCGTGGGTGTCGCCGGGCTTATCGGATTCGTCGGCCTCATTGTTCCCCATATCATGCGCGCCCTTGTGGGGAGCGACCACCGCCGTTTAATCCCGGCAGCGGCCCTAGGGGGCGGCGCATTTCTGGCGGCGTGCGACGCCCTTGCCCGGACGATCATGCCGGTCGAAATCCCGGTTGGGGTCATCACCGCCCTCCTGGGCGGTCCTTTCTTCCTGTTCCTCCTGAAGCGCCACCGAACCCCGGGCTGGATTGGATAACCCTGTTATGACGACTGCCATCCATCTTCATGAAGTCACCGCAGGCTATCGCGACACCCCCGTGCTGAAGGGTCTTTCCCTTGAGATTGAAGCCGGTGAGATGATCGGCATCCTGGGCCCCAACGGAGCCGGAAAATCAACCTTGTTCTCAGTGGTGTCCGGTCTGCTCAAACCTTCCGCAGGCACTGTAAAACTCTACGGCTCCGAGATTCACCGGATGCCCCCTGCGGAGCGGGCACGCACCATCGCCGTGGTACCCCAGGAACTGGATGTCCCCGTCCCCTATACCGTCGAGGAGATCGTGATGATGGGACGAACCTCCGCCATCGGACGGTTCTCAAGCCCCACGGCAGAGGATCGCCTGAGGGTTGAGCGTGCCCTGGTCTATACCGATGTGACCGATATCCGGCACCGTCCCCTGAACGAATTGAGCGGCGGCGAACGTCAGCGGGCCATCGTGGCGATGGTGCTGGCCCAGGAACCCCGCATCATCCTGATGGACGAGGCCACGTCCCACCTCGACCTCAATCACCGCCTGGAGATCATGCAACTAGTGGAGCGGTTGAACCGCGATGACGGAGTCACGGTCCTGATGATCAGCCACGACCTCCAGATTGCCGCCGAGTTCAGCCGCCGTCTGATCCTTCTTGATCACGGACAGGTGGTCGCCGACGGCACTCCCGCTGCGGTTCTGACTGAGGACACGCTGCGCCGGGTATACCATTGCAATGTACGCGTCCATCAGGATCCCCACAGCGGGGGGATCAGCATTCTGGCCGCACCACGCTTACCCGCCCCCGGCTCCGGCAAGGGGCTCCACATCCATATTATTGGCGGAGGCGGTTGCGGCGAAGCCATACTCCGGCGCCTCTCCCTCTGCGGATACACCCTGACCAGCGGCGTTTTGAACCTCGGAGACAAGGATGCCGAGGTCGCCAGTGCTCTAGGCGCCGGCACCGCGCTCGAAAAACCCTTCTGCCCCATCAGTCGGGAAGCGCTTGATGAGGCTCGGAAACTGGCCCGGAATGCCCATGCATTGATCATGGCTCCCGTCCCTTTCGGAAGTGGTAATCTCACCAACTTCGATCTCCTTGATGAGGCGCTCACCGCCGGAAAGCCGGTCTTTATCGCGGCAGGCATTGAAAACCGGGATTACACACGAAACCGCGATGCTGTGGCCCGTGTTCAGGTCCTGCTAACCCGCGGCGCAGCATTGTATCAGGATGTTACCGACTTGATTCCCCTGCTGCCAACCTGCTAATCAATAACCATGTTACCCCCTCAGAACAACCCCATCACGCAGCCTTCCTGGAGCCGCCTTGTTCTTTTCGCCGTGCTCGTCCTGCTCGCAAGAATCGCCTATCTGGTCTGGTTTTGTCCCTTCGATCTAGTCGCGGACGAGGCTCAATACTGGGACTGGTCGCGCCGGTTAGATTGGTCGTATTACAGTAAGGGTCCGGCCATCGCCTGGCTGATCGCCTCGGCGGTTCATGTCTTTGGAATCACCGAATGGGCTGTGCGCCTGCCTGCGGCCCTCGCCGCATTCGTCTCCATGCTGATTCTGGCCGCCTTCGCGACACATGCGTCCGGGGGGAACCGGCGTGCCGGCTGGCTCGCGATGCTTCTGTTCTGCCTGATCCCCGTGTTCCATGGCACAAGCCAGTTTATGACCACCGATGGCCCCTATTATGCCTGCTGGCTGGCCGCCGCCTACACCGGATGGATCATGACCCGGAACCACCGCACCACCCCCGGCTGGTTCTTTCTTCTCGGCGCTATCATCGGCCTGGGAATGCTTTGCAAATATACCGTACTGCTCATTCTTCCAGGGCTCCTCGTGTTCCTGTTCCGGCACGGGAAGATCTCTCGTGGTCACCGGATCGCCGGATCACTGGCCATGCTCGCGGGGGTCATTCTTTTTGCCATGCCCATTGCCATCTGGAATCATCAACACGGGTGGCCGACCATCAGCCACCTCATCGGCGCCATGCGCCTGCCCGGCGGTGATGTCGCCCCGGCGGCCGACTGGCACTATAATCCTCTCTGGACAATCAGTTACCCGTTCTATGGGTTTGCCCTGCTGGGGCCACCCGCCGCCCTGATCCTGATCCGGGCCATTCGTGCCGCATACCGACCTGCAGAAACGGACAGAAACCAATCTTCCTCGCTCCGCGAAATCATGTCCTTCGCCATCCACATTGGAACACCTGCATTTTTCTTTTACCAATTGGTGTCCTTCCGAACTGATATAAAACTGAACTGGCCTACAGCCACGTATATTGTCTTCCTCATCCCCATCGCCTGCTTTCTGGCCGAGCGATTGGAGTCCGACCACACCGCCCGGAGTCTGTGGCGCTGGACAGTGGGGCTGGGTCTGGCATTGATCATCCTGATTTCCTTCGCCCCTTACCCTCTTCGGGCAATAGGAAAAATCAAGATCGGCGGAAAACCCATTAACACGGAGCGGGCGCTCATGAGGGTCAGCGGGTTTCCAAAATTTGCCCGCAGCGTGGAGGAGGCGTCGGGCGAAATGGCGCGCGAAACAGGCAAGGCCCCTTTTCATGTAGCCTCAACCTACGGACGGGCCGCCCTGCTGGCCTTCTACATGAAAGACCACCCCGTTGTGTACTGTGCCGACAGTTACCGAGGGGGCCGGGAATCCTCCTATGATTATTTTCCAGACACGAATCTGGCTGATCCGGCTTTGATCGGCCGGCCGGCCATTTTATTCGACCATGAGCAGTGGACCTGGGAGCGGGCGCTCTATTTCCAAGTCATCGAACGAACCCGCTTTTACGGCCGCGTCTATCAGGCATACGAATATCGCGGCCCCTGCCACGAACCGCACATGAAGTGACGCTTCTCTCCTTGCCATTCCCCCCCCTGCCCAGTATAAGAACGGGACTTATTTTTTCAGGAGAACGGTATTGCGTATTGTTTCACGATATGTCAGGGACAGTTATCTGGTTACCTTCGGGATGACCCTGTTTGTGCTGACCTTTGTCATGTGCGTGATGGTGCTTTTCCGAATCACCGACGCCATTGCCGCAGGCGGCTCACTGGGGTTAATCACCAAAATATTCCTGGCAGGGCTACCCTCCGCCTTTGGCTTCTCTATCCCCGTCAGCATTATCACGGCGGCGCTCCTGACCTTTGGAAAACTATCCGCCAACGGGGAAATCACAGCCATGAAGGGAAGCGGTATTCGCATGCTTCAAATCATGGCCGCACCCATCCTCTTTGCACTCCTGATGTCCTCCGTCTGCCTCTACCTGAACGCCGAGCTGATTCCCGTCAGCTACCACGCCCGGCGAGACGCCCTGCGCCAGCTCGGGATTGAATCCCCCATGCAATTGATCGAGGAAGGCCGGCCCATCCGTGATTTTCCAGGCATCACCTTTTATGTCGGCTCCAAGCGGGGCGAGAACATCGAGGATGTGATCATCTATCAGAACCAGAAAGGATCCCCGCCACGAACCATCCGGGCCCAGCGCGGAACCATCTCCCCGACCGCCGATAAAACAGGCCTGCTGGTTGACCTATATGAGGTTCGCATCGACCCCTTTTACGAGGATCGCCCGGGACCGGGAACCGCAAGCCATTTTCCCTACGTGATTGACCTGAGCCGTCTCACCGGCGCCGAGCCCGTTGGAGCCGTGAAAAAGAAAAGCGATATGACGCTGCTTGAAATCATGGACGCCCGGAACCGGGTCAAACAGATTTATCCGGAGCTTGATGCAACCGCTCTCGAACAGCAGGACATGTCATTGCGGGTCGAATTTCACAAGCGCATCGTACTGGCAGTAGCCTGCTTTGCGTTCGTCCTGCTCGGCGCCCCGCTGGCCACAAAAACCCACCGTCAGGAAACCACCGTCGGGATCGGAATCAGCCTTGGCCTGATTTTCCTCTTCTATCTTTTCATCATTGTGGCGGAAACCCTCATTAAACATCCCTGGACTCAACCCCATCTGATCGTCTGGATTCCGGCGGTCGTGTCAATCGGGCTCGGGCTTATCCTGATCAAACGCTGTGACTAATTCATCCGAACCAATCCCCCGATCACCCTGGTTTACAGACCTGCTCTGGATTGGGCTCCTGGCAGGGGTCGCCACGGTTCCATTTCTGACTCCAGCACTGGACATTAAACTCCAGTCGCTGTTTTATCACCCGGGCGCAGAACGACCCTGGCCTCATGAATTCGATGCCTTCTGGCGATTTCTCTATACCTTCGGGCCCTGGCCCGCCCTTCTGACGGCATTGACATCACTGGGGATTCTGGTGGCAGCGCTCTCCAAGCCGTCGCTCGCCCGATGGCGCAAGCATGCCGCCCTTGTATTTCTCACCATGGCCCTGGGACCCGGCCTCTTCGTGAACACGATCTTCAAGGATCATTGGGGGCGCCCCCGTCCGAGACAGGTCACGGAACTTGGCGGCACCATGAACTATCAGTGTTTTTATGAGAAAGGAACCGCGGGGCGCGGAAAATCATTTCCCTGTGGCCACAGCTCCATGGGCTATTACTTCATCGCCTTCTACTTTCTTGCCCGGCGGAACCACAAGGGTCTTGCACTGGCCGCCTTTGCCGGAACCGCCCTGTACGGAACCCTCATCGGGGTGGCCCGGATGGCGGCAGGCGCCCATTTTGCCTCCGATGTGTTGTGGTCGGCGGTCTTTCCCTGCGTGATCGCCTGGGGATTGTATTATTTTGTGCTTCGGATTCCTCAAACTGAAGACAACCCGGGGCAAGGCAGGGGAAATGCTATCCTGAAATCCCGATGGCTGGCTTGGATAGCACCTCCTCTCGCGATTGCCATGCTTGCGGCCATCCTCTACGGCACCCCCGCCTTTGTGGAAATCAAGTATGACATGCAGAGCCCCCGCGGTGCACCTTCGCTCCGGCTTGACGTCGAAAAATGCCGAATCGCCCTGAAGGCCGACCCCGACCTCAGCAACCGGATACTCATCACCGGCGAAGCCCAGGGATTCGGGTGGCCCTGGAGCCGCATCCGGCATTCCGCCTCATGGATCCAGACTAACGAAACCTGGGTGCTGAATTTCAATTGCATGCCGAAGGGATATTTCTCTGAACTGGACGGGGAATTAACCATTCAGATCCCGCCGGGAACCCGGGTGGAACGGGCGGCGAAACCAAACTAAACCGTTTCCCCGTACCGTACACATTCCAGCACCTTCACCCCGCCAAAGCGCTCAATCGTGCGGACGTTATCATCTTCAATCCGCCCCCATCGACCGGGCGCCGCCTGATTCAAAATCACGCCAAGCACCGTGAGCCCGGCGCCGTGAAGCGTCTGGAGTGAAAGCAGGGTGTGATTGAGGGTTCCCAATCCCGGTCTGGCCACCAAAAGTACGGGAAGTCGTAACCGGATCATCAGATCCAACATGGTTTGCCGGTCATTCAGCGGCACGAGAACACCCCCCGCTCCCTCCACGACCACCACGTCATGAGCCCGGCTCAATCGACGGAACGCGCGCTCGATGACCGGCAGGGAGATGCGGTCACCCGCCTCCTTCGCCGCCAGGTGGGGCGAACAGGCTGGAGAAAAACAGTAGGGAGCCATGTCGGCCCTATCGCGCCTGCCCGGATTAAGTCGAACGGCTTTCAGGCAGAAAGCAAGGTCAGGCGCCACCTGTCGACCCTGAGACAACCTGCATCCGGTCTGCACCGGTTTCATAGGGACCGCATCCACCCCGCCCGCCCGGAAACGCGACAACAGACTGGCGGCGACCACTGTCTTCCCGACACCCGTATCGGTACCCGTGACAAATATTCCGAATTTTGGATTCCGGGATGATTTCATGGCTTTTCGGCAGAGCGTCGGACCTACAGCCGATCGAGGATCTGCTTACGCTTCTGCTTGTACTCGCTCTCGGAAATCAGACGCTGCTTCTTCATGGCGTCCAATTGACGAAGCTGCTCCACGGAATCACCGGCGACAGCGGCCGGAGCGGATACAGGAGCCGGTGCTGGCGCCACTACAGGAGCTGAAACCGGGGCTGAAACAGGAGCGACAACCGGGGCGATCGCCTGAACTGGCGCGATTGGAGCCATCGTCGCAGGTGCCGCCGTGGCATCCAAGTTACCAGCCCGAAGGCGTGCCTGAATGGCCGCCAGCATGGTCTCGTTCAACTTACGAGCCAACCGCTGCCAGTCGAGACTGGACCCACATCCGTCATCCTTGGACAGCAGCATGTTTCCGCTTGGCCCGAATAATTCATAATGAATGTCCAATGAGCAGGACCCTGCGCCCAATCCGACAATGATCCGGGCCGCTTTACTGCCGGGGTTATACCGGACAATCCGGACTGAGAGCAGGTATTCGCCCGCCCCGGGCTTGAATTCATCACGGGAACGAAGAATCCGGGACTCATAATTTCCCCGTTTATCGAGCACATTCTTCAAATCGCGCTCCATCCGATCCCCCATCTGGCGATTTTCACGGGCAGTGTTCCCGCAATCCAGCAAGATGGCAATCCGCTCATTCCCCCCGGCCCACGCTGAAAAACCGCCCGCCAAACAAAGTGCCCCTACAACGCCCACCAAAACCATCCGGCTCCAGATATTGATCCCGCGCATAAAACCCTCCCATTTCGATTGTTGACTTAAGGCAGTGTATAATTCCCACGGCTTCAATCAAGTTTCTTTGCGTCTCGACACTCGATACTCGACACCCGCCATTCACCACTCCATAATGCCCTCCATGCAATCACAACGACATCAGGTCAGACCGGAGCAGGCAGGAATGCCCCTTCAGGATTTTCTGGCACGCCAACTGAACCTTTCCCGGAACAAGGCCAAGGACATCCTCGACCAAAGACTGGCCTTCGTAAATGGGCGCCGGATCTGGATGACCAAGCATACACTGGCAAAGGGAGATGTCGTGGAAGTCATCGTGCCGGGCGCTTCCGCCAAACGGAAAACTCCCCCTACCCCGATCATCCTGTTTCAGGACAACGACTACCTGGTCATCAACAAGGCCCCCGGACGACTCTCCAACGGACCCGACAGTCTGGAGGCGGATCTGCGCGCCATGCTGAATCAGCCCAATCTCCAGGCCGTTCATCGATTGGATCGCGACACCTCTGGTTGCATTCTGATTGCCCGGTCGAAGGACGCCTTTGACAAGGCGGTTGAGTTGTTCAAAGCACAGAAGATTTCAAAGGTATACCATGCCTTGGCGGCCGGTCAGATCAAGGAACGTGAACGCCAGATTGAATATGCACTGGAAGGCGAACCGGCGATAACGCATCTCCATTGCGTCGCCAGCAACCCCGGCGTCAGCCACCTTAAGGTAAAAATCGAAACCGGCCGTACCCACCAGATCAGGAAACATCTCGCCTACATCGGGCATCCGGTCCTGGGCGACCGGACCTACGCCATCCGGGGCGCCATCCCCGAGGAATTCAGAACGATCGAGCGGCAGATGCTCCACGCCGCCAGTTTGACCTTCACATCCCCCATTAGCGGCCAGAAAATCCGGACCGAGGCCCCGCTTCCAAGGGATTTTGTAAGCTGGCTGAAACGTTTGGGTCTGCGGTAATTCCATCAGACCGTCACGGCCAAAATCAGACCAGGTGACTCCACAGGATCTTGACCCCGATTGCAATCAGGATCAATCCGCCCACCACCTCGATCTTACGCTCAAAGAAATGGCTTCCTTTTGAGCCCAAGTATACTCCGGCATAAGACAGCCCGAATGTCACGACGCCGATAATCAGGACGGGCAGAAGCACCGTCACATTCAGCAACGCAAAGCTGAGCCCGACAGCAAACGCATCGATGCTGGTGGCGACTGCCAACAGGAAAAGCATCTTTACAGCCAGAGGATCCTTTGGTTTTTCCTGTTCCTCAATCCGGAACGATTCATAGATCATCTTCCCGCCGACCAGCGCCAGGAGTCCGAAGGCGATCCAATGATCCACTTCGCCGATATACCCTGCCAGTGTCCGACCGCCGAACCAACCTGCCAGTGGCATGATCGCCTGAAACCCGCCAAACCAGGCGGCGTAGGTGAAGGCATGCCGGACACGAACCTTGGGAATGGAGAAGCCCGCCGCCACGGATACGGCAAACGCATCCAAGGCCAGCGCAAATGCAATCAGAATGATTTGAAGCAACGACATAATCCTTGAATTAATAGGTGATCCAAACCCCGTAATCGAGTAAAAATGCCTTTGTCGATATGAAACCCACATTCAACATCATCTGGCACGCTCGTCTGTCGTCCACAAACACCACGCTTCAGGAGCTGGCTGAAAGGACGCCCGATTTGCCATCGGGAACCGTCATTGCCACCCGCGAGCAAACCCGGGGGCGAGGTCGGCTTGACCGCGTCTGGATTTCAGGAAAGAACGAAAACCTGACCTTCTCGTTGTTTCTCAGAGTCGGGACTGACCCTCATCGCCTTCCCTCAGCCTCCATGGCCGCCGCAGTGGCGGCCGCCGACCTTCTGGAAAGCGAGGGAATTCAAGCCTCCCTTAAATGGCCCAATGATGTTCTTGTGAACGGAAAGAAAATCTGCGGAATCCTCTCCGAAGCAGTTTCCGGCGGGGTCATCATCGGGATCGGCCTCAATGTGAACATGGACACAACGACCCATATTGATCAGCCGGCAACATCCCTGCGGATCGAATCAGGCAAGCATTATGATTGCGAACATCTCCTTCCGGTTTTTCTGAACAAACTGCTCCCACACCTCACCGCCTGGGAGTGTCATGGGTTTTCCGGAATTCGCAAAAGCTGGGAAGCCCGGGTCACGAACCTGGGCAAACCCATTCGCCTCCGCGATGGCAACCAAGAACGCAACGGAGTGCTGGCAGGATTCGGCGACGACGGCGAACTGCTGCTTCAAACCGACGAATCCACCCGCATTCCCATCTGGAGCGGAGAGTTGACTTCCCCCCCTCGCTCACGGCACCATTCCTGACCCAATGACACTACGCACCAACTTTTTGTTTTGTCTGGTACTGGGAGCCGCCGCCCTCTTGTCCGGCTGCTCCCCGGAACCTGCCACACACCCGAGGGATCCACAGCGGGCCACCACCCTGGAGGAAGCCCTTGTGGCACCGGACATAACTCTTGAGCTGGATCTGTTTTACCGTCGGCTTCCCTCGTTTCCCGAGGACATCCTTAAACTGAGAAATCTGGAAAGTCTCACCCTGCGCACGTGTCGTATCGGCGCCCTCCCGGAAGAAATCAGCGGGCTTTCAAAACTCATCAGTCTGGATGCAGGCGACTCCAGCCTGACCAACCTTACCCCGGCGGTGGGCCATCTTTCCAACCTGTCCCGGCTCTGGCTCAACGATAACAGCCTCACTTCACTTCCGCCTGAACTGGGACAATTATCGAAACTGACCTATCTCAATCTGGATCGCAACCTGCTCACGACCCTGCCCGATTCCCTTGGCCGGTTATCCAACCTGACCTGGCTTCGTCTCAACCAGAACCGTTTGACCGCCCTGCCGGCGGATCTCAGCGGACTGGAACAAAACCTGAAAACACTTTATCTTATGGGCAACCCGATTCCGGATGCGGAAAAGCAGCGCATTCGAAAGGCGCTTCCAAAATGCAGGGTAATATTCCAATGACTATGAAACCGTATCGACTTCGACTGGGTGTGAACATTGATCATGTGGCGACGCTCCGACAGGTGCGGGGCACCGTTTATCCCGACATGGTGCAGGCGGCCCGCGTGTGTGAAGCCGCAGGCGCCGGAGGGATTACCGTACACCTCCGTGAAGATCGCCGCCATATTCAGGATCGTGATGTCTATGCCTTGCGAGAGGCCATCAAAACCCGGCTCAACCTTGAAATGGCCAATAATCCGGACATTCTTTCCGTGGCACTGAAAGTCAAGCCGGACGAGGTCTGCCTTGTCCCTGAACGACGGCAGGAGCTGACCACTGAAGGCGGTCTGGATGCGGCGGGACAGGAACGCCGATTGCGCCCCACAATCAGAAAACTGAAGGATGCCGGAATTGAAGTCAGCCTGTTCATTGAAGCGCACCCCAGGCAAATTGAAGCGGCCGTCCGTCTCGGGGCGCCGGCAATTGAACTTCATACCGGAACCTTCTGCGATCTCAAAGGCGCGGCCGCCAGGAAGGAACTCACCCGCCTGTGTGCGGGAGCACGCCTCGCCCATGCCCTGGGACTTACGGTCAACGCCGGCCATGGCATCAACCTTGAAAACGCCGGAAGCATTCTTGAAATCCCGCACTTGGATACCCTCAATATCGGCCACAGCATCATCTGCAATGCCGTCTTTACGGGACTGAACCGGGCCGTGCGCGACATGCTGGACACGATGCGGGCCTATCGCGGAGGAAAACCATAATGGGTGATGGCGTTATTGGAACCGGCGTGGATCTCGTTGAAAACGAACGGATTCGCGTGTTGCTTGAGAAGTGGGATAACCGTTTCAAAGACCGGGTCTTTCTCCCCTCCGAACAGGCTTACTGTGACGGCAAGGCCTCGCCCTGGCTCTATTATGCCGGACGTTTTGCCGTCAAGGAAGCGGTCGCCAAGGCTTTTGGCACCGGAATCGGGCCCGACCTTGGCTGGCTCGACATGGAAGTTGTAAAAGATCCGGATTCCGGCGCCCCCTCCATCTCACTCAGCGAACACGGTCGGCGTCTAGCGGACAGGCAGGGAATCACTCGTATTCTCATCAGCCTCTCCCATACACACAATT
>JBAXMJ010000042.1:0-19711 GCA_037134355.1 bacterium | reverse complement strand
CCCTCTCCTAATACTCCTGCCCCGGAACATACTGATCTGTAAAGGTGAGATCCAGATTGACCAGCCGGCGACCGCGTTCCTCTGAGGCTCGGAGCGCCCCGGCCAAGGCCCCCAGTTTACGGTCCACACGCTGGCGCACATCCGGCTGGGGTGACTCCATATCCGGCCAGCCCAGCTTGACGCGCTCGCCAGCCGCCAGATAGAGGTCGATGTACTGCTTTTGAGAGACATCCAGCGACGCAATTTTGACGCGCTCGCCGACCTTGGTCCGGTTGCAGGCGTCCACCACTTCGATGGCGTTCATGACGAATTGATCCGCCATCGCGCCGGGTTTGAGATTTTCATTGGAGCAGCCGTTGATGACGGGATATTCACGGCTACCTGCCCGCAGACTGAAGACCCGGCCTTCGCGATCCACGGCGAGGGCACCCCACCTTCCCAGACGGGCCAGAGGGACTCGCTCGATGATATCAACGATCAGGGTATCAGGCAGGCGACGACGAAGTGTGACGGATTTTGCAATCGGTGTTTTTTTGAGAAAATTTGATCGCAACACTTGGAGGTTGGAGGAAAACAAGTTGGTGCCTTCACATACGCCCATGTATTCCCGGACGTGGCTGGCGGTGATGGTGGGGCCATCCACATGGATTTCAAGAGTTTTGATGGTGTAGTACGGATTTTCCCAGAACAGGATGGCTCCAATTTTCCAGGTCAGGAGTGCTCCCGCCACGATGGCCAGGATTCCGGCGAGGGGAATCCAGACTATTTTGGGAAGCGGCTGCATTCCCGGAGCCTGATCGCGCCGGGCATTGGTCTTTGCGGCGCCGCCCTTGCGTTCGTTGTTCCCGCTCTCATTTTTCGATTTACTGAACCACATACGTGTATTCCTTAACCTACCCGTGCCATTTCCATGATTGTCGCGCACAACTCGGCAAAGCCGATGCCGGCGGCCTGTGCCGCTTCCGGGAGCAGACTGGTTTCCGTGAATCCGGGAATGTTATTGAGCTCCAGGACATACAGTTCGCCGGCATCCGTCAGGCGGAAGTCCACGCGACCGAGTCCGCGGCAACCCAGCGCCTCGAAGGTGTCGAGGGCAATTTGACGCGCCTTCGCGGCGAGGGCGGGATCCAACGGGGCAGGGCAGAGATGACGGGACTGACCCTTTCCGTATTTTGCGGTGAAATCATACCAGCCGTCCGGGGCCAGGATTTCAATCACCGGGAAGGCGGTATGGCCCACGATGCCGACCGTCAGTTCCCGGCCGGGAATAAAGGCTTCGGCCAGGACTTCGCCGTCGTAGCGGAGGGAGCTCCGGAACGCGGCTTCCCATTCGCCGGGGCCGTTGACCTTGAAGATTCCGATGGTTGAGCCCTGGCAGGGCGGCTTGATGACGACTGGATAGGGAAGGCTTAAGGTATCGTTCGGTCCGAGCACTTCATAGGCGGCGGTAGGGATGCCAACCTTAACGAAGATATCTTTGCTGAGCCGCTTGTCAAACGAGGCAAGACTGGCGGCGGGGTTGGAGCCGGTATAGGGAATGCCCCGCGCCTCCAGCAGTTTCTGGATCTGGCCGTCTTCGCCGAATTCGCCATGGAGCGCGATAAAGACCGCCTCGACGGGTTCAGGCAGTTCTAATGACCGGCCCTGAACATCCACCTCAACGACCTCATACCCTGCAGCCTTAAGACCTTTGGCTACGGCCGCCCCGGATTTCAGGGAAATTTCCCGTTCCGATGAGGGCCCGCCCTTCAGAACGCCCACCTTTTTGAATTTTCTATTTTTCAAAGTCACACGCCAATCCCTGTTCTTGGATAAGTTGTCCAGTACATTACGACAAGCAACAAAAGGCTCAAGGAAAATCACAAGAGCGGATAACGCGCCGGCGCGCCGTTCTGGCCTGCGTTCTAAAATACGGTTCTTCCGGGATTCCCGTGTGAATTTTGATTGGTCTTTGGTGAATAATAGCACCTCATTCGTCTTAACCTCTACTCCCTCTCCCCTTGAGGGAGATGGAATAGAACAAGCGCATCGCAGATCCCTCAATAGAATATCCCGCACTATTCCTGGAAGAGTCAAAAGACTAAGCGCTAAAATAAGTGTTGACTAGCTAAATGCCAGTTAGTATTACGCGACCTTGCTTCTAACCCAGGAGGATGTGATGCTGGTTCGATGCGTGATTCTAATAGTAGTGCTGCTGTTTTTTTCGCTGGCGAAGGCGGATGCTTCAGAAATCCTGTTTTCAACGATCCAGAAGGAGGGCCGCGATATCCGGCTGCAGGTTCAGTATCCCGGGGGATTCACCAACCGGCTCGACCTGTTTGCCTGCACAAATTTGACCTCGGGGTATTGGATCATGGTGTTACAAGAGGCGAGCACCGCCGGCACCAACGCGCTGTCCTGGCTGGATTCCGGGGCCGGTCAATTTCAGGCGCGTTTCTATTGCGTGGGCGATGCCGGAGTTGACGCTGATTCGGATGGTCTCCCCGATGCGCGCGAAACCCTGATCTACCGGACTAATCCCGGGTTATCGGATACGGATTTCGATGGAATCCCGGATGGCACTGAAATTGTGCGGGGTACCGATCCCTTAAGTAGCGATAGCGGGGTGATGAAGCTTTATGCCGATTCCGATATCGGGAATGACGCGTATGACGGCTGGGCCGGGGCCGTTGGCGCGTGGCATGGTCCCAAGCGCAGTATTCGTGCGACGTACATTGCTTCGTATAGGGGGGATACCCTTCAACTGCAGGGTGGGGCGATTTTTGTGGAGCCGATGTTGAGCTTGGGCGGAAAGAGCGTGGTGTTGTGTCCCCAGGGTGAGGTCACCCTGCGACCATGAACGAAAGGATGGGTAAATGATGATGGCGAAAGTAATTCTAACAGGCGGGTTGTGTGCGGCGATGATGGCCTGCGGGGTGGAGGAATCTCGTGCCGGGGAATTAACCGTGGAGGGAAATCTGACGGTAAAGACCAATCTGACGGTACAGGGGCAACTGAGCAGTGCGTCGTTATCGCTCACGAATCTAGCCATATCCGGGCAGGCGACTATTCAAAAGGCCGAGATTCGCGAACTCGCTCCGCAAGGAGACCTCTCCATGGGTCCCTATACGAACCGGGTTGCGCCGTAAAAATCTATGAATAAGGCATGGTTCATTTTTGTGCCGCTGGTTGCTGTGGCGTGGAATTTTGCCTATTCCGCGCCACAGGCGGCACCGTCATCGGTGTCGATCAAGCGATTCAAGTCTGTGTCTGTGGAGATGGCGTCTGGGGAACTGGTTCAGCGGGAAGGCCCAGATCTATCCCTGAAGTCGCGCGGACTGTTGCTTGAGGTGAGTCGGAATTACAGGAGCCGGCGGGAAGCCGGCGGAATTTTCGGTTACGGCTGGTCCTGGAATCATGCCGATCATCTTGAATTTCCAGGGGATCTGGTCATTCACTATGTCTCTGGCGATACGACGATCCCCATTTATCCCGATGTGTCTTACACCAGTGCGTATGCACGGGTGTGCTTCAGTGCGCCGGGGTGGAGTGGTGGGGAGATGGCGACTGGGGCGCCGGACGCCATAGGCGGCTACGGCAATGTGGCTCATTACTATGGGCCGATCGGATCGCTTCAGCCGCTGGTTGTTGGTGGGTGGAATTTTCAGTCCCCGGACGGCGCCTCGACCATCTTGCAGGTGGATCTGGCGTCCATTGGGGCGACCGCCTATGACTCCGACCATCCCCAGTATGCAGTCAGCCTGAAACTTTCGGCGGGTGGCGCTCGTTCCGTGCTGTGGGGGCATCGTGCGTATGATTTTGACTCAGTTGATATAACCCCGGATCGAGCCTCCTGGACCTGGTCCGATCTGAACGCCATTCAAGCCCGGGTCGAATTGGCGTCCTGTCTTCAAAATGTCGAGATGGACGCGATAGTGGATACCGTTCATGTGGGCGTCACCTACACCCGGAACGCCAGTGGCGAATACAAATACCTTCCTGGAACCACCTTTGAGGTCATCAAAACGAATGGGGAATATCGGATTCTGAACAAGAACCGGACTGAACTCGCCTTCGGGCTGGATGGGAAGTTATTGCGCAAGACCGATGCCAATGGGAATGCCCTGTCGTTTCACTACGATCAGCAGGGGCGGTTGGCGCATATTGCGGATGCGGTGCATCAGGCCATCGGCCTGAGTTATGAGAACAGCCAACCGGACGCCAAGGTGACGGCCGTGACCGATCATCTCGGCCGGCAGGTCAGCTACGCGTATGAGGGCGATGATCTGGTCGCTGTGACCAATGTGCTCGGCGATGTCGTTCGCTACACCTATGCCCGGGATCAGGCGGCGCCGGAGCTCAGCCACAATATGACCATCCGGACCGACCCTGAGGGACATTCGGTCGCCATCGACTATCACACCACGAACAGTACGCCTGACCGGGTCTGGCGCTACCGCGACGGGGAGGTGTCCGGTGGGATCAGCAATGCGGTGTGCTATCTCTACCTCAAGGGGACAACCTATTCCTACATGCCCGGAACGAAGTGCATACAGGGCGTTGTCTACAATGCCTCGAACGACATCAGTCAGGTATACCTGCGTGAAGGTGAATTAACCTATCAGGAGAGTGATGGGGTGAACCTGGTCGCCGGGCATGCTGCGCAATCCGTCGAATCACCCCAGACGTCGCGCTGGGAGAACATCGAGTGCGCGGCGGGTTCCACAGACGGACTGATGGCGCACAACGCGGCGCTTGGCACGAACAGTTATCTTCAGCTATCAAACTGGGGGTTCAATGTGCCCGGCATGAGCAATGATATTGTGCAGGTGATCTTATCCGTTCGGGGTATCAGCACAAACCCTGTTTGCCTGTCAGGACTGGGAATGGCCGCCACGAACTGGGTTTCAACCAATGTTCAATCGGTTGCGCTCAATATTACGGGTGACAGAAGCCGGTGGACTTGGGCGGATATCAGCAACCTCACGGCACGAATATCGCTTCCTGCGGGTTCAACCAATTCGGCGGAGGTATGGATTGATGGGGTGACATTACAAGTCCGGTACCGCCATTTTGACCCCGGCAGTGATCCAGCGGACACCTTTTATTTTTATGATTTATCCCACAATGTGATTTCCACAGTCCGGGGCGGGGCGGCTCATCAATTCGCCTACGATGACCGGGGGAACCTGACTTCCTGGATAAATCCTGAAGGTCATGTTCGACGGTACGACTATGATCCCGTTTTTAAAAAGTTGATCCGGAGTTGGGATGCCCTGGGGCGGGTTACAACCATGGCGTATGACGGGGTGGGGCGCCTTATCAAAACCACCGATGCCCTGGGACATACCGCCACTCTTGAGTATGACCGGTTTGGAAATCCCATACGGGCAACAGATCCTGCAGGAAATGTTGAAACAACACGGTATGACACCAATGGGGTGCATGTGGTGGCGATTCGGAACAAGTGCGGATACGAGACGAGATATGACTACGATGGCTATGGAAATTGTGTGCGCATTACCAATCCCTGCAACTTTAGCCGGCATACGAGTTTTAACAAGGTGGGTTGGAAGGAAAGTGAATGCGATGAGAACGGAGTGGTGTCCCGATTCGACTATGACCGTAATGGCCGGCTGACGGCCTGTGTCAAATCCGCAGGAACACGGGAGGAGGCGATCACGCGGTTCAAATATGATGGCCGCGGGTTGCCTGTTGAAATGATGGATCCGCGCGGGAACCGGGAATTAACGGAATACGATGCAACGGGACGACCGGTTTGTCAGACCGACAAGCTGGGCGGGATAACCCTGACTGCCTATGACTTGGATGATAATCCGATCCGGATAGGGGATCCGCTCGGACAGGTCAGTGAGAACTTCCATGACGGACGCGGGAATGTCATCCTTCATTTTGACCGTCGCGGCGGTGCGACAACTGTGGCTTATGACGGCAACAATCAACCTGTTCTCCGTGTCGATGCAGTGGGTAATCGTATTGAGACGGCCTACGATGCAAACGGAAACCTGCTTTCCGAAACATGCCATGTGGCAGGCTTCCCGGGTTGTCTTGCGGACGAGACTCCGGATCCGGTAACGGTTCTGTATACCTATGACGCGCTCAATCGCATGACCCGCAAGGTGATCGGGGCCGGGCGGCAGGATGCCAGAGTGACTGTCACAGACTATGATTCCGCAGGACGAGTGATTCAAGAAACTGATCCCCTTGGGAATTCCCTTAAGACAGAGTTCGATGCTGAAGGGAATCGCATCCTTATCAGTCTCGTTGATGCGGGTGGAGCACTCGTCAGCAGGGAACACTCCTCCTTTGATGCAGCCAATCGTCCGGTTACCGTGATCAAGGGATTCGGTGCCATTACGGTCACGAACTGGAGTGATTATGATGCCTGCGGAATGAAAGTGGCCGTCCGTGACGGGCGGGGAAACAAGACGTTGTTTTCGTACGACACTCACCGGCGCCTCATTTCAACCACGGATCCGCTCGGGAATGTCCATTGGGCGAATTATGACGTGCTGGGCAATAAGGTCAGGGAACGAGCGGCTTCCGGAGCCATTACTGAATATGCCTGGGATGCGGCTGGACGGCTTACCAATAAGGTGGTCGGCGTGGGATTGTCCGATGCCCGGGTGAGCTCTATGTCCCGGGACCCGCTGGGAAGAGTGGTTCGTGAAACTGATCCGCTGGGATATTCCGTTTCGTGGACCTACGATGCCGAAGGGAATGTGCTTACGGAAACCAATGCCCTGGGGTATGTCAAAACCTTCTTTCCTGATGCGATGGGGCGGGTTACCAATACGGTTGATGAAGCCGGGGGACGGACCGGGCAGGCTTTGGATGGCAATGGAAAACTTCGACGGTTGATCGATAGAAAGGGGTTTGTTACCGCTTCTAAATATGACGTATTCGGTAATCTTATCAGTCTTACGGACGCGCTTGGGGGGCAAACGCGATGGGCTTATGACGGGAACGACAATAAGATCCTGGACATTGATCCGCGTGGATTAGTCACATCCCTGTCCTATGATGCAGCCGGGCGGATGACGAATAAGACGGCCGGGGTCGGGCTGGTTGATGCGGCAAGCTCCCGCATGGTTTACGATGCTTTGGGTCGGGTGGTGAGATCGATCAACCCTCTCGGCGGGTGCGAGACCCGGGACTATGATGCCGCCGGAAACTGTATTACGAGGATGGATCCTCGCGGTGCTGTGACGCATTACTCCTTTGATGCGGCGAATCGTCAGACGAACACAGTGGATGCCTTGGGCGGGCAGACCTCGATAACCTATGATGATCGCGGGAATAGTCTGTCCATGACAGATGCCCAGGGCGGAACGTCACGCTCCACCTATGATGCCTACAACCTGAAGCGGAGTGTGACCGACGCACGCGGCAACACAACGCGGTATCGGTATGATCGGCTGGGTCGATTGATTTCCACGACAGATCCTTTGGGAGGTGTCGAATCGAGTACTTATGATGCCGCCGGGAATTGTGTCGCGACGGTTGACAAGAAGGGATCTCCGTCCTTTTTTGCCTATGACCGCCTTGGGCGAGTCACCAATACGACGGATGCGCTGGGTTATCATACCCGGAAAATCTATGACTCTCTTGGAAACCTGCTTGCGGCTTATGATAAGCGCGGGAATGGCATGACCTATCAGGTTGACAAGGTGGGACGGACTGTTTCGGTGACGGACCCCGCCTCCAACACCATTTACTTTGTCTATGACGCAGGCGGAAATAAAATCCGGGAGTCCCTGCCATCCGGCAGGGTAACCACATCAGGATATGACGGATTTGGCCGTTTGATTCTCAAAACGGTGGGGGCGGGGGAATGCGAGGCCCGCCAGACACGGTATGCATATGATCCGATGGGGCGACTGATCCGGGAGATTGATCCGCTCGGGAATACCATTGAGAGCCAGTATGATGCCAATGGCAATAAGATCAAGGTCACCGATCGGCGCGGTTATTCGACCCGGATGGAATACGACGAACTGAACCGCCTGATCCGGACGATTGATGCGCTGGGGAATTCGGCGTCAGTGATGTATGACCGTCTGGGAAGAATAACAGGAACAACCAATCGACGCGGTGATTCAACCCGACATGACTATGATGTGACAGGTCGCCTGACGGCTATTCAGGATGCGGAAGGCCATGTCACCAGTAACCGGTATGACGCGCTGGGACGTCTGTGCGAAGAAACGACTCCGAACGGGCGTCAAACAAGAATGAATTATGATGCGGCGGGGCAGTTGACCAACAAGAGTGTCAGTTGTGTCGGCGCTGAAAGCCGGAGTCAGAACACTGAATACGACGCCCTGGGCCGACCGTTCCGGGTTACGGATGCGGCAGGCGGGGTGACTGTCCTGGACTATGATCCCAATGGAAATGTGATTCAGTCGACCGCCTTGAATTCTGTCGGAATAGTCCTGAGAAGTCGGAGCACGCACTATGATTCCCGAAATCTTCCCCTGCTTGCCTATGACTACCTGAGGAATGCATGGCGGACAGAGTATGACTCCAGTGGGCGGAAAATTGCGGAAGTGGATCCGCTTGGGAATCGGACCGAAACCGGGTTCAACCGTTTTGATGAGATTGTTTCGGTGACCGACGCGCTAGGGCATCGCACTGAAACCCGGCATGATCGGTGCGGGAGTAAAGTGGAAGTAGTGAACCCACTGGGGCAGCGTACACGATATCAGTATGACCCTAACGGTAACCGGACAGCCGTTATTGATGATAACGGCAATGCCATTCTCTATGCCTTTGATGCCCTGAATAGGGTGTCCGAAATCAATCGCACCATGCCTTCTGTTCCGATTGATGTACTTAATCGGGCTGATGTGAATCGGGATGGGCGGATTAATGAGGATGATGTGGCCGCTCTGGAGGCGGGAATGCCATGAAAAAATCGGTTTCCAGAATGCGAGTTTTTCTTGTGTTGAGTACCGCGGGCATGTTGTTGGGTGCAGGTACTTCGAGTGCGACGCCCGAGTGGTGGACGAGCCGAAAGGTGCTTGTCACGAACACGATTCCTGAAGATTTTTCACCAGTTCTCCAGGGGCAAATCTGGTGGTTGGCAACCAATGCCTTTGTCGAATTTCAGGGGAAAATGCCCGGCGGCGCAGGGGATGAGGTGCATCAATTGCTCGCAAGTCCGGCAGTCGGGAATCATTTTAGTCCTGTCGCGATAGGGCAGTTGAAAAATGTGGCGGCGATGTTTTACAGGCGCTTGATGGAGGAGGGTGTGGCAACCGGTTATCCGTGGGGGGCGGATGATGTGTCTGATTTTGCGCCGGCGACAGTTGGTCAGGCAAAAACGGTGTTCGGGTTTGATTTGGCGGGTGCGGTATTCAATCCATCGATCTCCGGCCAGATTGCCTATCCCGGGCCCCAACGGGGATTTATCCGGATCGTGGCTGCGCCGGTGGATCGTTTAGGCATGGATGCTTTCGCTGATATCGCCGAAACAGGCGCCTATCATGTGGTGACAGGGCGGGGTGCAACGATATCGAGGATCGAGGCATGGCGTGATTCCAATCAAAACACAAGGCAGGATCCGTGGGAAGCCTGCGGGGCGTATCCGCTGAATCCCGTCGCGGTCACCTCTGTTGTTTCGGGGATTGACTTGGCGTTGTTCGATCCGGATGAGGATGGTGATGGGATTCCGGGCTACCGTGAGATTGAACTCGGCCTGGATCCCGACTACCCGTTTGATGCCCTGGTTGATGCCGATGGAGATGGGTTGCTGCTGGTTGATGAACTTCGATCAGGATCCGATCCCCGAAATGGGGATTCCGATGGGGATGGAATGGGGGATGGAGCGGAAATTCTGAACGGGTTCTCCCCGACGAACGGACACGATCATGTTCATCTTCCGTATGCTGAATCATTTGAATCCCCCTTTATTACCAGCGGAGTTCTTTCAGGTCAGAAGCACTGGCTTTCGAGTGGAGGCCTACTTGCGGTTGTGTCCACGAATCCGGTGATATCAGGAAACCAGACTTTATGGCTTCGCGCTTCAACCAATGAGGGTGCGGCTATTATCCATCCTCTGGCCACCTATGGGTTCGGCAGGATCTGGATCGATTATCAGGCAATACCCGTTTGGCGTTCAGTAAGCAGTGCCCTTTCGCCCGCTAAGTGGTCTGCCGCTTCATTCTACATCAACCAATCCGGAAAGATCGTAGTGTATGATAACTCGTGGCCTCCAGGCGAATGGATGACGCTGACCAATACCCCGGCATTGACACGCAGTAATGCGGTTCGATTGACGGTTCAGCTCGATTATGGACGCCGTGCCTGGGGATTGTGGCTCAACGGAGCCAATGTCCTGAAATCACTTCCGTTTACTGGTTCTGCCCCGGAATTGGCGCGGCTTCGCTTTACCGGCGCTTTCTATTCGGATACGGCCCTTGATCAGATTGCGGTGACGACCAATGCTCCGCCCGGATTTGTCGCAGATTCGGATGGAGATGGGTTGCCCGATGATTGGGAACTGGCACAAGGTCTTGATCCATATGATGCGTCCGATGCCTCGTCCGACCCCGACAAGGATGGCCTGACCTCTCTGAAAGAGTATACTCTAAGCTTAAATCCCCATGATCCTGATTCCGACCATGACGGGTGGAATGATGGTGCAGAGGTGGCATTTGGGAATTCGGCCGTTTATGATGATCCACGCTGGACGGCGACAGTGCCATTTGACGAACTCTTTGAGGCTTCGGCTGTAACCAATGGCGATCTTGCGGGTCAGCATGGCTGGCTGATCTCTCAAACCAACTGGGCGCTCGTTCAGGGGGGCAAGCATGTTGGAGGATCCCAGTCCTTGAAATTGGCCCCAAAATCCGACGCAGTAGCAAACCTTTTCCATGTTATCAAAGGGCCTTTCCAGGGCATCACCTGGACGGATTTCTGGGCCATCCCCGTGGGGCGTCAAATATCGGAATATCCCGTGATTCAACCTGCTACCACCGCCTCGTTTTACATTGACCATGATGGGTATTCCGTTGTGCGGGATGGGGCGGTGTGGAAAACGATGACGAACGCGCCGGTGATATCGGGGACGAATTGGCACCGGTTTACCGTCATGCAGGATTTTTCAAATTCCGTCTGGAGTTTATGCCTTGACGGGGTGCCTGTGGCCATCGATTTGGGGTTTGCGCATCGTCTCACCCAATACACTGGCGTCAGGGTGTCGGGGGCCTGCAACACGGCGACATGGCTGGATGATCTCCATGTAACCACCGTGGCCCCGGGGGACATTGATGGCGATGGAGACGGCCTTCCAAATGATTGGGAAATCGCCTACGGCTTCAATCCGTCCGATCCATCTGATGCCTCCGATGATCCAGACCTCGATGGTCTCACCAATGTGGAAGAGTATTGTCTCGGACTCAATCCGCATAACCGGGATACGGATTCCGATGGGATGGGTGACGGGGCTGAAATCTTAAGGGGATATTCCCCGACGAATGCGGGTTCATATCATTCTCTTCCCTTTTTCGAAACCTTTGAGCCGACTGCGATTACAAACGGCAATCTCGCAGGACAGCATAGGTGGATCGTGGTTTCGTCAAATGGTGCGGCGGTTATTCAGACTGGAGTGGTTTGGGAGGCGACCCAGGCTCTCAAGTTGGGTGGATGCACTTCTCCCGTGTCAATATTCAATCCTGTGGCAGCCGTGGGAGTACCGGTTATTTGGACAGATTTTCAGGCCAAACCCGTATTTCGGTCAATTAGAAGCATGCCGGTGTTGGAGGCTGCCTCTGTTGTGGGGTTATTCGTGAACAATGAGGGGTGGGTTGTTGCGCGGGATGGTTGTGATTGGATAACCCTGACCAATCATCCACCCCTGATTGCGGGGGTATGGAGTCGATTCACAACCTGTCAGGATTATGACACGAGGAACTGGACTCTTTATGTTAACGGGGAGCGGTGGGCGACGAACCTCGCGTTTGCGTACCAGTCAAAAGAGTATTCCGGGTTTGGTGTGAAAGGATCGCTGTATCGGGCAGGATTTCTGGATGCGGTTATGGTTTCTACCAATCCGCCCTCAGATATCGATGCGGACGGGGATGGCCTGCCCGACGATTGGGAAGGGCTGTATGGCCTTCACTCCAGCAATCCGCTGGATTCATGGGTCGATTCCGATCAGGATGGACTTTCAAACCTCGACGAATATCGCATGGGAACCAATCCCCGTCTTCGCGACACGGATGGCGATGGTATTGGCGATGGGGCGGAATTAAATGTGGGTGGGATCCCCTCATTATCCAACTCCTATTACAGATTACCCTTTGCGGAAGGGTATGAAGCACCAGCGGTGATTCCGGGAAATCTGGCTGGGCAGCATGGGTGGCAGGTTGCCGGGTCCAATGCAGTAATAATTCAGTCGAATGTTGTATTTGAGGGAATGCAGGCGCTGACGCTGGGATCTACAGGGACTGCAACTCATGTGTTTGCCAGTGATGGGTCACCGATGGTCTGGATTGATCTACAGGCGAAACTGGTTCGTCGGCTCACTCAAGCGAACCCTGTCATCAGTTCCAACTCTGCGGCGGCATTTTACATAAACTCGTCCGGCTTGCTAACCGTATCCCAGGATTCCTCCAGCACACAACGATGGGATATTCTTTCCAGCCATGCTCCAGTGGCGACGGGGCAATGGGTTCGGTTGACGGCCTGTTTGGACTACCCTGCACAGAGCTGGTCCCTCTGGTTGAACTCGGTACAGGTGGCTAAAGATCTGCACTTTGCCAATACGGTCGCCGAGTTTTATCGCGCTCAATTCCATGGCCCCGCCTTATCGATCGCCACTCTGGATAATCTTGCCATTACAACGAACGAACCGCCCGGCCTCGACACCGATGGCGATGGGTTGCCGAATGCCTGGGAAATTGCCCATGGTTTTAATCCGTCTGATCCGTCTGATTCGTCTGATCCTGATTGTGATGGGCTCACCAATTTTGAGGAATATCAACTGGGGCTGGATCCCCGTGATCCCGATTCAGACCGCGATGGGCTTGTGGATGGTCATGATGGGGCTATGCCTATCGGCCTTTTCCCGGACGGTGTTGACTCTAATGGAGACGGGTTTGCTGATGGGGAATCGGATTTCGGTTGCGATCCGTTTCTGGATGACAGCGATCATGACGGCATTAAGGATGGCGAAGAAGTCAGAATGGGATTGAATCCGTGTCATTGCTCAATCGGGCAGGGATTGGCGGCCTGGTACAAGCTCGATGAAACTAATGGGATCACGATTGCGGATAGTTCGACGAACAACCATATCGGTGAATGGATTGGAGTTGGAAGTGTCACTGGGACGGTGGGGCGGATGGACGGGGCGCTGCAGTTCGATGGCCGTGGAAACGGGGTCAGGATTTCAGCGACCAATCTGCTTAATCTGAATACGAATTTCTCGATTTCAGTGTGGGTCTGTCCGGATTCCGGCGGCACAAATCCGATTCAGGTGATTGTGGCTCAGGGAAATAGAGGAGCCCTTGTGCTGAATCACGGCAAGCCTGAATTCAGATTCTTGGATGCTTCGACAGGATTTGTGGCATGTGCAACTAGTCTTCCTGCAAGAGCCTGGACCTATTTGGTTGCAACACGGAAGGGTGATGTCGTCACTCTTTTTGCGGAGGGTCAGTCGGTGTCTTCAAATCGGGTTTCGGGGAATATTCAGGAGGCTGACGTGTTGTGGGGGCTTGGCTATAACCCCATTCTGGATTCACAGTATTACAGCGGGGGGCTGGATGATGTTCGTTTCTATCAGCGCGCCCTGACAGCGGGAGAGATTCAGGAATTATTTGTGCTGGGTGGAGATTTTGACGGGGACACGGCGGGGAATGCCGTGGAATTGATGTCTGGCGCCGATCCTTTTTCCTCCCCGTCTCCAGTGGGAATAGCCGGTGATCTTGATGGCGATGGGCGCGTGACCCGTAATGATCGCGATCACCTGGTTGTTTTGGCGAGTGAAATGGCGAGGGATGTGACGCGATTCAGTTATGATGCCGAGGGGAATGTGACGCTCAAGGTCGATGCGATGGGGAATGCCACGGCGATGACCTATAACCGGAATAACCGGCTTTTGGGCACAACGAATGCGAAAGGTCATACTCAACTTAATGAAATGGATGTCATGGGAGCCGTGGTGGCGACAACAGACGCCTTGGGCGCACTTACACGGTTTGATTATGATGCGTTCGGGTCGGTGATTCAGGTGACCGATGCGTCCGGAAATGCGACCCGGATGGAGTATAACCCGCTTGGGCAGGTTGTCCGGACTGTTAATTCGCGCGGAATCTCCCAGTCCACTCTCTATGACGACTTGGGTCGTGTGGAGTGTGTGGTCGCTGCCGCCGGGACGCCTCTGGAGCAGCGCTCGTGGTCATATTATGATGTGGGCGACAATCTGGTCAGTAACCGGAATAATATCGGCGTCATTAATGAGTATCGGTATGACTCTTGCGGGAAAATGGTGAAACAAATTCTGGCGCGGGGAACCCCCGGGGAGAAGGTTGATGAAACCACCTATGATGCCCGTGGACTGGCGGTTAGTCGTAAGGATTCCCGGGGCTATTGGTCTTATGTGGGCTATGACGCCCTCGCACGCCCGGTGAGTACAACGGATGCACTGGGCCATGTGACGCAGGGGGTTTATGACAATCTCGGGAGGGTCATAGCGTGTATTCAGCCCAATGGCCGGAGGGTTCAGACTGACTACGACAAGTGGGGCAGGGCTGTCCTGGTGCGGGATGGAAATGATGTTGCCGCAACCGACTATGATGTGCTTGACCGTGTCGTTTGCAAAACAGATTGGCGGGGAATCCGATCTGCGTATTTCTACGATGCCGTTGGCAATCCCACCAACACGATCGAGGCGCTCGGCACACCGGAACAATCCGGAACGATGACTTTCTATGACGCGGGAAACCGGCCGGTCCGCAGGATGAATGCCAAGGCCTGTTCCGTGGTGACTGACTATGACGCTTTGGGCAATAAGACATCCTTCACGGATGAGTTGGGACATGTCAGTCGCTGGTATTACGCCTATGGGAAACGTCTTGAAGGATATTCCCTGCCCGACGGCACGGCGGTCACCAATCACTATGATGCCTTGGATCGTCTGGTGGAGGTGCAGGTCAACGGCACGACGCAACAGGCGTATTCGTATGACAAACTATCGCGACTGACGAATTCGGTCGATTTCAACCAGACTGGCACAGCAGATGATAGCACTGTGGCCTACGACTATGATGCCCTCAACCAGGTTGTAGAGGAACGGCAAAACGGCAAGAGGGTTCAGCGCCAGTTTGATGCCGGTGGACACGCTGTGGCGGTGACTTATCCCTCCGGCTTTGTGTTGAAACGGTCATTTGACGCCAATGGCCGTCTTGCAGCCCTGAAGAACGAGGATGGTACGACGACTTATTCCGCCTATACGTATACGCCGAATTCCCGGATCCAGACCATCACGTATGGCAACGGGGTAGTGGAAGCCCACGGGCTGGATTCGCGGGAGCGATTGCACACGCTGTTTCAGCAGGGGGTTCACTGTGATCTAAGAACCACTTTGGCCCGTGATCCCGGCGGGAATGTGACGTTGTGTTCCCAAAACGGTGGCGTAGGGGATGTGTTCATTTATGATTCTCTGAGCCGGGTTGTGGCGCGAAAAAATCTGAGCGATGTGTTTGAGGAATCGCTCCGGTATGATGCTCTTGGAAATTGGTTATCCACGTCTAATCCGGTTGAAGGGTCTGTTTCCCGTTCGGTTAATTCCGGCAATCAATATGATCAGATCGGCGCGCAAACGCTCCGGTATGATTTGAATGGCAGCCTGATTGACTGGAACAATCGCAATTTTGTCTATGATTACCTGGCGCGGCTTGTGGAAGTTCGGTCGAATGGACAGGTGCTCGCCCGCTACTGTTATGATGCCGCCAACCGCCGAGTCGGCAAAGATGCTGTGGCAGGTCATCAGGCCTACTTCTATGACGGGGATAACCTCATTGATGAGTCTGTGAATGAGGCCTGGACTCGATGCACCATTCACGGGGGATCGCTGGATACGCCGGTCGCTATGGTCAGCGGGGGGGCAACTTTCTATTATTTGAGGGATTGGCGGGCTAATATCGCCGTTCTTGCCGATTCAGGCGGAAACCCAGTTGAAAGCTACCAGTATTCCCTGTTTGGCCGGATGACGGTATTGAATGCTGGGGGGAATCCGGTTCAGCAAAGCGGGTTCGGCAATATTTGGACGTTTGCCGGTCGCCAGTGGGATGCCGAAACCGGCTTGATGCATAACCGGAACCGGACTTACTCGGCTGAACTGGGACGGTTTCTCCAGCACGATCCCGCGGGGTATGTCGATGGAATGAATCTCTATGCCTATGCCGGAAATAATCCACTGCTGTTTTCCGATCCGTATGGATTGTACCGGTGGAGTCATGGGGCGCTGGATAGCCGGGTGGGTGACTGGATTTTCCAGCAATACGGACAAGTTCGGGAAATGGAGCGACAGCGACGGGAGTATGAGGAGGCACTACGGCAGGCTGAGGAGGAGCGTCAGCGAATTGAACAGGAAAACGAGTATGCGGCCCGGGCCTTCAGTCAGTACAAGAACGAGCACGCCCGTGAAATCAAGGACATGGCCGGGAAGTATCGTCATTTGGGGGTGAACGAGAACGAGGCGGCACAACTTCTGATGAGCGGAATAACGTCGATTCCCCGGCTCGGGGCAACGGTGGGGCCCAATGACACCCGGCGTGGCTGGTGGCTGGATTATTACCTGCGCGGCGGCCAGGTCAATACCACCATGCGTGATGAAATGCGCAGCGCGGGCATCGGGAATGCGGATGAATTCTTCGCGAAGACCTCCCAAAAGGAAACAGCGTTGCGGGATAAGCGGAAGGCTACGCAGCAGCAATATACCATGGCGGCCGTGGCGATTGTGGCTACGGTGGTAACCTGCGGGGCAGGTGGTGTTCTGGGCGCGGCGTTGCTTGGAACCGTGGGGGTCACGGCAACCACCGCATCGTTCGGCGCCTTCGTTGTTGGAGCGGTGGCTATTCAGGGGGTGTCGGCCGCAGCTACAACAATGATCTCGCATGGCAATATCGGTGACTTCGCCCAGTCATGGGCGATTAACTCGGCGGCCAGTGTGGCAGGGTACGGTGCCGGCTACTCGGCGGCGAAAGCGGGTGCGGATCTCAACATCCAGCTGGCGACCCAGTCGGCCGCGAGCACCTTTGTGTCATCAGGCTCCCGTGCCGCATTGGCGGGCGAGGGCTTTAAAAATGTGTTCCGGGATACAGCGATCAGCTTTGTGGCCGGGGGCATGATGGGGACATTTATGAAGGCAGAGGGTACTGGTTCGGTACCTGCCAGTTTCGGAGAATATGTGAATAACGGGGCGTCATCCACCTTCGGGTATTTGCATTCCCCGATTTCGGGGGGAGTTCAAGGCTCACTGCATGCGGCGGTATATGGGGGAAATATGGTGGAGGCCTTTGGCGAGGGTTCCATTTCAAAGGAAGCTTTGACCACTTATATCATGGCATCGGAAGTGTCGCAGGCCGCAAAATGGATGTCGGACCAGCTTGTCTCGGCACTTCCCAATGCGCCGCGTCAGACGGATACTTCCCGGGAATGGAAGACGCCTCAGGCGGCCGCCAATTCCGATAACAAGGGTGGCGGGATAAAGGACTCACTCTCCTGGCAATCCCGGATCAGGAATGTGGCGATCGGGAGTGTGGTGACCGTGGCCAGTCATTTGGAGGAAATCATCGTTGCTCCGGCCCGGGCGGTTTCAGAAATCTATTCAACTGTGACGGCGGAGTCCTGGCAGGTTCGGTCGCGTGTGATCAATCCATTTTCGAGGAGTTTTGCCGGTTATCAGATTCTGGATAAGGCCACAGATGCGGCACAGGTTGCCGCAGGCCTGCCGATCAGCTTCCTGTCCGGCGATTTCATGGATGTTCAAAAATCCGGAACGATGACGTTGGATGCGAGGCAAAAACTGGTGACCTTCAACGGGATGTTTAATGACGATGCGGATGCCACCAGGATGAGGGATGTCGCCCGGCGGCAGTTCTCGGTAAATGATTCTGTTCATGTGGCCAATCGATCCGCCTTTCGAGGGATTGGGGATGCGATTCAGATTTTAGGAAACGAGTTGGGGTTTATTGACATCACGGCGATTAGAGGTGCTGCGGCACTGCGGGAAGCCTCCGCCACACCGGGATCGATCAATGTTGTGGCTCACAGTCAGGGAAGCATGACCTTCCGGCGTGCGCTCGACCTTGTGGATGAGCCATCGGTCCGGGGCCGGATTGCCTACCAGGGGTTTGGCCCGGAGATTAATAACAGTCAAAGTTATCTGGGGCTTCAGTCCGCTCAGAACTTCTGGAATCAGGAGAAAGGCGCCGCGCTTCACTTTGATAAGGTTCCACTGGTCAATTATCTTCCTCTCCCCGCCAGAATCATGGGTGATCCCTTTGTGATGCAAGGTTCTTCGGAATGGCAGGTTGTGGATTCTCCCGGAAATCGACTTGTCCCGGACGGGAATAGACATGGGTACCAGGATTATTATGGAGGGTATGCATATTAAAATGAAAAAAAAGGTTCGGAGGGTAGGATGGGGATGCAGAATGGTGCTAGCTGCAATGGCTATGGCGTTTTCAGGAGGATGTATATCCGGAAATTATGACCTTTCCCGTACGCCGCCCTATCAAGGGCAAGTGGGAACTGACTACGAGTTAGCGGAAGACAGCTATATCGTCACCCTCCGGGAAATGGATGAACTCTTTATCGTAAACCGATACAGCACCTTTTACCAGCCACTCCCTGCCGACGCCAAGTATATGGGGAAGAGCACAGGGGACATCAACATCAAGGGAGTGATTCCCAAGGGAACGGTTTTAAAGGTGACTGCAATCAGGGGATCCGAGTCTTTTGATGCCGGGCATAGTGTTGAGTATTTCCTGGAGATGGGCCGTGCCGCGACGGAGTCACGGCTTCGGTTGAATGCCTGCTTCTTGGAGGAGCGAGAAGGTGCTGTATACCGTTTGGATGAAAGAGCCTTCATTCATCGGGGTGTGGGCGATAAGTCGGATGGCGGAAAATAACAAAGAGGAAATCTAATGAAGCTGAATATCAAGTGGATCGCGTCGTTGATGATAGTGGCGTGCGGGCAATGCTATGCTTGGACTGATCTTGGCGGGGGTGATCATGGCGGAAGCAATTGGGTGATTGCAGGGGGATCGTCCATCGCCAGCAATCATTACGGAATTGGAATGATGACCATTAGTTCTGGCGTGACAGTTTCGGTAAAAAGCTGGGATGGTTCCAAGTATGGTGGAGTTTCAATCAGCGCCACCGATATGAGAATTGACGGGGTGTTGGATGCTTCGGGAGCCGGCTATGCAGGAGGCAATGGGGAAATGGCGGATTTGGATCTGCTTCAATCGGCGCTTCCGGGGGATCCGGTGTCGCCGGGTCACCGGGATCCGGGCCGTTCGGGGGCAGTGGTGGAGTCTCAGGGAGCGGGGGATATGATTCAGGAAATCCTGGTGTAACTAGGCCTGGCTGGCCTGGTGGGTACGGCGGAATGGGTGGGTATGCCACCAATGGGATGCAAGGTGATGCCACCACCAATGATGCTGTATTTATGGGTGGCGGCGGTGGAGGGGGTGCGCGT
>JBAXMJ010000041.1:0-20476 GCA_037134355.1 bacterium | reverse complement strand
CTTTCTTTTCAGTGGGAATCAAAGATCGCTAATTATTGTGCCGCAGATCGGGGTGAACAGGTGAAGCGCAATCAGAAAAGATTCCCTGAAGATTTCTGCTTCCAACTCACACAGGAAGAAGCCCGGCATTCAAGGTCGCAAATTGCGACCGCATCAAAGCGTAACATCCGCTACTGTCCCTATGCGTTCACCGAGCATGGCGCCATCATGGCCGCCAATGTATTACGCTCCGAACGGGCTGAGGAAATGAGCGTGGCCGTCGTCCGGGCCTTCGTGAAACTCCGCCGCCTGGCCCTCTCCGTCGAAGGCCTAGCCCGTAAGGTCGCCGCCCTTGAAAACAAGTACGATGCCAGTTTCAGCGCCGTTTTTGAAGCCATCCGGGATCTCATGGAACCACCAACACCACCGCGCAAACGCATCGGGTTTCAGTAGTAGTGACGAGATAGGTCAGGAGGGGAGGGTTCAGGGTTCGGGGTTCAGGCCGAATTTTCCGAAACAGCCGCTGTCGCCTGCGAAATACCACTGTCGGATCGTGCCCGGAGGCAAATCGTTGGTTTTCCCCTGAACCCTGACACCCTGAACCCTGATTCCTGAGCAGTTACATTAACTCAATCCATTTCTCCGCCAATTCGCCTTGCATCCATCGATCATATCCTTATAATGCGCCCCCGTTTTGAGTGACAAAACCGACTTGAATACTGCTTTGTTGGAAAGGGTCGGAAATTAAGGAGAACAGTATGCGATACGTTGTTTGTATCAAACAGGTTCCGGAAACCACCGATGTGAAGATCAATCCGGAGACAAATACCCTGATGCGGGACGGGGTAGCTGCCATTATCAACCCTTTTGACATGTACGCCATCGAGGAAGGACTTCGCCTGAAAGCCAAGACAGGCGGCACCGTGACTGTTCTTTCCATGGGGCCGCCCCAGGCTGATGCCGCCCTGCGGGAAGCCATTTCCATGGGCGCCGATGACGGCATCCTGCTGTCCGATCGCGCCTTCGCCGGTAGCGACACTTGGGCCACCAGCTACACCCTTGCCATGGCCATCCGGAAAATCGGCGCTTTTGACATCATTCTCTGCGGCAAACAGGCTTCCGACGGCGACACCGCCCAGGTCGGACCGGGCATTGCCATTCATCTGGATCTTCCCCAGATCACCTATGTCCGCAAGATCGAATCGATTGATGAAAAAACGATCGTCGCGGAACGGTTGATGGAAAACGGCTACGAAGTCATTCAGGCGCCCCTGCCCTGCGTGCTCACAGTGGTGAAGGAAATCAACGAACCGCGTCTTCCGTCCCTGAAGGGCAAGCTGGCTGCCAAGAAGGCCGTCATCACCACCTGGAAGGCCGCCGATCTCCAGTGCGACCCCAAGTGCATCGGGCTGGAAGGCTCGCCCACGAAGGTGGTCAAGATTTTCACCCCGCCAGCGCGGCAGGGTGGTGAAATGCTGAAGGGCGAACCCTCGGAAGTCGTCCCCCAACTCATAGCCAAACTGAAGGACGCCATTCTGGGCGCCGCCAACTAAGGAACCAACCATGAGCGATCCCATCAAAATCAACGAGAAATGCGTTTTTTGCGGCGCCTGCGTCAAAGCCTGCCCGTTCGGTGCCATCACCCAGGCGGAACGTAAAACAGTTCCCGTCATTGACCTCATGAAGTGCACGCTGTGCGGCGCCTGTGTCGCGGCCTGCAAGTTCGACGCCATCTGGATGAAGGAGAAATCCGCAGCCAAAATCGACCTGTCGTCCTTCAAGGATGTGTGGGTATTCGCCGAGCAGCATGACGGCGTGATCCAGTCCATTACCTTCGAACTGCTGGGCGAAGGACGCAAGCTGGCCGACTCGCTGGGCATGAAGCTCTGTGCCGTACTGCTGGGCAGCAATGTTCAGAAGCAGACCGCTGAACTGATCGCCCGTGGCGCCGACAAGGTGTACCTGGTGGATCGTCCTGCACTCGAGCATTTCCAGGATGAATCCTACGCCAATGTCCTGATCGACCTCGTCAAGCGGCACAAGCCCAATGTGTTCCTCTGCGGCGCCTCCACCATCGGACGCAGTCTGGTGTCGCGGGTAGCCGTGCGGGTGAACGCCGGCTTAACGGCGGACTGCACCGCACTGGCAATTGATCCCAAGACCCTGAACCTGCTCCAGACCCGTCCGGCATTCGGCGGCAACATCATGGCCACCATTGAAACCCCGAACGCGCGGCCCCAGATGGCCACCGTGCGGCACAAGGTCATGAAGGAAGCCGAAGTCAACCCCGCCCGCAAGGGGGAAGTCTCGATGGAAACCATCGCGGAAGTCCTGCTTCAGTCCAAAGCACGTCGCCTGAAATTCGTGCCGGAGGTGGAAACCACGATGAATATCGCGGAAGCCAACATCATCGTGTCGGGCGGCCGTGGACTCCAGACTCCTGAAAACTTCGCCCTGCTACGAGAACTGGCCGATGTGATCGGCGCCGGCGTGGGCGCCTCGCGCGCCGCTGTGGATTCGAATTGGATCCCCTATTCACATCAGGTCGGCCAGACCGGGAAAACCGTCTGCCCCAAGATCTACATCGCAGTGGGAATCAGCGGCCAGATCCAGCATCTTGCCGGAATGCAGTCCTCGGACATCATCGTGGCCATCAACAAGGACGCAGATGCCCCTATCTTCAAGGTCGCCACCTACGGTATCGTGGGCGATTTGTTCGAGATCCTCCCCCTGCTCACCCAGCAGTTCAGGAAGGTTCTTGGAAAATAGCAGGCTTGCATTGAATAAAACCACGCTGTAGATTCAAAAAAGAAATACTTTTGAGGAGAGCAAACATGACGATAGTGAATAAATGGATTGGCGTAGCCTTCATCGCTGTGACAATTGTGGCGACTTCTGATTTTAGTGTGGCGGGAACAGCAACGCCGGACTCGATTATCGTGATGCCTGCCCGCAAGCGCGTGGTGCAGCTCGCCTTCCAGATGGCCCGCTGCAAAAAAATCGGACTGGTGACTTACAATACCAGCCCCACACTCAGTGAACCCCTGATTCATGTCTGGAATGGCCAGGAGTGGCTCCAGATCACCCTTCAGGATTACACTCAGGGCAGCTTCATGTCCGGGGATCCCAAACATGTTTTCCTTCTGGGCGACAGCACCACCATTCCCCTCCGGATGATGGACGAAGTGTCCTGGTACAAGGATCTTCACCGCCTGACCACACTCGACACCACCGCGCTCATCAATGAGATCGGAACGGCACTCAAGTTCAGCTCACATCAGTGGAAATTTCTGGCGAATGAAAACGGCCTGAAGATTGAAGACCGGAACGCCGAACGCCGCCGGTTTGGCCGCTGGGGCAGCCCGGGCAAGGAAGTGGATCTGAAGCCTGTGAAACTTGAAACCATTGAAATGCCTCCGGCACCGATCATCGAGCCCGTCGCGGAGAAATCCGCCCCCGTGGTGGAAAAGCCTGCCCCCGTGGTGGAAAAGCCCGCACCTGTAGTGACCGCCCCCGCCGTTACGAAACCCAAGGTTGTTGAAGCAAAGCCGGTTGTTGAAGTTAAGCCGACTGTTGAGACGAAGACGCCCGTGGCCCCGGAAAAAGTGATTGTGCCTGAAAAACCCGTCGTCACCGAGCCTTCCGCTGGACCCGTGACAACGACCATGGAAGACGACAAGGACGATCCTGCCGAGAAATAAGCGGCTCTTTCCCCTATTCCGTCAACTTACGACACCGGACGCCGCCCTCGTGTAACAGGGAGCGCGTCTGGGTTCTGAACTCATACTCGTTCTCGTACACCACTTCCTGAATCCCGGCATTGATAATCATTTTTGCACAGGTCAGGCACGGACTCAGAGTCGAGTAAAGCGTAGCCCCACGCAGGGCAATTCCGTGGTAGGCCGCCTGAGTGATGGCGTTCTCCTCGGCATGACAGCAAATGCACTCTGCAAGGGAGGTTCCTGACGGCGCGTCCCCGGCACACCGCTCGCAGCCGCCTTCGCAGCAATTTTTCACCCCGCGCGGCGTTCCATTATAACCACTCGAAATCATGCGCTGATCTTTCACAATCACGGCAGCCACCTGCCTTCGGCAGCAATTTCCGCGAGTGGCGACAACCGTCGCAATAGCCATGAAGTAGTGATCCCAATCGGGACGGACAAAGGGTTTTGTTTTCATGACGCCCAAGATGCCTTCCCACCCGCGCGAGGTCAATCTCATTCCCTTTTGTTTATTTCATGTAACCTTGACGCCCTTTCCACAAAACCCTAGAGTGCCAACCCGATGCGAAAAAAAGCTTCAATCATTATCCGAATCATGCTGGCTCTCGCCTTGCTGGGTTATCTTCTCCCCTGCGACACCCATGGCCATGATGATGATTGCACGCTGGAATGTTCCTGTGTGTCACATTCCCCCACAGAGACAGCCTTGTCTGACATTGCTCATCTGTTGCCAGCAGTAACGGAACGCCTACTCCCCCCGACCCCACTCTCAACTGCTTTTTCTTTTTCCTCCCGCATCTTCCGCCCCCCGATTGCCTGATTCATCAAGCAATCCGTCTTCACTCTGGAGTTCAGGTCAAATGACCACGCTCCAAATTCGACACTCATGACGTTACAGGGGGTTTATGTCTTTATTCACAAAACAGTGTTTTATGGCCATTGGCGTGACACTCAGTCTGCTGCCAATGACAAACGCCGACGAGGCCAGTCTTTCATTTGACCAGGCTTGGGAAAAGATTCAACACCTCAACCCAAGCCTTTCCGCCGCACGATCCAGCGTGGAGGCGTCCCAAAGCGCCGCCACACAAGCTGGCACCAGACTCAATCCCGAACTCTCCATCGAGGCTGAAAACTTCGGAGGATCCGGGCCGAATTCAGGCTGGGATGCGACCGAAACCACCCTGCTCATCAGCCAGCCCGTCGAGACCGGCGGGAAGCGCAGGGCCCGGATTGCGGAAGCCCGCGCCGGAACAGACCTTTCTCTGGCGGAACAGAAAACCTGTCAGCTTGAACTCTGGCACACCCTTGTGGAGCGCTATGTTGAAGCGCTCCAAGCCCGGGAACAGGAAACGATTGCCGGAGACACCCTGCGGCTCACAGCGGAGCGTTACCGCCTGATTTCACAACGAGTGCAGGCAGGCAAAGCCCCCCCTCTTGAAGCCTCACGGGCTGAAGTCGAATCCACACTGGCTGAGGTAGAGTTGGATAAAGCCCGCCGCCAAACCCAACTGACCCATCGCCGCTTGGCCCTCCTCTGGAGCCAAGCCAAGCCGGATTTCAACTCCCTTAAGGGACGGCTTGATTCCGTTCAGAAAGGAAGCCTTCCCGATTCTGGAACGCCATCCCCGACGAACACCCCGGCTCTCATGCGGGCACAAACGGAACTCGCCGCCCGGAATGCCGCCTTAACCCGCGAACGGGCCATGGCCTATCCTGATGTCGTGGTGTCGGCCGGTTTGCGCCGTTTCGAAAGCACTGAGGAATTCGCCTGGGTGGGTGGCATTGCCCTACCGATCCCCCTCTTTAACCGGAACCGGGCGGGCATTCAAAAAGCCGGTCACGAAGTATCACGTGCCGAACAGCTTCAACAGGCCGCCCTGCTTCAGCAACAAGCCGACCATGAGAACTTACTCGTGGCGGCGGAAAATGCCTGGCACGAAATCGCAACCCTGCGTGACAAGGCCCTTCCAGTAGCCCGTGACGCCATGGAAAAGGCAAAAATCGGCTATGAACAGGGTAAATTCTCGTACCTTGAATGGGTTGACGCGGAGCGTTCCTTTGTGAGTCTTCGCGCCCGCTGGATCAACACCCTGGCCGACTACCATAAAGTTCTGGCCTCGATAGGCCGACTCACCGGAGAAACAACCAAACTGATACTTTTTAACCAACCCCATTAACACCAGAGTTAGGCCGCCGCGGACGGCTCGGAGAGCCGTCCCTACCCTGAATCATAAGTTAGGGTAGGGAGGCCTCTCCGAGGCCTCCGCAGACTGAATCATATATTAACAAGAGGACACCCATGACTACAAAAACACAAAACTTGATAGTAACGAGCATCATCTGCCTGACAGGCACCATTCTTCAAACTCAGGCCGAGGCTCCGAAAGACGACCTGATGACGCGGATGTGCGAACATAAAATTCTGATCTATACCTGCGATGAATGCCGGTATGAACCCGGCGTAGTCAAACTGGCACCGGCGCTGCTCACCCCCGGCACCAACAGTCCGGCACTGGTTCAATTCGGCACCGCCACCCGCCAGAAGCTGGAACAGGGACTCGCTGCAGTCGGCGAAATCGGCCTCAACGAAAACGCCACTGTCCGAATCTCCTCCCCCGTTCCCGGCATTCTTCGGAATGTCAGGGGCGACATCGGCAAACTCGTGAAGCCGGGCGACATCCTGGCTGAAATCGAGAGCGCCGAATTGGGCGATGCCATCAGCTCCTATATCAAAAATCGCGCCCTGACCGGAACGGCCCAGCGCAACTACCAGCGGGAAAAGGGACTGGCTGAACAAAAAGTCTCCGCCCAGGTGGAAGCCGACGAGGCCGAAATTCGTTACGAATCAATCAAGACGGATCGGGATGCCGCCGCTCATACCCTTAAAACATTTGGGTTTTTAGAATCTGACATCTCCGCCCTCACTGGAGAATCGCCGCGCACCCTTGCCCTCAGGGCTCCCCATGCGGGAACCTTGATTGAAAAGCAGGCGGTTTCCGGGAATCGTATTCAACCCGGCCAGACGGCCATGACCCTATCGGATCTCTCATCCGTCTGGGTCTGGCTCGATCTCTACGAGCGCGACCTGGCCGCCGTTCTTGAGGCTGCCGCCAAGACACCACTTTCGGTAACCCTTGAAACACGGGCTTTCCCCGAGCGAACATTTAAAGGGACCCTGGAAACACTCGGCGCCACGATGGATGAAACTACCCGAACCGTCAAAGCACGCGCCTTGATTCCAAACCCGGATGGCCTGCTCCGGCCTGGAATGTTCTGCAAGGCCAACCTGATCTGGACTTGTAACGAGGATGTCCTGGCGGTTCCCCGTAATGCCGTTCTGGAGGACGAGGGCCAGTGCTTTGTTTTCACTCATCTGAAGGATGACTATTACATCCGAACCCCTATCAAAAAAGGACGCCACTTCAGCGATTCAATCGAAATCCTGGAAGGGTTGGTTGAGGGACAGAAAGTCGTCACCGAAGGCGCCTTTCTCCTCAAGTCGGATGTGTTGCGCGAAAAAATGGGCGCCGGTTGCGCGGATTAAGGAGTCACAACCATGTTTAATCTCCTTATAAAAGCCGTACTCGCCCAGCGCCTCATGGTCATGCTTGGCACTGTCACCCTCGCCCTGGCGGGGTTGGTCGCATGGAAAACCCTCCCCATCGATGCATTCCCGGACGTCACCAACACCCAGGTCATGATCCTGACCAAGGCGAGTGGCTTGGCGGCCATTGATGTCGAACAGCGGATCAGTTATCCGCTTGAACAGGTGATGCGGGGCCTTCCCAAAGTAACCCAGGTACGATCCCTCTCCCGGGCAGGCTTGTCGCAGGTAGTCGTCATCTTCCAGGACGGGGTGGACACCTACTGGACACGTCAGGTGGTATTCGAGCGACTGGCCATGGCCCGGGACCAGTTACCCCCGGGCACGGAACCCGAATTGGGCCCGCTCAGCACCGGATTGGGTGAAATTTTCCAATATACCCTGGAGAGCGACCGGCACAACGCCATGGAACTCCGCACCCTCCAGGACTGGCTTGTGGCCCCAATGCTCAAACCGGTGGCGGGCGTCAACGAGGTCAACAGTTTCGGGGGTGCGGTACGGCAGTATCAGATTCTGTTGACTCCCGAAAAGCTGGCCCAATACAAACTGACCGTCGCCGAGGTCACTGCCGCCGTCGAGCGCGGTAATGCCAACGCTGGCGGAGGCGTCCTCGTCAGCGGCTGGGAACAGGTCTATTTGCGGGGCGTGGGGCTACTCAAGGACATTCCTGACATCGAGCAACTGGTGATCAAAGCCATGGATGGCACCCCGGTGCGTGTGAAGGATGTAGCCGAGGTGGTGATCGGCACCGAGCCCCGCCAGGGCGCCGTCACCCGGGATGGCCGCGGCGAAGTTGTGGCGGGAATGATCATCATGCTGAAGGGCGAAAATTCCCGCGATGTGGTTGCCCGCGTCAAAGACGCTCTGGACAAGGTCCGCGGCACTCTTCCAGAAGGGGTTCGGGTTAATGTTTTCTACGACCGAACCTCCCTGGTCAAGGCCTGCATTTCGACCGTCATGACCGCCTTGATGGAAGGCTCGCTCTTCGTGATCCTGATTCTATTCCTCTTCATTGCCGAGATGCGAACCGCCCTGATTGTGGTGCTATCCCTTCCACTCACCTTCCTCGTCAGTTTCATCCTCATGGGCTGGGCTGGGCTCAGCTCCAACCTGATGAGCTTGGGCGGACTGGCTTTCTCAGTGGGCATGGTGGTGGATGCCTCCATTGTCGTGATCGAAAATATCCGTCGCCAATTGGCCCTGCGCCTTCATGAACCACGGCGAACCGTCATTACCGAGGCCGTCCAGGAAGTCGGCCGACCGGTCGCTTTTTCCGTGATGATCATTGCCATTATCCTGGTTCCGCTTTTCACCCTTCAGGGCATTGAGGGAAAAATGTTCGCCCCGCTCGCGCTGACCTTGCTGATCGCCCTGCTGGTGTCGCTCGGCGTCGCGTTCACGACCATTCCCGTATTGGCTGATCTGGCACTCAAACAGGAACCGGAGCGTGAATTCGGGTTTATCAAAAAGTTTCATCACGGCTATCTTGCCCTGCTTGACCGGGCCATGCGGCGCCCGGTCCTGACTCTGGGGCTGGCGGGGGGAATCCTCATCGCCTCACTGGGTGCCATTCCCTTTATAGGGACGGAATTCATGCCGACTTTGGATGAGGGCGCGATCGCCATCAATGTGGTCCGCCTCCCCAACGCCTCGATCGAAGGCTCGGTACGGGTCGCCGATTTCATGGAAAAACAATTGCGCCAGTTCCCGGAAATCGAGAGCGTGATCTGCAAGACCGGCCGCGCCGAAATTTCGGAAGATCCCATGGGTCCCGAACAGACGGACGTTTTTATTGTCCTCAAGCAACGGAAACACTGGTCATCCGGACGCAATCGGGAAGACCTTGTGGACGCCATTAACCGGGATCTTTCCATTATTCCCGGCCTCCGGTTTTCCTTCTCGCAACCCATCGCCCTGCGGGTCAATGAACTGATTTCGGGAATTAAGAGCGATCTGGCCGTAAAAGTCTTTGGCCCCGATCTCACCCTGATCCGGCAATTTGCCGACCGCGCGGCGGGCGTCATCCGTTCAGCACCCGGCGCCCAGGACACGAAAGTTGAGCAAGTCACCGGAATGAACCAGTTGGATGTGGTGATTGACCGCCAGGCGGCGGCCCGCCATGGCATCCGGATCGGCGACATCAACGACACCATCGAAAGCGCCATTGCAGGCACTCGTGCCACCACCCTGATTGAAGGGGAAAAGCGCTTCGCCGTGGTGGTCCGCTTCGAGGAAAAGTCACGCCGGGACGAGGAGGCCATCAAGCGGTTATGGATCGTGGCACCGGGCGGGGAGCGGGTTCCACTCGATCAACTGGCCTCGTTCACGCGCATTGAGTCGCCCGCCCAGATCAGCCGTGAAAACGGGATGCGCCGGGTGGTGGTCGAGACCAATGTCCGTGGGCGCGATCTTGGTGGGTTCGTAAAAGACATTCAACAGAAACTCGCTCCGCTGGCCCGCGAGTTGCCGCCCGGCTATTTCATTGAATACGGGGGCCAGTTTGAAAATCAGCAGCGCGCCATGCGCCAGTTATCCATCGTGGTGCCCATCGCCCTCATCCTGATTTTCATCCTGCTCTTTGCGGCACTGGGCTCGATCCGGCATTCCCTGCTCGTCCTCGCGAATTTGCCCTTCGCCTTGGTGGGCGGCGTTCTGGCGGTGGCGGCATTCGGAATCAATCTCTCCGTTTCCTCGGCGGTGGCCTTCATCGTCCTGCTGGGGATCGCCGTTCAGAATGGCGTGGTGCTCGTCGCCTTCTTTCGCCAATTGAGTGCCAGCGGATTGGGTCTTTCCGACACTGTACGAACTGGATGCGACATCCGGTTCCGGCCCCTGATGATGACGGCACTGACCAGCTTCATCGGGCATCTCCCCATGCTCTATGCAACGGGTTCCGGAGCCGACATCCAGAAGCCGCTGGCTGTGGTCGTCATGGGCGGCATCATCACTTCCCAACTGCTGACCCTGCTCGTCCTGCCCGCCATGTACGTCCTAATGGAACGAGTGGTCTTGCGACGCGAATCCATACAATGAGTGTCCCGCGCCCCCTTATGCCAGGCGATTGACCAACTCGCGGGCAAACCGGGGGATGCCGGGATCCCGGGCGCCCACGCATAGCACGACCTCACCCGCTTGACGGTCTTTCATGATCGCGGTCATCAAACGATCGTAATCCGGAACCCATACGGCGGGCACACCGCGCGCCTGCAACGCCGTCGCAAGAACATCCGATTCCATCGCCTTGCTCACCGTCCCTCCCGCATAATACACCGGCATCAGGAAAAGCCGGTCCAGCGGACGGCACACGTCCCCGAACATGGCAACCAGATCATTGAACATCAGGGATAACGGCTTGAAACCATGCGGGCGCCAGAATGCAGTGACCCGTGAATAGTAAGGAGCCACAGCCCGCCAGGCTGCCGCAATTTTCGCCGGGTTGTGGGCATACTCATCCACCACCGTCACCCCGCCAGCTTCCCCCACCCGCTCCAGACGTCGCTGAATACCCTTAAATTGACTCAGGGCGTCACGAATGCGCGCCAGGTCAAAACCCATTCGCTGACACAACACAACCGCTTGAAGCGCGTTTTCGGCGTTGTGTGCCCCCAGCAGCGAAATTTCAAATTTGAGTCCACCATACGAGAACTGGCACCCAGTCCGGCTCAGCAACGGCTTCAGGCCCTGCCAGGGCATTCCGGGATCCCAGCCTGCAATACAGTCGCGCCGGACCTGACTCCTGAACTGGTTGAAGAGCCCGGTGGTCTCCTCCAGATTAAAATGATCGGCCGACATATTGGTTATCAAAGCCCGGTCGGGTGAAAACCGCAGGAGCGAACGATCACTCTCATCGACCTCAATCACGCAAAGTCCCGACCTGCCTGTTCGAGCGTTTCCCACATGATGATCATCAGCCCAGTTCACCAGGGCCCCACCATTGACCACCGTGGGATCGGCTCCGAGTTGCTCCAGAAGCCAGCCCACCATGCCCGTCACCGTCGTTTTCCCTGAGGTCCCTGCTATCGCCACGGTTTCCTTCCCTTGCACCAGCTCGGCCAGCATCTCGGCCCGGTGCCGTACAGGGACCCCAAGCCTTTCCGCAGCGGCGATATCGGGATTATCCTTCTCAATCGCGGTACTCACAACCACCGCACCCGTCTCCCGGGATATCCCGGATCCGTCCTGCGGATAAAATCGAATTCCCGCCTCCTTCAGTTTCCGGATCACCTCAAGATCCTGACCCTGATCCTCATAACGGTCGGAGCCGCTGACCGCCCACCCACCCCCTTTGAGTGCCTGAGCAAGGGCATTCATCCCCACACCGGCAACGCCAACCAGATGACAGGACTTCATCGTTTTGTCTCCGGGAACAGGAAGTTCAGGAAATGCCGGGCCACCTCTTCGCCCTCTGGCGGGGAAATCGCCAGATCGGGGCTCAACTCAATCAGCCACGGCCGACCGCTTACCTCATTCACCAGGAAATCAATGCCAATGACCGGAACATTCAGCGCTTTCACGGCACGCCTTGCCAATGCCACCAGCTTCCGATTAACCGTATGGGTCACCACATCCACATCACCGCCGGTATGGTAGTTGGAGGTTAACCTGACGCGAACAACCTGCCCGACCGTAGGAACCTGCTCCCAGGAAAGGCCTAAAACCTTGAGGTTGCGAGCCGTCTCGGCATCGAGCGGAATGATATGACTCGGATCAACGCGTCGTTCCCGCCGGTTCTTTGCCTGCACCAGTTTCCGGATTGAATCCCGGCCATTCCCTTCCACATGGGCGGATCGCCGGCGAATAGCCGCCACAAATTTAAAATCCACGAAAATCAAACGGTAGTCCACTCCCTCGACATACTCTTCGAGAATGATCTCCTCCTCGAACTGCCTTGCAAAACGCACGGCACGATCCAATTCCACAGCCGTTTTCACCGCCACCGACACCCCCCGCCCGCCCCATTGGGAGCAGGGTTTGACAACAATACTGCGGTATCGCTTCAGAAAACGCTCCGCCGCCACCGGATCCGTGAAACGCTGTTGGGCCGGAACGGGAAACCCGCGGGACTTGAGAAAGACATTGGCCAGGGCTTTGTTCTGGGTCATTTGAAACGTCACCGCCCCGACCCGATCCGTCAGGGCGTTGTAACACCGGATTGACTTTCCCTTATGCCTGAGCACGAAAATCGGAGTCAGGGGATCAATTACTTCAATTTGAATCCCGCGCTTTCGCGCTTCCCGCGTAATCGTTGTGGTGTATACCGAATTCATAGCCGCCCATCGTATTCAATCCGCCCCAACTGTCACCATGAAAAATGCAGATTGTTCAATACGGGGAGGGATTGGTACTATGAAAAGGAATGACTATTCGAATTCTAGGCGAACACCCGCTGGCGAAGGATCAGCAGGGACGATTGATCTCACGGATCGGCACGATCTTTCCCCGGAGCCGGACCATCGTCACCCTGCCCGGCATCCACGCCACCCAGCGCTTTGCCTATGTCACCGATCTTAACGCCAACCGGAAAAAAGCCAACCTACCCCCATTGTCCGAAGAGGACGAAATGCTGGAGTGGCAGATGTCGGTTGACCTGATCATGGATCCCGGAAGCATCCTGATCCGGCCTGATCCCGAGAATATGGCCCTGGCCTTCGAGGCCGACGACCTGCTCCAGGAACTGGTCTCCAAGCAAAAAATCAAGTTCCTCAATCTCATCAATGAAAAAGTTCGTTACGCCATCAAGGAACGCGGCGAAAACTGGCGGATTGCCCTGCTCCCCCAAAGTCCTGACGAAATGAAGCGTATGATCACCTCCGCCATGCTGCCGATCGGGGGCCGCTCCATCTACTACTACAGTCGCGACATCGGCACACGATTCCTGACCTACCAGCAGTTCTGCGAACTCGAAAGCCTTCCGGACAGCGAGCTTCAGGCACATCTGGTTGAAATCCGGGATTTTTCCGGCCGTTACAACCGCATGGGCCACCCCGAAGTGGCCTTTTTTGCCGTCGACAAATCATTCGGCCACTCCAGTTTCAAACCCTGCGCGCCCATGGATCAATCTCCTCCGGATATCCGCACCTGTTATGAACACCTCAAAGCGGCCTTTCGCGACGCGGTGCGGCCGGAAATGCGGGATGATAATCCCGATAATCCAGACTGGCGAAACCCGATGTTTTCATGCCTGATCGGTCAGGGAGGCGAAGCCCTTCCCGAGGAAACCATTCTTGGACTGAGTTCCGAATTCTTCATGCAGATCGAATGGCTCCCCGGTGGCCGCATCGAAGAAGGGGAATTAATGTTCGACAGCCTTTTCGATGAAGCGGATCGTTCGCCCCCTGATTCCGAATTGAAGATCCTGTGCGACGAAAAGGCACGCGGGTTCATTTTTAACTTCCTTCGCGAATTCGGGGATGTTGATTATGTCAATGTCGGCCGGGTCATCGGCTCGCTCTCGCGCCGCCCCTCCAGCTCCGGCCGGCGCGATGTGTATGTGGCGGAGATCAAGCAAATCAGTTCGCCGCAACCTGTTGTCCGTATTCTTCGCATGCAGAAATGGGGAATCCGGGAGCATCTGAACGAGGGCAAGGATCTCCTCCCCGCCATCATGGAGGCGGAGGAATACACCGAGTATATTCTGGATCGGCGGCTGGGCTGCCGCCAACTGGGCATGAACCTGCCCGTCCGCATCACAACCCGGAAAATCAGCGAGCACTACCACGGAGCCCGGTATGACAGCCAGCAGATCTGGTCCACCTATTTCGAGCGTGACTATCTCTCCGGCATGGCCACCGACAAAATCCCCCGTTCCCGTTTCCAGAATCTCACGTATTCCCTCGCATTTGCCCGATTACTGGGCAGGGCCGCTGCTGCCAATATCATTACAGGCCGCCTGAACCTGAAAAACACCGTACTGTTTGACGATGGTGATGAGGTTTTGATGGAGGACGAGTTCGGCATTCCCAAGGATATCATCGTCGCCGATCACACTGGCACCTTCACGGATTATCAGTCTGATCTGGCTTCCTTTGCGGAGGCCTATGCGGAGCCCATCCGCCGCCGTCTCCTCTTTTTCCCCTCTCCCGAAGCAGTGGTGGAGGCTTATCTGGCTGCGTTCACAGAACGCTTTCTCCACATAAAACAGGATTATACAAGGCGGAAACGGTCATTCGACACACTTTTCAAGCAACGTGCGCGCGATGAGCGGGGTAGCTTTGCCTATCGGTGGGAATGTGTGCTTGATCGGCTGAACCGAACCAATCCCATCGCCCTTACAAGTGCGATTCGAAAACATTTCTTGGCTTCACGACTTCTAAGCGAAAAAGAGGGAGTATGACACTGAAACAACTATCTGTATTTCTTGAAAATAAACCCGGCCGCCTGGGTCATCCCTGCAAGGCGCTGGCAGCGGCAGGCATCAACATCCCGACCCTCTGCCTCGCGGACACCGGGAAATCCGGAATTCTAAGGATCATGGTCAGGGAGTGGGAAAAGGCCAAGGGAGTACTGGAGAAGGCCGGTTGCGTGGTGAATGTCAGCGATGTACTGGCCATTGAAATCCCGGACCGTCCCGGAGGCATGGAAAGCATTCTGGCCATCCTGGAGCCCAATGCCATCACGGTTGAATACATGTACGCCTTTACCCTAAAGCGGGGCAGTAACGCAGTCATGATTGTCCGGGTGGACAAGCCCGACCAGGCCTCCAAAGCCCTTCACAAAAACGGGCTTTCCATCCTGGATGCCGCCGCGTTTTTCACTCTGGCGTGACTATGGGCCTTCCAACTCACTGCGATGTCGTGATCATCGGGGGTGGTATTGCCGGATTAACGTCCGCCGCCCTGCTGTCGAAGGCCGGTCTCCATGTCGAGCTTTTCGAAACAGAATCGCAGGCGGGCGGCTGTCTGGCCTCGTTCCATCGCAAGGGATTCACATTTGACGCCTCCCTTGAATGGCTGAACCAATGCCGCCCGGGCGGCTTCCTCGCCCGCATCCACCAGGCCATTGGCAACGACGGCCCGCGCTATGTTCCGCTCCAGCGGATTCATCGCTATAAGAACACCGGTCATAATTATCTGCTCACCTCGAACCCTCTGGAACTTCGCGATCACCTGATCCGGGATTTCCCAGATGAATCAAAGGGGATTCGGAAACTCTTCCAGGACGCCGAGCGCCTCGGCCACCATATGCTGTTCCTCGATAACCGCATGCGGTCGGTGAAAACCATGTCCCTCCGCGAACTCCTGCATCATGGTTTGGCCATGACGCGCTGGGTCTGGCCTATCCGACAGGTGGTCTCAACCCCGGCAGCCAGGGGATTAACCCGCTATTTCAAGACCCGCGAACTCCTGAACCTCTTTCACTCCGATGGGACCATGATGTCGGTTCTGGTCCCGCTGGGATTTGCTTTCACGGGTGATTTCCAAAAGCCGCCCGAAGGAGGCTGCGCTGCTCTGGTGAACTGGCTGTGCCGGAAAATCACTGAAAACGGCGGCCGAATTACTCTGAACCAACGCGTCCAGGAAGTCCTCGTCAACGCGTCCAAAGAAGCGACCGGAATCCGGCTCGCGACCGGTGACACCGTGCACGCCCGCTATGTCATCGCGGCCTGCGATGTGGAAAAGCTCTTCACCACAATGCTTCCCCCTGCCAGCGTTCCCGCCAGAACACTTAAACGCCTCCGCCATGCAGATCTCTATTACTCCAGTTTCTCAATTTATCTGGGACTGGATTGCCCTCCCGCCTCGCTTGGATTGGATGAGTCCCTGGTTCGCCTGACCGAGGACTCAATCCCCATTGGAGATCGGGTCAATGGAGAAGCCCGTTCCACTCTCATCAGCGTTCTAGCCCCTTCTCTCCGCGATCCCTCCCTGGCGCCCCCGGGGAAAGGCACCCTCCTCATCCAGTGCCCCGCCTACCTGTCCCACCACAATCATTGGGAAACCGGACCGGGTCTGGAGCGCGGGGACGCCTATCGCCGGTACAAGCAGGAATTCACCGACACGATTCTCGACCGGGTCGAGCGCCTGCTGATTCCCGGCCTTCGCCGCCACATCGAGGTCATGGAGGTGGCCACTCCGGTTACGTTCCACCGCTATACGGGAAACCGCGACGGATCGATCATGGGACACAAGCCGACCCGGAAAAACATCCACGCACGCCTCGCTACTCTCACAACCCCTGTCAAACGACTCTTGCTCGGCGGACAATGGGCGGAGTACGGCGGCGGAGTGCCCATGGCCACCAAGGCCGCCGTCAACTCCAGTCTCATGATTCTCCAGGAAATGCGCCCGCCCGCTTTCACCGCCCTGAAAAAGGTGGTGGATGGCACTGGTTTCAAGCCACTGACCATCGGCATCCCCCGCGCCCTGTATTATTTTTACTACCCTTCCCTCTTTGAAACCTTCTTCGCCCAACTCGGCCACACGCCCGTACTGTCCGGCGCCTCAACCCGTCACACGGTCGAGCAGGCCGTCCTGATCTCGGAATCGGAACATTGCCTGCCACTCAAACTGCTCGATGCACATCTGGCCGAACTCGCCGGAAAAGTGGATCGGCTTTTTGTTCCGCGTCTTCTGTCGGGCTTGAAAGGACACATTGCCTGCCCAAAACTTTCCGCCCTGCCGGATGTTGCCCAGGCCCAATTCGGGGATTCCGTCAGAATCCTGAGTCTTGATATCAACGAAAACAGTACCCCTCTGCGCGACTACCTTCTGGAACTGGGCCGCAGCCTCGGCGCGGAGGAAGCCCTGACATGCATCGCCGCCGACACCGCCCTGGCGGCCCTGGCTGAGGCGCGCCGCCCGCCCGTCCGGAACCCCGGCCCGACACGAAAAAGACTCCTGGTCATCAGCCATCCCTACAATCTCCACGACGACTATATTTCAGGCCCCATTCTCGCCACCTTGAAACGACTCGATGTGGATGTTGATCTGATGCCGTTTGACGGCGAGGAAATCCCGGTGAGCAACATCAAGTGGGACACCTGTGGAAAAATGAACCACCATCTCAAGACGCTGGATCCGACCAAATGCGCCGCCGTCATCCAACTCACCTCCTTCAATTGCGGATGCGACTCCATTGTGATGGAATTCAACCGCGAAATACTTAAGACTAAGGGAATTCCCACCATGACTTTAGTGGTGGATGAACACGCCGCACAGGCTGGAACGGATACCCGGCTGGAGGCGTTTGTGGATTCAACGAGATGGTAACATGACAGCCCTGGCCATACCCCCCTGGGGAAACTATTCCATTGCGCTGGCCGCCTCCGTGGAGTGCCTGCGGGTCACTCCGTGGAGCACCCGCTGCACCACGCCTGAAATCATGAAGCTCGGGGCGGACGCCTCGCCCGAATTCAGCTGCCTGGCCTTCAAGGCCACAACCGGCTATTTCATCAAGGCGGCCATGGAGGGCGTGGAATACGGCGTCATGGTCAACAGCGTGGGCACCTGCCGGCTCCGGTACTACCGGGAACTGCAGCAGAAAATCCTCAAAGACCGCGGATTCAACCTGTTCATCTTCGGATTGGGCTATGACGGAATCAAACCGCCCCTGATCCGCCATTTCGACCCCACGATGGGCGACTTCCTCCGCTGCTGCGGCCGTGCTTTTTTCAAGGTTCACGCCGTGGATGCCATCGAAAAGCTGGCCTGGAAAACCCGGGCGTGTGAGCTCCATACCGGCGACACCACCCGCCTCATGAATGCGTGCCTCAAGGATCTGGACGAAGCCCGGACCGTGCCTGCCATCCGGGCCCTATCACGGACAATCCCCGCACGCTTCCACACCGTCCCCACCGACCCGGAAGCCAGACCCCTGAAAATCGGACTGCTGGGTGAAGCCTCAATCCTGCGAGACAGTTATTTGAACCATAATCTGGAGGAAACTCTGGGCAGTCTGGGCGTCGAGGTTCAGAATTTTTTCCTGCTCGGGAACGAACTGGCTAAAATCTTCCACATTGGATTCTGGAGCCCGGACTCCCGTGACTCCTTGAACCGGCTTGCACGCCCCTATCTTAAGTCGCGGGTGGGCGGCCACGCCCTGGAATCCGTAGCCTACACCCTGCGCTGCGCCCAGGAACACTATGACGGGGTCATTCACATCGCCCCCACCGGCTGTATGCCGGAAATCAGCATCCGCCCGATCCTGCGCAAGATCAGCGTGGACCACTCGATCCCCATTCTCGAACTGTCATTTGACGAACACAGCAGCCATGTCGGGGTCGTCACCCGACTGGAAGCCTTTACAGACATTCTGCGGGAACGAAGAAAGCAGGCCTCATCATGACAACCCAAGCCTATCTCGGGATTGATGTCGGCTCGATCAGCACCAATCTGGTTCTGATCGATTCCAGCTCGACAGTCCTCTTCACCGCCTACCGGCGGGTCGATGGCAATCCCATCCACTCCGTGCAGAAAGCACTTCTGGAGATGCGTCAGGCGGTTCCGGAGACCCTGAAAATCGCAGGAGTCGGCACCACGGGAAGTGCCCGCACCTTGATCGGCGCGGTCGTCGGGGCGGACATCGTGAAAAATGAGATCAGCGCCCATGCCCGGGCCGCGTTGCATCTGCACCCGGAAGCGCACACCATTTTTGAAATCGGAGGGCAGGACAGCAAGGTCACGATCCTGCGCAACGGCGTGGTGGTGGACTTTGCCATGAACCTGATTTGCGCCGCCGGTACGGGCAGTTTTCTGGATTCACAGGCCAAGCGGCTCAGCCTCTCCATCGAAGAACTGGGCGAGCGGGCGCTTCTTTCGAACGATCCCACCACCATTGCGGGGCGTTGCACCGTCTTTGCCGAATCCGACATGATCCACAAGCAGCAAACCGGCCACCAGCAGCACGATATCGTCATGGGTCTGTGCCAGGCCATGGTCCGTAACTTCCTCAGCAATGTCTGCGCCGGAAAAGAAATCCGTCCTCCCATCGTCCTGCAAGGCGGGGTCAGCGCCAACCGGGGAATCCGCCGGGCCTTCAATGAGGCTCTCAATACCGAAGTCATCGTCCCGAAACACAACATGGTCATGGGTGCCTATGGCGCGGCCCTGCTCGCGGCACGCGCTAATCCTGCCCGGACCCGCTTCCGAGGGTACAGTCTCTGTGATCGCGAGATCGCCACACGCTGCTTCCGGTGCAACGACTGCCCGAACCAGTGCGAGGTGATTGAGATTCTGGATCATGATGAATCCCTGGGCCGAAGCGGGGGACGATGCCGGAAATGGGAGCAAGGGGTTCAGGCGGGAGGCTCCCGATGAGATCATTCGCGATTCCCGCACAGCTGTCGGGCTTGATCCTGCTGGCAGGAGTCCTGTCATCCTGCCGCTCCATTCCTGATCCCTCCGCGTATCCCGCGGGCAGTCCGCCGCCGGTGATCCGCTTCATCCTCTCCTTTGATGACGGTCCCAGCATCACAAAGCCCTACAACCCGACCCTCGCCATCCTGCATCAACTCGCCACCAATGATGTCCAACCGGGCGCCAAGGCCATTTTCTTTGTCCAAACGGGTCATCCGCGTGGAGGGGGCACCCCGGAAGGCCGCACCGTCATGCGGGAGCTCGCCGCAGAGGGGCACCTGCTCGGCATTCACAGTGTATCGCCCAAGGGCCATGTGGATCACCGGAAAGTCCCGCCCGCTGAATTGGAGGCGGGACTCAAGGCGGCCCAGGCGCTGCTTCGGGACATCACGGGCTCGGAAACGGTATTCGTGCGACCGCCGTACGGGGCAAAAAACCAAACGACACAAGCTCTCTATGAAGCACTGGGGCTTCACATGCTCATGGCGGATATCCGGGCGAGGGACGGCTTGATCTACGGCTACAAGGGCAGCCTGTTCCGGCGGGTCCATATCCGGAACGCCCTCATTGAGATCTATGAGAACGCCAGACAGAGGGGCAGTCCGGCGACTCCTCTAACCGTCATCCTGAACTTCCATGATGTCAATCCCTACACGGCGCGACATATGACAGACTATCTTCACATTCTGGTGGATGAAGCCCGGCGGGTTGGGTTCACGGTTCCGGACAAACCCTTCTTCGATGGCCCGCAGGCGCTGAAAGAGGCGGGGCTCTGCCGTTGCATCGCCTGCCCGACTGCGCCCGGAACCTCCATTGCGGCCACTCATTCCCCACTTGACCCTCTCCGCCACGCCCCCTAAAGTATGCCCCCATATGCG
>JBAXMJ010000040.1:0-21191 GCA_037134355.1 bacterium | reverse complement strand
GGAGGGATCGTTAGTGTGGGGCGCCGGGATCGGGGTAATTGCCGAGACATCTAGCGAGGGGCAATCAGGAGTGTTGGATCGGTCGGAATGACCCATCCACCATACCCCTCCCACGAGTACGCCAACAGCAATGATGGCGCCCACACCCGACAGCCGGTATCGTATTCTCATTGAGCCCCCATTGTATACGATTCGGGGGGCTTATAGCAATGAGCCGATTGACGGCTATTTCAGCCCGCGCTTGACCATTAGGACCATGTCTTCCTTGAGGTTCTGCAGGTCTTCCTCGTGCATCACCTCGTCCTGAAGGATCTGGAGGACCATGTTGTAGGTCACGGGGTCGCGATCCCGGCTGAACTTGAGCAGTTCGTTGTAGTGCTTGATAGCGCACTGTTCGCCGCTGATGTTCTGGTCGAGGATGACCTTGACGTAGGGATCCTTGGGGGCGTCGTAGCCGCAGTTGGTCAGCTTTAGCCAGACGTCGGGGCCGAGGGCGGGGGTTCCGCCGAGCTGGATGATCCGGTCGGCATCCATTCCCGCATGGCGGAGTTCATCCGCGGCGTGCTGGGTCAGTTCCGCCATGACGGAGTCTTTCATGGGGCCCTTCACCAATTTGGCTCCCAGCCAGTACTGGTAGTAAGCAAGCCACTCGTCGCAGTATAGCTTGTTCAGCATGGCGATGATCTTATCTGCATCCTTGCCCACGATCTGTCTTCCTGCAGTACCCATAACGGCCTCCTTATGTTATTTCTTTTGTTTCATCAAAGTGGCGCCACCGAGTTCGCCGAGGGTGGCCTTCTCGAGGTCGGTCCAGAGAGTGCCCTCTCCGGCATGGAGGATATTGATCCGGAGATCGGAACGGAGGGATCCGGCGAATTCCCACATGCTGAAGGCGATGGGGTCACCGAAGGCCAGGGTTTTCATCTGGGCGCCGCGGGCGCGTTCGTTCTCCACCAGTTTCATCGAATCGGCGGCTGCTTTCCCCAACGTGCGCGTCTTGTCGGCCCGGACTTCAGCGGAGTTTTTGTCGATCAGCGCAATTTGCTTGATCGTTCCCGCCTGGATTTCCGCCACCTGCTTTTCCTGGTCAGCCTTGATTTCCGCCTTGAGCTTCTGGGTCTCCTGGGCAACCTGGGCGCGCCGCTGATCAATCAGGGACATACCGGTGTTGAGGTCGGCCTGTTTCCTGGCTGTGTTCTGGCGTTCAATGTTGGTCAGGTCCTGCTCCGTGGCAATACTGGCCTTCTGGATGGGATCCAGAATTTGCAGGGGGACATCCACGTGTCGGATGAGGGCATTGTGGGTGATGATCTTTTTCTCAGCCATGGTTTTCGATAGCGCCTCTGTCATGTCGGTCTGGAATTTCTCCCGGCCCTCACCAACGATGAAATCCTTCGCGCGGTATTCCGAGCCTTTGTTGCGGGTGATGGACAGAATCTGCGGCATGATGATCTTATCCACCACGGCGGGGAGATCCCCGTAGCTACGGTAGAGCCAGGCGATGTTCTCAGGGAGCAGCTCGAACTCAACGGTCATGTCAAGGCTGATCAGGAATCCGTCGCGGGACGGGAAAGTGACGTACTCGTTTAATACATGGACGCTGTCGCCGGAGCGTTGGGGCGCGACGGGTTTTTTTGCCGCCGGCAGTGCGGTTGCCCGTTGCGCCATTTCCATGTCCGCCTGTTCGTAATAATCCCGGCGTTTGGCCTGCTGTAGTTTCAGCATATTGTCCTGCAGGGCGTCCATGGCCACATTCTGGACGGCGATCTGTCCCTTGGTGATCACGGCACTACCCTCGCGGCCGAGCAGGGAGACCTGATTGAGGCCGATCTCCAGGACATTGATCTGGAATTCCTTCGGATTTACATAATACAGGCCGGGCTGGAGAATATCCTCGCGCACTCCCTTTTCGCCGGGCTTGGCAAAAGCGCCTTCCGGTGCCTGCCTGCCGGAGAGCGAGGTGATGAGCCCGACATATCCGATGGGGATCACCACGGCGTCTTCGATCTTGACCTCATAGCCGACGGGGTTCAGTCGGTATTTTCCGGGGCCGAGCACACGCCGGGCGATACCCTTCTGGCCTTCGTTGGCCAGAAATTCACCCTGAGGCAGATCGGCACCCACCTTGGCAGTCACCACCCCGATTTTGCCGGGAGGGATGTTGATGACGGGCATGATCTGGATGTTGTACTCATAGGGATTCCGAAAATGCCGGCCTTCCCCCAGAACCTGCTCCTGGATTCCCATTTGCCCTTCCTGGGCAAGGATCTGGCCGGGCTTCAGGGCGGCTCCGGTTTTGGCGGTAATCACAGCCATCTCGTCGGGATAGACATAAAACCGGCAGAAGCCCCACTCCCAGACGAAGATGCTAAAGAGGACAAATGCGATGGCGGCAGCAATGATGGATTTAAGCGAAGTCATTATTTCACCTCCTTGTGGGTCTGGGGAAGATAGGGAAGAAAAAGAGTACCGAGCCCGTCGCCTTGATCGGAGCTCATGATGGACTCAATGCGCGGGCCCACTTTCTTGTAGAAGGTGTATCGGGCGTAATTCAGGCCGTTGCTGAAGGCCTGAACCTGGCTGGAAAGCACGGCGGCTTCGGCAAGGTTCTGCATGGTGACCACGTCGGCTTCGGCCTGAGCCTTGAACATGACGGATTTGGCCTGGGCAATGGCGGCTTCATTCTCGATTCGGGCCACTTCCAGTTCGCGGTTGGCCTGAACCACCCGCACGGCCTGTTCCTGCTGGGCGGCAATGACCGCCTGGATGCGGATCGTGTCGGCCTCCACTTTTTCGCCGCTCTGACGGGCCAGCATCTCCTGCTTGACCAGTTCAGCCTTGGACTTGGCCTGTCCGATTTCCATGTCGTATTTCTTGCTTTCCTGGACGGCGACTTCGCGGTCACGGATGATGCTTGAGATTTCCTCGGGCGGACTGATGTTTCGGATCAGAACCGACCGGATGGAAACGCCCCATTTTTCACAGGTGCTCCGCAGGTGGAGTTCGAGGTCTTTCTGGAACTTCTGGCGGGTCTCTCCCACAATGAAGGTGGTGGCGGGGTGTTTGCTTCCCTCAATGCGGCTGAAGCCGCGGGCACGTGGCAGGATGACCTTCTTGATGATGTCATTCATATCGCCCACGCGGTGGGTGAGGAGGGCGGCTTGTTCGCCCTGCAACGCAAACTCAATGGTGCCCTCGACCATGACGCTGAATCCGTCCATGGTAAGGAAGTTGATCGCGTCCAGCCCGCTCATCTCAAACCGCTGGCTCTGGAGGTTGACCTCCGCGACGCTGACCAGATAGGGATTGAGGTAATAGGTGCCTGAATCCAGCACGGTCGGCAGCACGCCCTTCATGGCGCTCCCCACCAGGAACCCGTTCGGCTTGTTTGAGGCGATGCCACTGAGCACATCAGCCCCGGTCAGAGAGGTCACTACGCCCACAAAGCCGGGGCGGATGGTGATGGCGTCATACAAATCCACCCGGAAGGCGTAGGGATTGATGCGGATTTTTCCCGGACTGAGAACATCGGCCAGAATTCCTTTCTGACCAGGCCCGGCGATGACCTGATTGGGGGGGAGATCCTGTCCGTACAGTCGGGTGAGAACGCCGAGTTTGCCGGCCGGGATATCGGTGATTTTATCCATTCGCCAATCCCAGAAAAAGGGATTCCTGAAATAGCGCCCTTCCGCCAGGACTTCCAGTTGGATCCCCTTTTGCCCCGGGCTTTCGGCGATCAGCTGGCCGGACGGAAGATCCTTTCCGGTTTTGGCGATCAGGATGGCAATATGACCGCTGTCGGGCTCGATCCGGCAGAAGAACCAGATAAAGACGGGAATGAAAAGCAGGATGCCCATTCCGAAGAGCGGCCAGAACGCCGCACGGACCATGGAGAACGGGCGGGGAACCGGGGGTGGAGACCCAAAGGCGTTGTCATCACGGGAAACTCGATTCATCGGCAGACCTCGTTTCTTGGTTAATGGCTGAGACTTTAATGTGCTTTTTTAAAGGCGTCAACTGTCTCGTGAACGGGGCCCTGTTGACTTATCCGCTGGACAAACCGGGACTGTCTAAGCAGATTACGCCCGATGCAAATGGCGGAAACTTGGATAACGGATGAACTGACAACCCTTCGCGAAGCCGGATTGGAGCGCTCCCTGGCTCCGTATGACCGGACCGGGGTTGAGGTGGCGTCCGGCGGCCAATCCCTGCTGAATTTTTCAAGCAACGATTATCTCGGTCTGTCCTGCCATCCTCGCGTTCAGGCCGCCGCTATCGGGGCGATCAACCGGTTCGGGTCCGGCGCGACGGCCTCGAGGCTGGTGACGGGAACCCTGACCTGTCATGAAGACTTGGAAAATCGGCTTGCCGCCCTGAAGGGCTACCCCGCCGCCCTTGTGTTCGGAAGCGGCTATGCCGCGAATGTCGGGATGATCAGCGCCCTGGTCGGGCGGGGTGATCATATCTTCATCGACCGGCTTGCCCATGCGAGTCTGGTGGATGCCGCTGTCCTCAGCAGGGCTTCCGTTCATCGCTTCCATCACAACGATGTCGCTCATGTGAGTCGTGTCTGTCGGGGATGCTCGGGTTCCGGGAAGCGTCTGATCGTGACGGAATCGGTTTTCAGCATGGATGGCGACCTCGCACCGGTTTCTGAGCTCGCGGCCGTTGCGGAAGCCGAAGGCGCGATGATGCTGGTCGACGAGGCTCATGCGACCGGAGTCTTCGGGCCGGGTGGCGCCGGACTCATCCGGTCGGCCGGAGTCGAATCGAAGGTGAATCTTTCGATGGGCACATTGAGCAAGGCGCTGGGCGGATCAGGCGGATTTGTGGCATGTTCGGTCGAGATGCGAGCCTGGTTTATTCACAAGGCGCGTTCTTTTATCTATTCCACGGCGTTGCCGCCGGCCATGGCCGGAGCGGCGCTGGGCGCCTTGGACGTGTTGCGCGAAAACCCGGGCATGGGCGCGGAACTGCTGTCACGCGCGGCTCATTTCAGAAGCCGGTTACAGAATCTGGGATTAAACACCGGTTCCTCGGAAAGCCAGATTATTCCGGTGATGGTGGGTGACAACACGCGTGCCGTCAGACTTCATCGCCGTTTGCGGGAACAGGGAATACTGGCCATTGCCATACGGCCGCCGACGGTTCCACGGGGCACCGCGCGATTGAGGCTTTCGGTTCGGCTCGATCATCCCGTGACGATGCTGGAAGAGGTGGCTGGCCGGATTGCCGATGCCGCGCGGATCGAGGGAGTGATTTCGTGAATCCAGTTGCCCGCCGTTTTTCACGCGCCGCCAGCACTTATGACCAGGGGGCCGGCCTGCATCGCCATGTTGCGGCCCGTTTGCTTGAACTTCTCCCGGAGGCGGATCAGGTGGGGCGGGGCAGGATTCTCGAGGTCGGGTGCGGCACCGGCGTGCTGACCGGGTTGATTCGTCAACGCTACCCCGACGCCTCGCTTTGCGTGATGGATGTGGCGGAAGGGATGGTGTCGTGCGTCCGCGAGCGATGGGGAGACGATCCGGCGATGGAGTATGTGATTTCGGATGTGCGTGATTTCAAGACGGCCCGCCCGTTTGATCTCATTGTCAGCAGCTCGGCACTGCATTGGGCTGAGCCGTTAGGGAAAACCATGGCGATGCTAAAGGCGGCCCTGGTACCGGGAGGCGGACTGTACGCGGCATTGATGGTCGATGGGACCCTGGCTGAACTCCATGGACTGCGCCGGCAAATTGCCCCCGGAAAAATGCCGGTGGGTCGGCTGCCAACACGAGATGAAGTGATTTCGGCCGTGGAGCAAGCCGGGTTCGATCTTGTCTCCCGGAAGGCCGAGGCAATTCAGGCGCAGTATCATTCGGCGGATGATTTTTTTGATACGATTCATGCTCAAGGCCTGACTTCAGGCGCGGTATCCCGGGCGGCGCTTCCCTTGTCCCGTACGGAATTGAACCAACTCCGCAAGGCTTATGATGAGACCTGCCGGGATCCTTCCGGCGGCGTCAAAGCCACCTTCGAAGTACTTTACCTCGCCGCTAAATCTTGAGGCGGTCGATGTCCAGGTCGGTGGCGGGGGCTACGATGAGTGTGTGGTTTCCAGCGAATCCCGTGGCGATGATCTCTACTTGGGGGTCGGTGCGCACATCACTGTATCGGGCGCAAAGCTGGGCGGCCGTGATGAGTTCCCTTTCGTTGGCGGGCCCGGCAACCAGGACGGTGGGGCCGGGGATGGCGGGAGCGGTGTTGAGTAGCGTGTCGCCGGTTTCTGCGTTGGATGTCAGAGCGCTGTTCTCAGCGGAATCCCGTCCGACAATGGCCTTTACCTTCGACGAGATCCTGAAATGGCGGCCGATACGAAGAAGGGTAATAGCGTGACGATCCTTCAGTTGTCCGTTCCGGCGCAAATCCCACAACTTTTCGGCGTAATGGGGTTCTGTTAATTTACAACCACCGGCAGAGGGCGGAACATGAGTCAGGTTGAAGTCCTCGGCTATTTTCTGCTGGGGTTTCCGACCCCGTCCATTCAGCTCCAGAAGCCGGGCACGATCCACCCAGCCAAGCCGCTCAGGCTCGGTTTCCGGCAGGAGCTTGGCGCTGAGGGGACGCAGCAGCCGGTCATTAAGCCCGGATTCCTCCGCCACAACATCCAGATTCCTTCGGGTTTGTGACATCGGGCGCTGGTTGAGCACTTCCCCTGTGGCGACGAAGTGAAACCCGTCGCGCTGCAGGATAAGGCCCGCCCGGCGGATCATTCCGGCATGGCAGTCAATACAGGGATTGATGTTGGCCCCAAACCCATGTTTGGGATGCTCCACCAGGGCGATCAGGTCGTCTGAGAAATCCTCCACGATCAGGGGAATGCCGACATGCTCAGCGGCGATACGGGCTTTCTCGGCGCTGAAGAATGGCGATTCAAAACAGAGGCCGGTAACATGGATTCCCTGCGCCTTGAGAACGCAGGCCGCAAGCATACTGTCCAGCCCGCCGGACATCATGACGAGCGCTTTGATCGGAGTGTCTTTATTCATATCGGCCGGTTTTTATCATAATCTTATTCGTAATCATAATCTTAATCATTTATGATGCCGCTCATGAAAATCATTCTAATATTGGTCTGCTGGTTTTGTGGTTGCCTCGTTGCGAAGAGTTCGGAGTATGTCATCGCCGTGAGTGTTGACGGCCTGGGCTCAACGTATCTGCAAACGCTGGTCGACGCCGGTAAACTTCCCCATTTCAAACAATTGGAAGCGGAATCTGCGAGGACCACCAATGCCCGAGCCGATTTCAACATCACCGTTACACTTCCGAATCATACCAGCATGATCACCAGTCGCCGGATCACGGACCCCGAGGGCCATAATTGGTCCAGTAATACAGATCCCGCCAAGGGTGCGACGATTCATTCCAACAAGGGAGCTTATGTTCCCAGTGTCTTTGATGTTGTTCATGATCACGGTCTGCGTACCGGGGTGTGGGCCACCAAAACCAAGTTTGCTTTGTTTAAGGTTTCCTATGACGATCTTCACGGTGCACCGGACAAGACCGGCCCCGATAACGGGCGCAATAAAGTGGATTATTTCATGTGTGCGAAGTCCCCCGTGCTGACGGACAGTGTGATCAGCATGATGACGACCCAACCCTGCCACTTCGCCTTCGTGCATTTTGGCGAAGGGGATTCTGCAGGACACACTCACGGATGGGGGAGTGAACCATACAACGAGGCTCTGATCACGATTGACGGCTATCTTGGCCGGATTATGGATCTGATTGCCAGCAACTCCGCCTTGAAGGGAAGAACCGACTTGATTGTCACGGCGGATCATGGTGGGGCGGGGAAGGATCACTCGGATGCCACTAAGCCCATTGATTACACGATCCCTTTCTATGTGTGGGGCACAGGCATCACCCGGGGCGATTTGTATGCGCTGAATACCGGGACCCGAAAGGATCCGGGAGCCGGCCGGCCTGATTATGCGGAGCTGAACCCGCCAATACGGAATGGCGATGTTGGCAATTTGGCGCTTTCCCTGCTCGGGCTTCCTTCGATTTCGGGGTCCGCGATTGACGTCAAACAGGATCTCAAGGTGAAGTGAATTCATTGAAAAGCCCATTGCAAAAGCGTTTTTGCAAAGGTTTATCTGTCTAAAATCTCATTCTTCCGAATGCAGGCGACCTGTCTGGTTGAGCCGGGGGTAACCGACTCCAGAACGGGCACCCGGACGGCGCATTCGGGGAGGGCAAGGGGGCAGCGGGTGCGGAAGCGACAGCCGGACGGCGGATTCGATGAGGAGGGGACGTCGCCTTTCAGGATCGTTCGTTTCCGGCTCTCGCCGAAGGGGACGGGCACGGCCGAAATCAGGGCGCGGGAATACGGGTGCGCCGGTGAATCCAGCACCTCGGATGCCGACCCAGTCTCGACCACGACGCCCAGATACATCACCACCACCCGGCTGGCAATATGACGAATGACCCCGAGGTCATGGGAAATAAACAGGTACGCCAGGTTGTGGGAAGCGCGCAGGTCGATGAGCAGGTTCAGCACCTGGGCCCGCACCGATACATCGAGCGCGCTGACAGCCTCATCGCAGATGACCAGCTCAGGCCGAACGGCAATGGCGCGGGCGATGCTGATCCGCTGGCGCTGGCCGCCGGAAAATTCATGAGGGTACCGGTGAAGCACACTGGGTTCCATGCCCACTTCCTGAAGCAGGCGGACCGCCGCATCAGCCCGATCACGGGGTCGGATCAGGCGCTGCTCGAGCAGACCTTCAGTCACGATCTCCTGAATCGTCATACGGGGATTGAGCGAGGAGTAGGGATCCTGGAAAACCATCTGAACCCGGCGCCGCAAGGGTAGGGTATCCCGATGGCGGGCGGGCCACAGCGGGGTGCCTCCGAGCAGAATCTCGCCGGATTTCCTGGGTTCAAGGCCCAACACGGTCCGGCCAAGCGTGGTCTTGCCGCATCCGGATTCGCCGACCAGCCCCACGGTCTCGCCCGGCGCGATGTCGAACGATACGCCATCTACCGCGCGCACATGGCCAACGGTCCTGGAGAATACCCCGCTCGTGATGGGGAACCAGGTCTTGAGGTCGTGTATTTGAAGGAGGGGGGGCATAAGAGTAATTATGAATTATGAAGTATGAATTATGAAGTATGAGCTGTGGGGTGTTTGTCGCAGAGGAAGCAGGCGGAGTGGCGGTCTGTTGAAAGAGTATAGAGAGGAGGCTGTTCCTGGCGGCAGCGGGTGAAGGCGTGTGGACAGCGGGGGGCAAACCGACAACCCGCAGGATAGGCGAGCGGAGAGGGCACTTGTCCTTCAATGGTGGAAAGCCGGTCAGCACGGCCTGTCAGGCTGAGCACCGAGTCGAGCAGGGCGCGGGTATAGGGATGGGCGGGGTTCTCAAACAAGTCCCGGCGCGGGCCTTCCTCAACCACGCGGGAGGCGTACATCACGACGACACGGGCGCAAAGTTCCCAGACCACGCCGAGATCGTGGGTGATCAGCAACAGCGAGGCGTCTTTACTTTTCATCTCGCGGAGAAGTTCCAGAACCTGCGCCTGAATGGTCACATCCAGGGCCGTGGTGGGCTCGTCGGCAATGATGAGCGCGGGCTCCAACATGAGGGCCATGGCAATCATGACGCGCTGTAACATGCCGCCGGATAACTGGTAGGGATACGCCCGCATCTGCGCCACTGGATCAGGCAGACCAACGCGCTTGAGCCAGTCCACACTGGTGTTCCAGGCGGTGCGTGTGTCGATCGGGAGATGAAGCTGCAGCGTTTCCACCAGTTGCGCGCCGACGCGATGGAGCGGGGAGAGGGCTGACATGGGTTCCTGGAAGATGACGCTGATGCGCCGGCCGCGGATGGAGCGTAATTCATAAGTTGGCAGGCGCAGTAAATCGCGTCCTTCAAAAATCACCTCGCCTGACGTCAGGCGACCGGGGGGCATGGGAATCAGTCGGAGCAGGCTCAGGGCGGTTGCTGATTTTCCGCATCCGGATTCGCCGACCAACCCGACCACCTCGCCCTGACGGATGGAGAACGACACATTATCCACTGCTTTGAGGGGCCCCTCATCGGTGTCGAATGTGATGCCCAAGTTTCGAATGTCTAATAAAGTGTTCATTTATTCAAATTTTGTTCGGGGCCGTGGATCATATGCGTTCCGGATGCCTTCCCCGACAAATACGCCGAGCAGCATAACCACGAATAGAGCGAGCGCGGGGTAGAGGATCAGCCACCAGGCCCAGCGGAATTGCTGGGCCTGCGCCAGCAGTTCGCCCCAGCTCGGTGTGGGCGGGGGGAGCCCGAAGCCGAGGTAATCCAATGCGGCCAGCGAACCGATGGCCCCCACGAGATAGAAGGGAAAGAAGGTAATCAGGGGGACAAGGGCGTTGGGCAGGATGTGACGGAAGATGATGGTGCGGTGCGGAAGCCCGAGTGCGCGGGCGGATTCCACGAAGGGAAGATGGCGGAGACGGAGGAACTCGGCCCGTATATAGTAGGAGATGCCGATCCAGTTGAAGAGGGCGTAACAGAGAAGCAACATGAGAAACCCGCGACCGTAGACGGCGCCGAGCAGGATCATGACGTATAGAAAGGGAACGGCGCTCCAGATTTCAGTGAAACGCTGTCCGATGATGTCGATATTTTTTCCGAAGTAGCCCTGAAGAGCGCCCAGTAGCGTGCCGAGTGCCATGGCCATCGCCACCAGCAGGAATCCAAAGGTCATCGAGGTGCGCAGTCCGTAGAGGATCCGGGCCAGTACGTCCCGCCCCGCACTATCGGTTCCCATCCAGTGGCCGGAGCCGGGTTTGTACGGCCAGCTGACTTCTGAACGGGTGGCGGTAATGATGTAGGGCGTGTGATTCAGGGTGATGGAACGATCTTCCGTCGGGCCGGCAAGGCGGGCTTGTGCTAGGGCAATCAGGGAGGTTCGGGTCTCAGGGGAGAGAGAATCCCACAAGGGGAATGTTGAGGACACCACCTCCAGGTGTTCATTCAGGGCCACTTTTCCCCGCGCTGCGCCGGGAAGTCCGTCCCGTTCGCGTAAGGTGATACGCACTGTGGAGGGGGGGCTGCTGCGCGGGGTGAATTCAGAAAGACAGAGTTCCGCCTCGCGCGGGACGGGTTGGGATGAGGACACCACAACGCTGAAGGAGGGGGCCGCCTCGTTTCTCCAGCGGGAGTCCAGGGCGTTTCGCAGTGGCGGGGGAAGAGGCCAGGTTTTTGAGAAAGACTGTCCCGGCAGGGTTTCCGGCGAAACTCCAAAAAAGAATTCGGTGTCGACCGCCTTCATAATGATTCCGTCACGGGAGAGGTTGACGGTGGCCAGGCGCGGTTCAGGTTTAAAAGTCAGGATCACGGCATCAGGAAGCGTTATTGAGGACGGATCGGTTGTTTCCAGGGGGCCGAAGGGGATTGGCGGGAAGACCATCCGGTTCCGCGGGTTTGAGGTGAAGGCCGGGGTTTGGGCGATTTTCTTGTAATCGGGGCGGGTATGCCGGCCATTCTTCAGAAAAGTGTCTTCAGGTTGGAATTTCAGGATGGGGAGGTAGACCTGTTCTTCAAAACGAACCCAAAGAGGGGTGTTATTGCACAGCAGTTCCGATCCCAGGCTGACGGCATAGAGGGCCACCAGGATCCAGAGCGACCACCAGGCACGGCGCATGCGGCGGAACAGCCGCCATCGTTTAACCGTCACCGGATTCCAGTCCCATCCCCATTGCATGCCGGCGTATTGTAGCGGCCTCCGTCACAAAAGAAAGCGAAGAGAGTAATATTAGAGGCCCAGGGGGTAACAGCAATTCTCAATATGGCAGCTGGGTAATGTTAAAGACCGGCTAAAGCCGGTACACCAACGCCGGAATACGATATTTTTCAGCCCGTTGGTGTACCGCCTTCAGGCGGTTTTCGGCCATAGTGAGAATTGCCGACGGGGTAAGGATTAGGGTTGACTTGAGGGGGCTAAGTCGGCAAAACTCTCACCCATATTTAGAGTTGTGGTTTGGGTTTGTTGTTTCACCGGTATATCTGGAGGATAACGATATGAAGGTATGGACGAAGGTGATGTGGGCGGTTTTGGCGTTTCCACTTGTAATGAGTGTGGACCTCTATGCACAGGACGCGGAGCAGGGTCCTGACGGACCATGGTTGTTCTCAGTGCGGTCGGGCGGCGTATTTACCGACAATCGCGATGGCCTGAAGAGCAATAAGGAAAGTAACTTTGATTTTATCCTCGAACCACGCGCGGATTACCGTTTGCGGAATGGTGATCGCACGATGCTTGACCTGTCTGTTCTGCCCATGCTGAAGTGGCATAGCAATCCCCGCACGAACGCTGAGGGCGGTGCCCAGAATGATACCGAGCTTTTCGGGACGGCGGCGATTGAATTGATGCATCAGCTCTCTCCCCGTGTCACCCTGAGCCTGGGTGATGCCATCACCTACAATGACGATCCCCAGATCAACAATGGGGGTGCCAATGTCCGGTCCAGCTATAGCCATATCTGGAACACGGCTCATGGCGGTGTGGATGCCGACTTGACCGAGACGCTGGCAACCGGCGTAAAGGCCTCGTATGCCCTCAAGCGGTATACGGAATCCGTGGTGGCGGAGGATGAGGATGAGGATATCCTTACCGGCGAAGCCTATTTAAAGTACAAGATGGGTTCGGGCTACAATTTGCTGGGTCTTGTGGGCGCCTCTGATTTCAAGAACAAATCCACAGTTCGCAAGCGCGGTTCGCAGGTGATTTCGGCTGGAGTCGGCGTCGACAAGGTTTTCAGTCCTGATTATATCGGTAAACTTAGGGGCGGCTACCAGCATGGTGAGTATGACGATACCGCCGTGGACTCCATCGATACGCCCAACGGTTCAGCGGAATTGACCCTGCGTGCGGCCTCCGCGACGCGGTTCCGTGTCGGCGCCAGCTATGGCCTGTATGCCCCGTATGTGCGGCCTTACTCGATTCAGACCCTCACGGCCATTTCGGGTGCGGTTGATCACGATGTCCTGCCCAACCGTCTGACCCTGACCCTGAACGCCCAGTACGGGAGCGGTGATTACAAGGCAGAGGGCGCCACGTTGCCGGGCGGAACCGATGATATGGTGATGGTGGGCGTCAGCGCCACCTATCGTTTGAACCGCATCTGGTCGCTTTCGGGTGGGTATGATTACGAAAACTGGGATTCCGATGTGCGTGAATCGTTCGATCGCCATACCGTTAGTTTTAACGTAAAAGCCGAAATGTAATCAGACAGGCGACCCCTTTGGATTCGGGCAGCAAGGGCCGGCCGGAGGGAATGGGTGGTTAATTGGTGAGGCTCCCTGAGCCTCACCCATTTTTTGGGAGCATGACAGACAATGGCTGAAAATCCTCAGGAAGCCGCGCATTTCATGGATTACTGGCGGATGGTCAAGTCCCGCATTGAGGTGGTCATCGCCGTTTTCCTCCTGGTCGTTACCGCCGGTATTGTCATTACCCTCACGCTTCCCAAAGTCTACATGGCCTCTACCCGGATCAAGGTCCGGCAGGATACGCCCAATGTCTCGCCTTTCTACACCGCATCCCAGCAGCAGCAGGCCATGACGGTGTATGATATGTATTTCCTGCGAACCGAATTCGAGGTCATCCAGTCCCGTCCGATTCTCTACGAAGTCATCCGGAACCTGCGTATGCAGGAGGAATTTGGTCGGATGTATTCGGATGACGGCGCACCGCTCTCCCAGCCGGATACCTACCGGATGCTGGTTGACAGCATGAAGGTTCAGCAGTACCGCGACACTAACTTGATTGAGGTTAGGATTCTCCGGAGTACCCGCCGGAGCAACAAGGATACGGCGCGCCGCGATGCCGCCCGCATCGCGAATGAAATCGCCTCGGTATATCGTGATTCCCGGATGAAGCAGACCCGTGATGTGTCGGAGCAGGGGGTCGTCGCGCTCAAGGAGGCCTACAAGGTCCAGCAGCGGAAGGTCGAGGAAGCCGAACAGAATCTCGAGTCGATCCGCAAGGAGCTCAAGGTCAGCGTCTTCAGCGGCGGGCAGAGCGGGAGTTCCGTGGCGTCGCTCGACAATGCCAAGCTGGAACGGTTGGAGATCAATCGGATTACGGCCCGCAAGGAAATGCTGGATCGGGATACACGCCTGAAACAGTTGAAAAACCTGACCGGAAGTGACCTTCTTTATTCCTCTTCTTATGTGATCCAGGATCCCACGTTGATTACACTGCGCCAGCAGTTGACCGAGGCGGAGACGATTCTCAAGCGCAAACAGGAAATGTTCGGTGAACGGCATCCCGATGTGACCGGCGCAGCCGCGGTGGTCATGGACTTGAGAAAGAAGATTGAGGATACGCTCAGGGGTCAGATTCTGGGGCTTAATACCAGTTTCGAGATCGCCAAGCGCGATTTCGAGGAGACGGAAAAAGATCTTGATGACGCCAAGAAGAGCGAGATCACCGCACGCGGGGAACGGTATCTGCCCTTTGCCAAGGCGGAGAGCGAGGTCGCCCGGCAGCGCCAGATGCGCGATACACTGGAAACCCGCCTGCTTCAGGAGAATATCGGAATTGATCTGCCCCGGACTCCCGTGGAGGTGGTCGACCCGGCTGAAGTGCCTTCTGAAAATGAGCCCGTGAGCCCGAAGATTCTCCTGAATGTCATCCTGAGCATTGTCATGGGGTTGGCCTGCGGAATCGGGTTGGTGTTCTTTATCGAGTATGTGGATACCTCGGTTAAAACGGTCGAGGATATCGAAAAATTCATTGGCTCGACCATTATCGGAATCATTCCTCAAAAAGTGAGGCCCTTGCCGGATGAGGGAGCCGAGAGTCCCCATGCCGAGGCCTATCGGGTGCTTCGCATGAACATCGAATTGTCGAAGAAGCTGGGCGGCGGCAATACCATGTGCATGACCAGTGGCGGGGCAGGGGAAGGCAAATCGCTGACTCTTTTCAACCTGGCGTTTATCTGTGCGCAGGCCGGGAAAAAGATTCTGGTGATTGACTCCGACATGCGCCGGCCGACCCAGCACAAGATGTTCAAGGTTCCCAATCGTATCGGCCTGGCGGACGTGCTTCTGGACAAGGTTCAGATTGATGAGGCGATCATGCCCTCGGTGGTGTCCTCCATCGACTTCATGCCGAGCGGGAAATTACCCTCCGTGGCACACGGGGCACTGAACTCCCAGCGGTTGCGCGCCATTATTGATCATGTCAAGACACGGTATGATTATGTCTTTTTCGATTCCCCGCCGATCATGGGTGTGAGTGATGCGGCCATTCTGTGCAGTGAGGTGGACGGGGTGTTGCTGGTGATTCAGCATCGGACCTATCCTCGCGCCGTGTCCGGTCGCGCCAAGACCATGGTGGATAACGCCGGCGGAAATCTGATCGGGGTGGTTCTCAATAACTTGAACGTGACCCGCGATTACTATTATTACTACAACTCCTATTACAATTATTCCTACGGAAACACCAAGGGCCGGCGGCAGGAAAAAGAGATCCCTGCGGCGCTCCCCGTAGCAGAGGGCAAGGTTAAACCCAAGCAGGGGACAGGCGCTGCCGTATGAGGAAATTGTGCGTCATCATGATGGTGCTTGCTGCAGGCGTGGCCGTGACGGGATGCGTCTCCGGGCCCCGTGCCCCGGCTTCGGTTAATCCCTACCGCCCCGTGCTGGATCGGATGACAGCGCTGCAGCCGGTCAAAAAGGCAGAGTCGCCCATGATGCCATCCCGGGTGAAGGTGGAAAGCCGTACGGCGGCTCCGAGCGTCCTGATCGGACAGAGTGTGACCAACCGGGTGGCTGAGGTGGTGATGGAGACGACGGAACGAATGCTTCGCAAGGGGGATCGTGTCCAGGTTGCCATCTATGCCCCGCCCGAGCCGTTTTCCTGCCCCAATGTGGTGGATGAGGACGGGCGGATCAATTTCCCCTTGATCGGGCCGATGGTGGTCGCCGGAAAATCCTGCGGGGAAGCCCAGCGCTTTGTTGAAAAGGCGTACATTGACCAGAAAATCTACAAAACGGTTACGGTGATTATTGTGCCGCCTGAGGGCGAATATGCCGTGGCCGGTGAAGTGATCCGGCCGGGGCCCTATCCTCTGACTCGCGACCAGACCCTGTTGCAGGCCCTGGCGCGGGCGGGGCGTTACACCGAGTACGCCGATAAGACGAAAATATTCCTGACCCGGAGCAATGACCGGGTTGAAATCAAGTTGGATGATATCCGGCAGGGGCGGCGGCGTGATATTGTGATCATCCCCGGCGATGTGATTGAAGTGCCCCGTTCCGCCTGGTGATAATTCACAACCGAAAGACTTGACGGAGTTCAGGGGTTGATGGATACTTTTATCAGTTATTTCAGACGGTTCGAAGTGATCAAGGTTTCTAAACAGGAGGCATGAGCATGAGAAAATTGATGACGGCAATGATATTGGCTGGTTTGGTTCTGATCCCGGTGGTGGGTATGACTGCGGGCGCGGCGTCGACTCCTGCAGAAATCGCTTCTGCCGCAGTGGCACGTGCTGAAGCCGCCGCGCAGAATGGCTTGGAGACTTTGGCCAAAGCCCAGAAAGGTTCCGATGAGGCCGTGGCTAATCTCGACAAGGCCAAGGCCGACCTGAGGCTGGCAGAGGCGTCCGGCGACAAGGAGAAAATTCAAGCGGCGAACAAGGCCTTGCAGAATGCCAAATGGCTGGCCAATCAGGCCGCGCGCAGGGTCACCCATGTCACCGATCTGGTGGATCGTCTGAAAGTGATTCTTGAAAAGGCCAAAGAGGCGGCTCAAAAGGTAGCCCAGGCCAAGACCCCTGAAGAGGCGAAGGTCGCTGCGGCCATGGCTGAAATGCAGGCTGCAAAGTCGGGCCGGATCCTCAAGACCATCGATGAGGTTATGAAGCCCCGTCCCCGCCTTGAAATCACCGGGCTGACGATTCCTACAGCCACAACCAGCACCACGAAGCCGACCCCCACTCCTATCGGGCTTCTGTAAGTCGGTCGACTGGTTTTAGTGAAAGCCCCATCCACGTGGAAGGGGCTTTCTTTTTTTAAACTTATGAAGGCCTACGACCGTATCAGTGTTGATCAGTGGTTCCTTGCCGCTGTGGGAGCCGTGATGCTCGCTCTCGCGGTGGCCGGGATGGTCCATTCAACGAGAGCCTCGCTCGCCGCGCGTCTGGCCTACAAGGCCCGGTACGGTCAACCTGCGGCGTCAGTCGAGCAGGTCCTTGATGCCTGCCGGAAAGCCGCTGCGCTGTACCCCTGGAATTACTATTTTACGATCTTCACGGCCGAAATGGCGTACTACCGTGCCGATGACGTTACAGGTGAGGCGCGGGCGGAACGGCTCAGGCAGGCCCGTTTCTGGTGTGATCGGGGACTGTTTCAGAATGGATACAAAAGCCAGTTACGCCGGTTGAAAACCCGGTTCCTGTGGGAGGATTCCTCCCTGAAGGCCATCGACTACTGGAAGGCTCATACTGACTGGCAGTTCTGGGAGCCCGGCAATCATGCGGTCCTCGCGGAACTGTATGCGCGGGCCGGTGAGTTTGATCAGGCCGAGCAATCTCTGAAATGGGTCGCGATCGATCCCGCAGCCCATCAGGAGGCACGACGCATCGTCGAGCGCGAAAAGAAAATCTGGGATGACAGTCTAGAACCCCGTTGAAAAACCGCTTTCAGTAGCGTCCTATAGGACTCAGGCGTGAAGGCCGAAGGCTGAAGACTGAAGTGGTTTCAATAGATTGCACTTGACGTCCCCGTTGTCCCACTTTCTGAAATCTCAAATCTCAAGTCTGCCCACCCCCAACCGTGCCCCCAGCGCCCACAACAACCAATAACAAATAACCTGGTCCCCTCCATTCCGGCTGCCGGGCCATTTCCGCAGAGAAAAAGATGCATTCCAGATCTTGCTATATCTCAAGCCAATGGCCGGATCCAAAGGTCACTAACTGGTGCCATTCTGACGGTTATTGTCGTGCTTCGTACCCGAATTTTCAGCCCGATCCTGTGCGGTTCAGAGAGAAATATGACTCCAGCGCGGCCAAGAGATCCTGCGGACGCGGCATGGCTGCGCCAAGATCCGCCTTCAACGACTTGAGCAGGTCCGGCCATTCTGGCGATTCGAGAGCAAACGCGGTGACGAACCGCTGGAGATCGGCGCGCACGGATTCCGCGATCCAGGGACCGGTGTTGGCGGGCAATGCGGCGGCCAGGCGGAATGCATCGCGGCGATGCTTTCGGATGTCCTTGTCATCCACCTGTTGCCCGTCCTCGCGCCGTTGCGTGAGGTCAAGCCAGGCGCGCGCCTTGAGCGGGATGAGCGCGGCGGCGGTGACGATCGGGAGATCGCCAGACATGATTCTGCTACCACGGATCAGCCGGTAGTAGTCGTCATCCATCAAGATGGCGGAGAGGCTGGAAAGTTCGTCGGCGATGGCAATGGGCACGACTTCCTGACCGGCCGCCAAGTCCAGGCCCTCCGGCTGCCGACTGAAGATCTCGACGATGGCCGGGAAGTCCGGCTCTGTCGGTTTGCTGAAGCGGTAGTAAGTCCGTTTGCCGGTCGACCGATGGCGGTTGTCGTACTTCCCGGCACGAGCGAACTCCCAGAAGCGGGACACGAAGGCTGGCGTCAGCGCCTCGATGATGAGGACCATGTCCACATCCTTGGTCGGGCGGAAGGGTAGCCCCTGCAGTCCCAACCACTCGTCACACGCCACCCCGCCGATCACCACGAACGAGTCTGGATGATCGCCGAAGTATTCTCGAAATCTCTGGAGGCCCTTTACCATGGCATGCCCTCCAGAAGAGCGGTCAATGCTTTCTCGATGCGTTCGTCGTGTGTGCCGCGTAGGCTCAGATACAGAGACAATCGGTCAACGGCGGATCCGTCCGACAGTAGGTGGGGATCGTAGGCCCAGCACTCAACGCGTGCTTGGGCGTCCTCAGCACCGTGGCACCTGGCTATGTCTCCTCTCTCCAACTGGGCCCGATAGTCGGAACTCTTCATGGAGCAGGTGGGAAGTTCATCATCGGAAATCATGGATGCCGCTGCCAAGGCGGTCAGGCCCGCGTGGAGATTCCGCTCGTCCTTGCGAATGAAACGAACCCAGTGGCGCGCTTTTACCGGACTCAACAGGTGTGACTCGGCGCGCTCCCAAAGTTCGCGCATGGGTGCCGGAAACTCTATTTGAGTGCTGCGGCCTTTCTGGATCGACTTGCAGAGCCCCAAGGATTCCAGTTCGATCCGTACGGTGCTCAGGGTCATTGCCGAGTAGCCCAGTTCACCTGCCAATTCGCGAAGCGAGACTCCCTCGACGTGTCTGCCTAGAAGATGCCGGAGCAGAACCACCTGTGCGGCGGCCGCCAGTCGGCTGACAGGCTGGCTTGTCGTTCGTGGGAAGCGTTCGTGCAAGTCAACCATCATGGGTGGGAGGAATGCCTGGCGATGCGGAACCACGAAGGGTATTCCCAGGCGGACGAGTTGCTGTCGACCGTAGGATGAAACCTGGTGCAGTACCAGCACCACCTCGTTGTCAAAACTGGCCCGGAGAGTGTTGTGATGCCGCGCGTATTCCGACGGCGTGGCGGTGTCCGTGTCGGGATTTTGGATGGCCAACAGGGACTGGCGGCCGAAAAGCTGAGTCTTCGCCAAGCGGTAATAGCTACGCAAATAGAGCGGTAGCCTTCCCGCTATCTCGCTCTGGACTTCTTCCATGAGGGGGGCGGAGCCGGTTGCTTCCTCTATGTACCGTCTATACTCTGCTTCAAGGTTCATAGTGATATGTAAATCAATTTCCAATGATAAAGCAAGCAACTTTATCGTATCAATGATTGTTTACATATGGCGGGATGAATGAATTTGGTTGTCCTTGGAAAGCCACCATTCTGACGTAAATACTCCTTGATGACGTTATAATTTCTGCTATATATAAACCATGAGTTCATCTGTACGCGCAAACGTAATCAAGCGACTTCAGTCCTCCTACCCTCGAGGGAGGCCGATCGACGTCCGCGATCTGACTTCAGTGGGGGTGTATCCCGCATTGGCCTATCGCTATGTCCAATCCGGCTGGTTGGAACGGCTGGGCAGGGGTGTATTCATGTTCGCAGGAGATCAGCTACAGCGCGACCCCAGTTTGGGTGTTCTTGCACGGCGGATCCCCGGACTCCATATCGGAGGGAAAACGGCGTTGGCTTGGCGGGGTCTGGCGCATAACGTCGCTTTCCGGGAAACACTCTGTTTGTGGGGGCCCAGAAACGTGCGTCTACCGCCGTGGTTTGCCGAAAGATTTGCCTGCCGTTACACGAGTCGCGACCTCTTTGATGCCACCCTGAAGCCCGGTCTTGCTTTGAGCTCACTGCCCGAATCGCCTGACGGCGTGGCCGTGTCGGAGCCAGAACGAGGTTTACTCGAACTGCTGAGTGAGGTGGGCCTGCGGCAGGAAATCGAAGAGGCCCGGAGTATTATGGAAATGACCTCATCACTAAGGCCCGAAATCATGATCGCGCTCCTGCGGGGGTGCCGCCAGACCAAGACACTACGGCTTTGCATCCAATGGTCAAAAGAACTCGGTCTTCCATGGGCCGAGCAGGCCAGGGATGCGGTTTCCAACCGGCTTGGCAACAGTCGCTGGGTCAAGCAACTCCCTGATGGGCAAACCCTCATACTCAAGGCACCATGAATAAAACATGAACCTCGCCATCGGCAATTTCTTCTCAGCCTTGTGCTGGCCGAACCCGACTGGAGCCTGATGCAGTGCCCCCATCTGGCCGAACTGCCAGCCTGCGCTGGAAGCTTCAGAACTTGGGAAAACTCAAGCAATCGAATCGCAAGAAATTCGACCAGCAATCAGATGAATTGCGCGCGCATTTCAAAGTTTGATCAACTGGTGCCCTGACTGGTGCCCTGACTGGTGCCGTTCTGGCAGGTATTTCCTCTTCCCGGCTATTCCCATCTACCTCCCAACATCCGGCTGATACATGCCAGGTTGAAAAATAGATATTGATAGCCAACGACTTACGCGGCAGGTGTCTCTCGTTCCCCTCAGGTCAGTGACTACATTGATAAACACGGTTCCATCCGGGTCTTGCAAGGGAATCCTGAATAGAAAGTCAGTTAACCCGAGTTCGCCAGTTGGGCGGGTATTTAGGTCGTAAGTCGTTGGAAATCAACAA
>JBAXMJ010000039.1:0-21618 GCA_037134355.1 bacterium | reverse complement strand
TCCGCTTTCTGGATCGCCTGCAACATGTCCGGGTTCTCGATCCGGCGTGCGGCTCTGGGAACTTCCTCTATGTCGCTTTGCTCAGGCTGAAAGATCTGGAAAAAGAGGCGATCCTGTTCGGGAATGACAACGGTCTTGGTTCCTTCCTGCCGATGGTCGGCCCTTCTCAGCTTTATGGCATCGAAATCAACTCCTACGCTCATGACCTTGCTCAAATGACCGTATGGATTGGTTGGCTCCAATGGATTCGCGTTAACGGCTTTGGTTTCCCGGCTGACCCAATTTTGCGGCCGCTCTCTGAAAACATACGACTTATGGACGCCGTTTTGAGTGCGGAGTGCGGAGTGGCGAATGCGGAGTGCAAAGAACCCGACTGGCCTGTTGTGGACTTTATTGTCGGCAACCCGCCTTTTCTCGGCGACAAAATCATGCGCCGTGAGTTGGGCGATACGTACGTTGATCGCTTGCGAACTCTCTATGATGGCCGTATCCCCGGCCAGTCTGATCTTTGCTGTTACTGGTTTGAAAAGGCTCGTGCCCACATCGCCGCCGGGAAGTGTAAGCGCGCGGGGCTGCTCGCTACCCAGGGGATACGGGGCGGTGCCAATCGTGAAGTCCTGAAGCGAATCAAGGAAAGCGGCGATATCTATTGGGCAGAGAGTAACAGACCTTGGATTCTAGACGGGGCCAACGTTCATGTAAGCATGGTGGCGTTTGATGACCGGTCGGAAACGTCTCGAACGCTTGACGGGGAAACTGTCTCCACAATTCATGCAAATCTCACAGCGGAGTCGAATGCTTGTTCAGCAAACTCCATTATCGCCAATGTTGGCATCGGTTTCATCGGCGTAACTCAGAAAGCTCCTTTCGACATTTCACAGGAAGAAGCCTGCTCAATGTTGCGGGAGTGTAATCCTCACAGTCGCCCCAATTCGGATGTCCTAGTTCCAATTCGCAATGCGATGGATTTGACCCAACACACACGAAATATTTGGAATATCGACTTCGGCTTGGATATGCCCCTTGAAAGAGCAGCTCGCTATGCGGCACCCTTTGATCGAGTAGAGAAGACCATCCGCCCATTACGCATTAACCATCGCGAGCCACGACAGGCAAAGTATTGGTGGCTCTTTGCCCGCCCATGTCCGGACATGCGAGAGGCGCTATCTGGTCTTAATAGGTTTGCTGCGACACCCAGAGTGTCGAAACACAGAATAGTGGCGTGGTTGACTCATGAGGTACTGTGTGACAGTGCCGTCGTTGCTTTCGCTCGTTCCGACGATCTTTTCTTCGGCATCTTGCAATCACATTTTCATGAAGTGTGGGCTTTGCGCATGGGAACTCGATTGGAAACACGCCCCCGCTACACGCCCACCACCTGTTTCGAGACCTTCCCCTTCCCAACCGGTGTCATTCCTGAACTCCGAACTTTGCCCCCTCATCTGACTGCGATTTCCGCCGCCGCCAAGGAACTGAACGAAATGCGTGAAACTTGGTTGACCCCACCAGACTGGACACGCACAGAAGTTATGGAATTTCCCGGAACAGTAGGCGGCCCGTGGGATCGTTACATCGACCCGGCCACTGTGACGGATCGCGGCGATTTCAAAATCGGCACGGTGCGATATCCGCGCCTTGTGCCGCGCGACGCCGAGTGTGCCGCCCGCCTCAAAGCACGCACCTTGACCAAGCTCTACAACGAACGTCCCGCCTGGCTTGCCGCTTGCCACGCGAAACTTGACGCCGCCGTCGCTGCCGCCTATGGGTGGCCCAGCGATCTCACTGATGAAGCCATTCTTGAGCGACTTCTCTCGCTGAACCAAGAGCGAGCCTAAAGCTAAATATCATTCATAAGCCAAAGGGGCCGGTGAAGTCCCATGATCTTTCGATCCCGAGCAAAGTACGCCCGAAGCGCGTTCACCGACTTGCGAATAGGGTAGCACGATGAACCTTAACTTCAATGAAACTCTGTCATTGAATCAAATGGCGAGGAAACAGGATTGACGTCCGGCATGAACATGGTATTTTCCGCGCCAGTTCTTTGATAACCGGAAGCCGTGAAGTAAGTACGGAAGTCTGTGAGATTCAGACGCGGTCGCGCCGCTGTAACCGGCTACGAAACCCCGGAGCCACTCCCGCATGAGCGGGGGGAAGGTGGGGAAGTAGATTTGAAGCCGGAAGCCAGAAGACGTAATACTTCATGCTCAATGGACCGATGACGCTTGGCGTCGTCCGTCTCTCTTTCGCGATGGAAGAGGAATGAGGCATTAAACAGGCTCATCAGACCTTTGATTTTCCATCAGGAAGATCAAGGGTCTTTTTTTTGTTGATGCGTTGGGAGACCGTGGGCAGTGGCGGAAGGGGAAGGAGACGTATGCGGCGCAGGGAGCGTCGCGAGTGAAGTGAAATGCCTGATAACGGTCGAAGGGAAGTCGGAATGAAGATCAAGAAGAGTGTGTTGGCGGGAGTGGTGTTGATGGCGGGGGGCGTGGCCGGAGCGGCCACGACCAATGAGGTGGTGCAGGATAAAATTGTGGTGACGGCCACCCGGGTGGAAATGCCGGTATCCGCCGTGGGAAGTTCGGTCACGGTGATTGACCGGGAACGCTTGAAGGAGCGTCAATGCGTCTCTGTGGTTCAGGCCCTGCGCGACGTGCCGGGGCTGGATGTGGTTCAGAGCGGCGGTGCCGGGGGAACGGCTTCGGTGTTCATGCGCGGCGCGAAGTCGGAGCAAACGCTGGTGCTGGTTGACGGTGTGCCCCTGAATAATGCCTCCGATGTCGGGCGTGGGGCGGATCTCAGTCAGGTGCCGGTCGAGAATGTGGAGCGCATTGAGGTTATCCGCGGGCCCCAGAGCACTCTCTACGGCGCTGATGCGATGGGCGGCGTGATTAATATCATCACCAAAAAAGGAAGCGGGCCAGCTTCCGGTGAAGTGGCCGTCGAAGCGGGCTCGTTCAATACCTTTAATGAAAAGGCCGAGGTTCGTGGCGGTAATTCCCTCTACAATTATTCAGCAGGCGCCTCGCGCCAGGATTCGCAGGGAATCTCCAGCGCGAGTGAGCGCAACGGGAACACGGAAAAGGACGGCTACGGCCGCACCGAGGCGTCGGCACGGCTGGGATGGACGCCCGTCGAGGAGTTCGAGGCCACCGGATTGGTGCGCTGGAATCAGGCGCGGTATGATTACGACGGCTATAATATGAGTGGCGTTCTGGCGGATACCGATGACCGCGGTGAGGCGGACACCCTCCTCCTGTACGGCGAAGGCAAAGCCAAGTTGTTCGACGGCCTCTGGCGCCCGCGACTCGGTGGTTCCTGGGTCAGCCAGAGCCGGGATGATACGTCGTCCCTGGGTCATTCCACGTTTGACAGCCTGCTTCAGAAACTGGAACTGCAGAATGACCTGTACCTCGGGAAAGCCAATCTGGTTACCGCCGGGTTCGAGGTTCAGCAGGAATCGGCCGAATCAACCTATGAGGCAATGGGTTATGTGGACCGGTTCGACCGCAAGACGGCCCGGCACCAGAGCGCCTATGCTCAGGATGTCCTGACGACCGGCCCCTTGACGACGACGCTCGGCGGGCGGGTGGATAATTATGATGTGTTCGGCACGGAGACCACCTGGCGGGTGGCACCGGTGTATGACATCACGGCCACGGGAACCCGGGTTCGCGGATCCTATGGAACCGGCTTCAAGGCGCCTTCCCTGTTTCAGCTGTACTCGATTTATGGAAGCCCGGACCTGAATCCCGAGACGAGCCAAGGCTGGGATGCCGGGGTGGAGCAGGATGTCATGGCGGGTGCGCTGACGGTCGGCGTGACCTACTTTGAGAATCAGTTCAACGATATGATTGACTACAATTTCGTGACCGCCACTTACGGGAATGTGAGCAAGGCCGAATCGCGGGGCGTCGAGACCTTTGTCGCGGCAAAGCCGATCAAGGATCTGTCTGTACGGGCCTCGTATACGTACACGGATACCGAGGATAAAATGACTGGTGCGGAACTGCTCCGGCGTCCGCGCAACAAGGCGTCCCTCGACACGACCTATGCCTTTACCTCGAAATTCCGGGGTACGGTAGGGTTGGTGTATGTGGGCGAACGGCAGGATGAGGATTTTTCGATCTATCAGAGCCTCACCCTGGACAGCTACACCCTCATGAACCTTTATGCGGCGTATGACGTTTATAAGAACGTGACCCTGTTCGGCCGTGTGGAAAACCTGTTTGATGAGCATTATGAGGAAGTACTCGGGTATGGAACCCCGGGCCGCGCCGGTTATGGCGGGGTGAAGGTGACGTTCTAAGGGGGAAGAATCCAGGAGTCAGAATCCAGAATGAGGGAGTTGGATGGCAATGGTGCAAACGGTTAGTGATGGCCATGACGTGGTTTTCACGCCGCTACCCGCCATGAGCCGGTCTCTTTTTCTGGCGCTGGTACTCCATGGTCTTGGAGCCATAGTGCTGGTTCTGGCCGTTCGGTACTGGCCTGAGGTGACGCCGGTACCGCCTTTGGCGCGCTTGGAGTTGGACTTGGCTGTAACGCCAAGTCCGGCTCCCGGTATTGCCGGACCGGCGGTGATGGATCAGATTCTAGCGTCGGTTTCTCCGGAAGCGCGTCAGGAAATGATGTCGGTTGCGCCTATTCCCGACGCGAAACCGGCGGAAATACCGGAACCCATCGTTGCCGTTATGGTTACCTCCGACAGGCCGAATTGGCGATCTGAATCGATTCAGATGCCTTTGGAGGACATTCGAACCTTGGGGGTTAGGCCTCCGAGTGTAGGAGCGGAGCGGGCCGGCAGTCCGATTTCGCTCTCCGGGATACAGCCCCGCTATCCATACGCGGCCCGGGTTCGGGGTGAGGCGGGGAAAGTGACAATCTACCTCCGGGTGACGCGTCAGGGTGAAGTTGAATCCGCCGCCATCAAAACCAGCAGCGGGTTCCCGGCCCTCGATGAGTCTGCCCTTGCCACGGCGAGGAAGGCCCGATTCAAGCCGGCGGAACAGGACGGACAGGCAGTTGCTGCCGATATGGATCTTCAATTTGATTTTCGCCTTCAGGATTAATGAATTCAAAGATTATACAATCCCGGATTCGCAAACTGGGGAACCAGAAGGATGCCGGGATCCTTCAATGGTTTTTCAAGACTGGCCCCGGAGAATATGGCGAAGGCGATGTTTTTGTCGGGGTGCGGGTTCCAGTACTGCGCAAGCTGGTGAAGGAGTTTGAGGCGGCAGACGAATCGACGATTCATGACTTGCTGGAGTCGGCCGTTCATGAAGACCGGGCTTTGGCATTATTTATTCTGGTGCGCCAATTCGAGAAGGAAAATGAGGTGGATCGCGCCCGGATCTACCGATTCTATTTGAATCATGCCCGCCGGATCAACAACTGGGATCTGGTTGATCTCTCTGCGCCGCAGGTGGTTGGGGGGTATCTGGCGAACCGTTCCCGTCGCCCTCTCTACCGGTTGGTGCGCTCAAAATCCCTGTGGGAGCGGCGGATCGCCATCCTGGCCACCTTCACCTTTATCCGGCAAGGTGATTTTGCCGACACTCTGGCACTAGCCGACCGATTGCTTGGTGATCGGGAAGACCTGATTCACAAGGCGGTTGGCTGGATGCTTCGTGAAGTTGGGAAGCGGGATCTGGCCGTTCTGGAAAACTTTCTCAAACTCCGGTGTAAGACCATGCCCCGCACCATGCTTCGCTACGCCATCGAGAAATTCCCAGAGCCAAAACGGCAAGCCTATCTGCGGGCGTAAGGAATCAGGAAGGAACAGAAATTCGTAGAAGTGTTGCGGTTCGGCCGGCAGGTTTCAGGGTGTAATGATCCAGTGCGGCCGGAATGAGGCAGGTCCGGCCGCGTGGAATGCGTTCGCTCCCGGCCTCGCTCATCACCTTGACCTCATCCTGTCCCGTAAAAATGGCATGGAAGCTTTTCCCGTCATGCTGAACAAAAAACGGGGCGCTGATCTCCAGTTTCTCCATGCGAAAATAGGGAGAGACCACCAGTTCGGTAACGAGGGCACCGGGTTTTGTGCTGGTTGCCTGGGGGGTTGTTTTAGCGGGGGCGGGATCCGACCACTGAATGACCTTAAGCGCGTCGGCCAAATGGAGTTCACGGGACTTGCCGTTTCTATCCAGACGGCCCCAGTCATAAACCCGATAGGTGGTGTTGGAGTTCTGCTGAACCTCCAGGATCAGTAATCCTTCGCAAATCGCGTGGATCCGCCCGCCGGGGATGAAAATGGTGTCGCCAGTGCTCACGGGAACAGCCTGAAGGGTTTTTTCCAGTTGGTTCTTCTTAAGGGTGGTAAGGAAGGCCGCTTGGCTTGTGCCGGGCTTGAGTCCGGCGAAAACCAGCGCGCCCACAGGGGCGTCCAGAATGTGCCAAGCCTCGGTCTTGGCTTCGCCGATGCCCTGGGCCGCCTTTTCGTCATCCGGATGCACCTGAATGCTGAGCCGTTCCCGGGCGTCGATCAGTTTTATCAGCAGGGGAAAGGATTTGGATTGAATGCCCCGTCCCAAGAGTTTTTCACCGAACCGCGAGACCAGGGTAGCGAGCGATTCGCCTTTCAGGGCGCCGTTGCCGACATGGCTCATTCCCTCCGGGCGGTCTGACAATTCCCACGATTCGGCATAGATGCCGTCCGGCAGGTTCCGGTTAAAGAGGGCTGGGATCCGGTTGCCACCCCAGATGTAATCCTTGTAGGCGGGTTCAAGGATATAGGGATAAAGACAAGCGTCAGTATTCATGACGGGGTACTTACCATGTAGCCCGGAAATCAGCAAACCTGATTTTGCGGAGAGGATTTTCTTGCCCCGCAGCAGGGTGTTCCCCTATAGTCTGCCCGGTTCAGGCGAGAGAGCGCCGGCTTTTTTTATCCTAACAATTTGGGAGACAATAACATGGACTACGGTTTGACAGAAACGCAGGGAATGATTCGGGATCTTGCACGCCAGATTGCTCAGGAAAAGATTAAGCCCATTCGCGAACATTATGACGAAGTGAATGAATTCCCCCACGAAATCGTCAAGGTTTTTGCTGATGCCGACCTGTGCGGTGTCTACATTGGTGAAGAATATGGTGGTATGGGTGGCGGGATCATGGATCTGGCCATCTGCGTGGAGGAGTTGTCGAAGGTCTGTAGCGGTATTGCGCTGGCGCTTGCGGCCACGGCGCTGGGAACGTTCCCGATCATCCTGTTCGGTACCGATGAACAGAAGAAGAAGTTTCTTCCGCGCATTGCGTCCGGGAAATCCCTGGCGGCGTTCGGGTTGACCGAGGCCAATGCGGGCTCGGATGCCGGCGGCATCAAGACCACCGCCGTCCTGGATGGCGATCATTATGTGTTGAATGGCACCAAGCAGTGGATCACCAACGGCGGTGAGGCGGAGATCTATACGGTGGTGGCCATCACGAACAAAGCCAAGGGCCCACGCGGCGCCTCGGCATTCATCGTGGAGAAGGGCACCCCTGGCTTCACCTTCGGTAAGAAGGAGAACAAGATGGGAATCCGCGCCTCGGCGACCCGTGAATTGGTGTTTCAGGATTGCCGCATCCCCAAGGCGAACCTGCTGGCCAAGGAAGGCATGGGCTTTATCGTGGCGATGAAGACGCTCGACAGTTCCCGGCCCGGTGTGGCTGCCCAGGCGCTCGGCATTGCGGCCGGTGCATTGGATGAGGCGGTTGACTACAGCCGTCAGCGCCGTCAGTTCGGCAAGCCCATCTGTTCGTTCCAGGGCGTTCAGTTCATGCTGGCCGACATGGCCACGCAGGTTGAGGCGGCCCGCGCATTGGTGTATGCGGCGGCGCGTCATATTGACAGCGGCGCCAAGGATATCAGCAAGATCTCGGCCATGTGCAAATTGTTCGCTTCCGATACCGCCATGAAGGTCACCACGGACGCCGTCCAGGTGCTGGGCGGGTATGGCTACATGCGGGAATATCCGGTTGAGAAGATGATGCGCGATGCCAAGATCACTCAGATCTACGAAGGCACCAACCAGATCCAGCGCGAAGTGATTGGCTTGGGTCTGATCAAGGAGTCTGCTGCAGCCAAAAAATAACCCGGTCGGTTGACATCGTCATGAACCGCTCCGATAACATTCTCAGCCGTATCCGGATGTTTGTGACCGATGCCGATGGCACCCTGATGGGGCGGCGCCCCGAGTATGAGCAATACCGGGTTTTCCGGGATCGGATTAATTCCCTGCGACGTGATCATGGGGCGCTCTGGGTGGTGTGCACGGGGCGCAGTCTCCGCGGATACAAGGATATTTTTCGACCCATGAACATGTTCGGGATTACGCCGGACTATGTTATCGCTCGGCATGCCTACATCTACGAAGTCCGGTCATGGGGGTTTCTTCCCCATTGGATTTGGAATTTCAGACTCTTGTGGCTGCATTGGAAAGACGATCTGGCCCTGCGCCGTGCTTTGCCGAGAATCAGGCGGGCTGTGTTGTCGCACAATCCGTTTGCCAAAGTAGTTTGTTCCAATGGCCATCGTCTTTTTTTTCACTTTGAGGACGAGGGAGCCGCCCGGGTTGCGGCGGAAATATTGCGGGCCGAGGTGCGGGCCCACAGGTATCTGCAGCTTTTTGAATCGCCGGATGGTCTGGATGTCCGGGTCATTCCCTTCACCAAGGGTCTCGCGGTAACGGAATTAGCCGCTCATCTTGGCGTAAGCACGGCGGACATTCTGGTGGTGGGGGATGGGCATAACGACATCAGCATGATGGAAATGGCGCCTCAGTGCTTTACGGCGTGTCCCTCCAACGCCGCCACCGAGGTCATGGAGGCCGTTTCCCGAACGCACGGGCACATTGCTTCGGAACCCCATCTTGGCGGGGTTATCGAGGTTTTGTCAGCTTATGAATCCGGCCGGATCAATGATCAACTGCCCGCTGACTGGATCAGCCATGATGGAGCACTTTCGCCGCCGCGGGGGGAGCGGGGAGTCGGGAAAGGGCTCAGTACCGCCTTTCTACTTCTGGCGATAGCCTATACGACTCTGGTGGTGGTGGGGACTTTTTGCAAATTCCCTGGACGAAGGATGATTATGAAGCCTTACGTCAAATCGGTTGAGATGATCAGCCACATGATGGGTAGATGAGGCGATAGGAGAACTTCATGATTAAGATCGGTTTTATAGGTGCCGGGAAGATGGCTGAAGCAATGATGGCCAGTTTTATTGAAAAGCGGGTGGTGGTTCCTGATGAAATCCTGGCGGGCGATGTCAGCGCTGAACGCCTCGCCGAAATCAGCCGGAAACAGGGCGTGCGCATTACGTTGGATAATGCCGAAGTCGTGCGGGAGTCCCGCGTTTGCGTGCTGGCCGTGAAACCCCAGCAATTGGATGCGGTTTTGAGTAGCCTGGCGCCGCGCATTACTCCCAATCACCTGATCATTTCAATCGCGGCCGGGAAAACGACGAGCACTTTGGAGTCCTTGTTGCCAAACGGGCGGGTGGTGCGAGTGATGCCCAATATTGCCTGTCTGGTGGGCGAGGGGATGAATGTTTATACGCGGGGAGCCCGGGCCACGACGAAGGACTCGGAGCAGGTCGCCCGGCTGTTGGGCTGTTGCGGGCAGGCGACGGAACTCCCGGAAGCCTTGTTTGATGCCGTGACGGCGCTGAGCGGATCTGGCCCCGCCTTTTTCGCCTATCTTCTGGATCGGTTTGTGGATGGCGCTGTTCAGGAGGGAATCCCCCGCAAGCAGGCCCTGACGCTGGCAATCCAGACGATGCTGGGTACGGCGAGGCTGTTGATAGAAAGCGGAATGGAACCCGCTGACCTTGCCAGGGCTGTGACTTCCGCCAAGGGCACCACGGCGGCGGGGCGTGCCGTTCTGGAGACCCCGGAAATAGCGGATCTATTGAGCCGCACCATCGCGGCCGCAGCCCGGCGCAGTCGTGAATTGGCCGGTGCCTGAGGGAGGAGTATCATGTCGCGAGCCACACCCAAGACCGCCACTGCTGAAACCATGTCTCGCCAGCAGCGCGAGATTTCTGTTTCGGAGTTTTTTCTCAAGAACCGGCATCTTCTTGGATTTGACAGCCCCCGGAAGGCCCTGTTAACCGCCGTTAAGGAAGCGGTTGACAATTCGCTGGATGCCTGCGAGGAGGCGGGAATCCTTCCGGAAATCAGCGTGGAGATTACCCAGACCGGAGAGAAACGATTCCGGATGGAGGTGACGGATAACGGCCCCGGCGTGGTTCGCCAGCAGGTGCCAAGGATCTTCGCCAAGTTGCTGTATGGCTCCAAGTTCCACCGCTTGCGCATGTCCCGCGGACAACAGGGAATCGGGATCAGTGCGGCGGGAATGTACGGGCAATTGACCACTGGTGCGGCAACCCGGATCCTGTCCCGGATATCCAAGGGAAAAATGGCCCATCACATTGAGGTTCAAATCGATACCCGCAAGAATACGCCGACTCTCCTGAAGGATGTTGAACTGGATTGGCGCCCTGCCTTTCCCCGGCCAGCCCCTGATGGAACCTGCGGCATTCCCGAAACGAGCCCGCATGGGACCTCCGTGACCATCGAGATGGAGGCCCAGTATATCCGGGGAAAACTTTCGGTGGATGAGTTCCTTCGGCAATGTCTGGTGGCCAACCCGCACCTGCAGTTGCATTACCGGATTAATCTCCTGAACAAGGAGGTGGATGCCGAGGGCCAGGCCGCCACGCCGCTTGTGGAAGGGCAGTGGATTTCCTGGATGCGGCTGGCGCACCAGCTGCCTGTGCCCCCGGTTGAGATCAAGCCTCATCCGCACGGCGTGGAGCTAGGAATGCTGATGCAGATGCTTCGCGACACCGAGTCCCGAACCCTGCGCGGGGCGTTGTCTGAGGATTTTTCCCGTGTCAGCAGTCCGACGGCGCTGGATATCTGTACAAGGTCGGGGCTGGATCCAAAGGCCAATCCACGACGGATTGCCCAGCGCGATATCGAGGGTTTATTCAAGGCAGTGAATGAGACAAAGTTGATGCGCCCGCCTACGGATTGCCTGTCGCCGATTGGCGAGGAATTGATCGCGGGCGGATTGGCCAAGGAGATTCAGGCCGAATTCTGCACGGCGGTAACCCGGGATCCCACGGTGTACCGGGGCAATCCCTTTCAGGTTGAGGTCGGGCTCGCTTATGCAAAGGCGGGAGAGAATGAGGGGCTCAGCGGTGACGATCCGGTCCGAGTCCTCCGTTTCGCCAACCGGGTTCCCCTGTTGTATATGGGGGGTGCCTGTGCCATCACCAAGGCGATCAGCGGGGTTAATTGGAAGAATTACGGCTTGGCCCAGCCACGCGGATCCGTTCCCGTCGGGCCGGCCGTGATCATGGTGCATATCGCCAGCGTGTGGGTTCCTTTCACGAGTGAGAGCAAGGAGGCCATTGCCCACTATCCGGAAATCATTCGTGAGATCACCTTCTGCGTCCAGGAATGCGGGCGTCGCCTGGCCGTGCATCTCAGCCGCCGGAACCGGGAGAATGAAGTGGAACGAAAACGCTCCTACATTGAGAAATACATTCCGCATCTGGCACATGGCCTGAAGGATATCCTGGATCTTCCCGGTAAAGAAGAGGACCGGGTAGTGCAGATCCTTCGGAAAATGCTCGAACGGTCGCATCTGGAGACATGACGATGGCAAAAAAACGACCTCAGAAGACATCGAAGGAATCCAACGAAGCCGTCCTGAAGAAAGGGCGAGCCGATGTTTCCGAGCGCATCCTCACGGTGGGGCGCGAGGTGCTCAACGACATCATTAAGAAGGCCAAGAAACCCTCCCTGCGGTTTCCGATCCGGTCTCTGGCTAATGTGAAGTATGACCCCAAGACCGGGTATTTTGAAATTCGGGGAAAAATGGCGACGCGGACCCTCAGCTACAACACCGTCAAGACCTTCGCCCAGTCGATGCGACTCCTGGCGACGACGAAGAAAGACCTGCTCGATAAGAACGACATCGCCGGAAAACGCGAGATCTACTACAACAGCAAAAGCTGGGGAGAATGCCGGTTTGACGAACAGCCCGAGAGCGATACGCTACTGGACGACATGGAAGCCATGCTGGGGGTCAACCGTGAGCAGATCGGATATATTCCCGAGGAGCGCGGCGGCGATGTGACTGGGCCGTTGACGGTCATCGATCAGAATCCCTCAACCGGCGAGATCGTCAAAATCAATTGCGGAAAACTGGGCACGGGAGCCTGGAGCATCCCCGCCCGGGTGGAGCACCTGAAGTTCGAGTCCAACGCCAAGTTCATCCTGGTCATCGAAACCTCCTCACTGTTCCAGCGTCTGGTTCACCACCGGTATTACGAGACCGCCCGATGCATCCTGATTTCCATGAGCGGGGTTCCGACCCGGGCTTGTCGGCGGTTCATCCGGCGGTTGGCGGATGATCAAAAACTTCCCGTCCTGGTATTCACCGACGGCGATCCCTACGGATACTGCAATATTTACCGGACCCTGAAGGTTGGTTCGGGACAGGCGGCCCACATCAATCGGTTTTTCTGCGTGCCCCAGGCGCACTATCTCGGGGTGACCCCTCAGGACATTATCGATTTCGGTCTTCAGGATGCGACGCATCCCCTGGAGGATGTGGATATCAAGCGGGCCCGGGATGCCATGAAGAACGACCCCTTCATCAGGCACCATAAGGAGTGGCAGGACGCGCTTAACCAGATGCTCAAGATGGGAGTTCGTGTCGAACAGCAGGCGTTTGCGAAGCACGGCCTGAACTATGTTCTCGAGACCTATCTTCCCGAGAAGTTGAAGCGGGGCAAGTTCTTGCCCTGATGCCTACTTTTTCAGCCAGACTGACGGTTCCGCCTGATACAGCGAAATTTCCATTTGCTGAAGCGCCATAATCACGAGAAAGATGACCACAACCAGCGTCGCGGCAATCACATACGGCATATATGTTTTCCCTGAAACGCCCCGGGCGGAAACGGCGGGTGCAGCCGGGCTGGGTGACGCGGCTTGAGGGCTGGGCGACGCGGGGGAGTCCATTCCCTCCGGCGCAGCTTCCGGCGTGGGGTCATTAAGGGATGCGGGACTCGAATCCGAATTTGCCCGTTTCAACTTGATTGTTCTGATAGTTGACATAACGCACCGTTAAGTATGATTGGCCGACTCAATTTGACCGGTATGCTAGGCACAAGCCTCTTCCGGCTCAAGCTCTTTCTTTCTTTCAAATCAGGAATTGGCAGAGCGAGGGGGAATGATTATAGTGCGCCCCAAAGTTTAGCCAGGAGCAGGGAGTCATATGCAAGATAAAGAACAACAGTTGTCTGAGATTCGCGCCAAACTCAAGGAGTTGCTTGTCAGCAACCTGAATATCGAGGGTGTGACTCCCGACCAGATCAAGGATGACGATGCGTTGTTCGGCGAAGGACTCGGCCTGGATTCTCTGGATGCCGTTGAAATCGTGGTGATTCTTCAGCGCCATTTCGGGGTTGAGGTCAAGGACATGGAGAAGGGGCGTGAGATCTTCCGTTCTGTCAATACCCTGGCAAACTATGTCTACGAGACCAAGGCGGCGCAGAAGTAATGGTAGAGTGTTGATTGCAGATTGATGATTGGAAAACCGACGATGGCGGTTGAGAAAGTCCTGATCACCGGCATGGGTGTTGTTTCGGCGGCGGGAATGAATGTCGCCGAGACACTGGCGGGTTTTTCTTCCGGCACCCGGAATATCAGCAAAACCACCCCCTCGCTCTCCCCGCTCGACTATCCCGTGTTTCAAGTGTCGGCCCCGCTTTGTGACCCGGGGCGCTTTACCTCCCGTACGATTCATCTCGCCTTTCATGCCCTCAATGAAGCCCTGGCTGATGCCGGGCTGTCTCAGGATTTGTCAGGGTTACGGGTGGGAGTGTGCATGGGCACCACCGTGGCGAGCCAGTTGAACGATATGGATTTCTATACGGCCTACCGGAAAACCGGCGAGCCCCCCATGGAACCTGTGATGGCCTTCCTGAAAAGCAACCTGGCGGAGGCTGTGGCTTGCCGGGTGAAGGCGAAGGGGCCCTGTATTACGGTGGTGAATGCCTGCTCCTCCAGTGCCGATGCGATCGGAGTTGCCCTCGGCTGGATCCGGAGTGGCCAGTGTGATCTGGTGATTGCGGGAGGGGGCGACGAACTGAGCCGCATTCCGATCTGCGGATTCAGCTCGCTGAGTGTGTTTAGTCATGAGCCGTGCCGCCCCTATGATCGTGACCGGCAGGGCCTTAATCTCGGGGAAGGTGCCGGGATTGTGATTCTGGAGCCCGAATCAGCAGCGCGCCGCCGGGGATCCCGGGCCTCTCTTTTTGTCGGCGGGTATGACGCCGCCTGCGATGCTCATCATCTGACCGCGCCCCGCCCGGATGGATCGGGTCTTGAAGCCGCGATTCGCGGAAGTCTCGCCGGGGCCGGCATTGGTCCGCAGGAGGTGGGGTTTGTGAATGCTCACGGCACCGCCACGCGGGACAACGACAAGGTGGAAGGCGGCGTTCTGGCGCGAGTTTTTGGTGCGGGGATCAAGGTGCTATCAACCAAGGGATTCACCGGACACACCCTCGGTGCGGCCGGGGCGCTCGAAGCCGCGTTCACGGCCCTTGCCTTGCGTGAGGGATGGATTCCGGCGAGTGCGGGATTCGAGAACCAGGATGAGGACATTCCGATCGGGGCCGTTCGGGAAAGAACGGCCGTGTCCGCCCGCTATGCGGTGTCCACCTCACTTGCCTTTGGCGGCAACAATGCCTCTCTGGTGATTGGGTGTGAATCATGATTATCGCCGGCATGGGACTGGTGAGTGCAAGAGGGCGCGGCGTGGCCGCCCTGGAACAGGCACTGGAACAAGGCTGGGTTCCGCCTGTTGGGGTGGAGGTCAAGGGGCTGGCTTCGGGGAGCCTGCCGGTTTATGTCATTCCCGCAGAGACCTTGAGCGACAAGGTTGTTCTGGCCAAGGCGCGACGGGCCGACCGGTTTACCCGGATGGCGGTTCTGGCGGCGTCGGATGCCCTGCAGGACAGTGGGCTGGGGGCTACCGTCGATAAGTCCCGCCTGGGAATTATTGTGGCCACCGCGCTCGGGCCTCATGCCACCACATTCAGCTTTCTCGATGGGATTCTGGATTTTGGTGATGCGGCGGTCTCGCCGACGGCGTTTTCGCACTCCGTCCACAACGCCGCCGCCTCTTACATCGCCATGACCCTGGAGGTGCGCGGGCCGACCCTGACCGTGACCCATTTTCATTTTGCCTTTCATCAGGCACTCGAGATCGCCCGTAGTTGGCTTGACCAGGGGAGATGCGATGCGGTGCTGGTGGGAACGGTGGATGAATTGGGTTCGGTGATGCATCATGTTTGTGGCCGGATGACGAAGCCTGCGCCCGACGGCCGAATCAAACCCTTCGCATTCTCCGCAACACCCGAGACGGTTCCCGGCGAGGGGAGTGCCTTTTTCCTGATGACCCGCGATCCTGCCGGAGCCGCTTACGGCTGCATCAAGCCCGTTGGGGGTGCTGTTCCTGATAGTGTTGCCGCGCTCCAGCTTCTTGATGCCGACGGTCTGGCGAAGGACGAGAGCGTTTATCGGGCTGCGGTGATTCCCGGAATGCCGGTTTCCGGATATGCGCCGCTGTTCGGTGGTCTGCTAACCGGAAGTGCTTTTGAAGTGGCGGTGGCCGCATTGATGCTGAAGAGGCAAAGACGCTTTGCCTCCCCCGTCCGGGATAATCCCCATTCGATACCCATTCTCAATGAGACCGTAACCGCCCCTTTGAGCGCTGTGCTTTGTACCAAGCTGGATTGTTCAGGCCGCAAGGCGACGATCCTGCTGGGTCGTTCGGCGACTTGACCGGATTACTCCTCAATGGACAGTGATCCGGTCTTGCGATATAAATTCGACCCTATGTCAAACGACGAAACATCACAGTCTGGGGTCGAGCAGAGATTGATCCGGGAGGTGGCCATCATCCTGAGTAAGGATCCCGCCTCCATTCCGCCAGGAGCGTCCCTGCCCTCGCTGGGAATGGATTCAATGGGTTTCGTGGAGCTCCTGGTGGTGATTGAGAAGGTGTTTAATTTGCGCCTGATCGAATCGGGCCTCACCCGCGAGGATTTCGAGACGATTCATGCCCTTGCCGCCCGCATCAGCAAAGGCCTTCAGGGATGAAGGTCAGCCTGCCTTACGTCCAAAACCGACGCTACTTGACCGGGATTGACTGGATGATCGGGGCTTTGGATGACATGAGCCACCGCGCCACCGGCGGCGGAAACTCCTTCCAGATTGTCCTCGAACTCAAGGGATCCTTTGACGACGACCACTTCCAGCGTGAGGCTGAATCTTTTGTGCGGCACTTTCCGGCCCTGGGTGGTCATCCCGCGCGGGACTGGACGGGAGCGCCGTATTGGAAGATGCCGCCTCCAGTACTGTCGGTTCCCCTGGTGTTGGAATTTTTCTGGATTGAGGAGCCCGCCCTTTCAGCGGCCCTGGAGCAAAGCGCCAATACGCGATTTTCAGAAAGCCGGATTCACCTTGCGATGCGGGTGTTTCATATCACCGAAACCCGGCACGTTCTTGCCGTCCAGTTCGATCACCGATTGTTTGATGCCACCGGCGCCGAGGCCTTTCTCGACCTTTTTCATCGATGGCTGACGGGCGAGGACTGCCGGACCCGGATCGATGCGATTTCATTGAAGGAGCCAGCCCACCTCCGTGATTGGATGCAGAAGTTCGAGGCCGGGAAGCAGCTGATCCGGATGGTTCGGAAATTCGCGGAGTCGAAACTGTGTGTGCTCTCCCGTCCTGCGCCCCTGGCGGGGCGGCGCATCAAGTTCGCCGTTATTGAGTTTGATGCCGCTGAATCGCGTGCCATCGCCGCGCGGGCCAGTCGCGAGGCGGGCTTCCTGATGTTCCTGCCCTACACCCTGGCGGGCTCCCTCGAGGCGCTGGCACCCGCTTTCGCCCGGCACGGGGATGTCGGGGATGATTTCGTGGTGTCGGTCTCGGTTGACCTGCGGACGCCCGACACCGCGCCTGCCCGATTGTTTTTCAATCACCTGTCGTTCCTGTTTTTTCAAATTCCGAAGGCTCTTGTCGGTGACCGCGCGAAGGTGTTGAGCCTGCTTCGATCCCAGATGTATGAGCAGGTTAAGAGTGGATTTCCAAAGGCGCTTTATGAGTCCAGCATGCTGATGCGGCTGGCGCCGCTTCCGCTGTTGAGCCGGGGCATGCTCAGGCCGCTGCGCGGGGAGTTTGCCTCGTTTGGGTTTACCTGTGTTGGTAAAAGCGGATATCCATTTGACCGGTTTGGAGCGGCTGAGCTGGTGAACCTGATTCATATGCCTCTGGTTCCCGTGCCGCCGGGCCTCGGATTTTTCATCAATCAGTTCGGTTCCAGGATGAACGCCGTGCTCACCTATATGGATGGGATGCTGGACGATGAAGATATCCGGGAGTTCCGTGAGACGATACGGCGGCTTTTATAACCATGAAGTTCCAATGTGATGTATTAGTGGTTGGAGGTGGAGTTGCAGGCGTTCCGGCGGCTGTGGCTTCTGCGCGTGCCGGAGCAGACACGCTTCTGGTTGAGAAGCGGGCATTTCCAGGAGGCGCTGGCGTGGTGGGGTTGCATCGGACCCTGTGTGGACTCTATCCCCTCGGGGGAGTCGGCGTACCGGCGTCAAGCGAGTCGCTTGTTAATGGCGGACTGGTTCGGGAAATTTGCGACCGGCTGGCGATCTTGTCGCCCACCCGGCGTCCGATCCGGCTGGGCAAAGTGGATGTGCTTCCCTATCTCCCTGACCAACTCCGGATTGTGTACGCGGATTTGATCCAGGCGGAAAAACGCCTTCGAGTTCTATTCGGGACCGAAACACAGGGCGCCCGACTTGAAGGGGGCCGGATTCAATCGGTCACAGCCGGGCCGGATGAGATTCATGCGGGACGGGTGGTGGACTGTTCCGGCGATGGCGTGATCATAGGGTGCCATCCCTCGCTTCACGAAGCCACGCCGGAGGCCGGGCGGCAGCTTGCCGGGCTTGTCCTCCAGTTTGCCGGAATGGCGGACACGGATGAAATGCTTCCCATCAGGATTCCCTATGCCATTCGTCAGGGCGTGGAGTCAGGAGCGCTTCCGGCCTGGCTTCGGTTTACAACCTTTTTTCCCGGTGAGGCCCGTGATGAGGGCGATTGCAAATTGAGTGTGCCCTCCGGTACGACGGAAGAGGAGGCGGGGCAGGCGGTTACGCGACTGCATGAATATCTGCGGGAGGCCTTGCCCGCGTTTCGTGCCGCCAGGATTGTGAACCGCTCGCCTGAGATCCTGGAGCGGGAAGGGCTCCGACTCAAGGGGCAGTACACTTTGACCGAAGCAGATATTCTGGCGTCACGCCGGTTTCCGGATGCCGTGGCGCGAAGTGCCTGGCCCATTGAGTTGTGGGATCCCGCGCGTGGGCCGACCTATCGCTATCCTGAAGCCGGCGCGGTATGCGAGATCCCTGTGCGGTGTCTGAAAGCGGCGGAAGCCAGTAATTTATTCTGTGCAGGACGATGCATTTCGGCTACGCATGAGGCTTTGGCGGCAACCCGGGTGATGGGAACCTGCATGGCGCTGGGCGAAGCCGCCGGGCGGGAAGCGGGTAGGATGTGAAGTGTGAGATGTGAAGTGTGAAGCGTGCGATGTGAAGAAGGACTGCAACATAGTTGATGTGATCCGGGGTGAGGTGGCGTCGTTTATGACGAAGGCCGCCCTGGTTGATGGTGACATCGAGTTGTCTTACGACCAGTTGTTCCGGGCGGTGGATCAGGTCGAGCAGGCGCTGGCCGGTCGCGGGATCCGGCCGCTGGATCGGGTGGCGTTCCTGTGTGAGGACTGCGCGGATTATGTCGTGGGGAGCTTGGCTCTGCTCCAACGGGGCGCCGTGATCGTTCCGGTATCGCCTTCCCTGATGGGCGACGAAGTGAAGACGGTTCTGGATCGAATGGATGTCAATTTTCTCATGGTGGAATCGTCCGTTGATCCCGGGGCGGGCGGGGAGCAATTGGAGCCCTGCGGATTTGTGACCCGCACGTTTTCACTGCGCCGGTGTTCGGCGCGTAACGAATTTCCGGCGGAGTATGCCGCCATGAATCCGGCCTTCATTCGCTTCTCCTCCGGCACCACCGGCGACAGTAAGGGGGTGCTTCTGTCGCACCAGACCCTTCTGGAGCGAACGGAGGCGGCGAACCAGGGACTCGGGATCACATCCCGCGACACGGTCATCTGGGTGCTTTCAATGAGTTTTCATTTTGTGGTTACGATCCTGCTTTATCTTCGACGCGCAGCGACGGTGGTGATTTGCAGACAGCCGTTTCCGGAATCTTTCCTCGAGGCCGCCCGGAACCGGCACGGCACGGTTTTTTACGCCGCCCCCTTTCATTTCCATGTGCTGGCCACCTCGCCGCTGGTTTCGTCAGAGTGTCTGGCTTTAACGCGTCTGGCGGTTTCAACGGCGATGAAACTTTCGGATGAAACAGCGTCGGCGTTCCGTGAAAAGTTCGGGTTTGCCCTCACGGAAGCTTACGGGATCATTGAGGTGGGGCTGCCCTTTATCAATGCCGGGGTGGGTGCCATTCCAGGTGCTGTGGGACGCGCGCAGCCGGGATACGAGGTCAGGATTGTGGACCCGGACGCCGATGGTGTGGGGCGGGTTCTGATCCGCGGACCGGGCCTCTTCGATGCCTACGTGTCGCCATGGAAAAGCCGGAAGGAGGCTCTGGAAGAGGGATGGTTCAACACCGGGGATGTTGGACGACTGGATGGGCAGGGCTGTCTGACGCTTCTGGGGCGCGAGAAGAATGTCATCAACTTCGTCGGCATGAAGATTTTCCCCCATGAGGTGGAAGTCGTTGTGGCGTTGCACCCGGCGGTTCAGGAATGCCGCGTAACGGGAGTTCCTCATCCGCTGTTCGGCCAGATGCCGGTGGTGGAGGTGGTGCTGAAGCCGGATGCCGGGAAGCCGGATGCGTCCGAAATCAGGCGTTTTTGTTTTGAGCGGCTGCCTGCACATAAGGTTCCCAAGGAAATCCGGTTTGTCGCGGCACTGAAGCGGACTGCAAGCGGAAAGATCAGGAGATACTAATGGAGTCCCCTTCGTTCATTCCGCATTGCGACGAGCAACGGTTCACGGCCTGCGAATATGATCGCTGGTTGTCCCGCAACAGCCTGAGTGCACGATGGGTGCGGTTTTGGTTTTCGCCCCGGCGGATCCTCTGGTTGAATACCCCGATCAGTACGCTGCCCGAGGCGGCGGGGATTTCTCCTTCCGACAGAATTCTGGATATTGGCTGTGGCTATGGGGGTGTTTTGCTTTATTTGCGCCGTAAACTGGGAGGGGTGCCCGGGGGAGCGTCGGGATGGGAAGGACTGGACAACTCATCGCTGATGGTTCAACGGGCCCGGAAGGAGATCCGCCAGCGGGGACTGGAGAAGGATATCCGGGTGACGGAGGGAATCGCCACGCAGTTGCCGTATGACGACGGGTCCTTTGATGTCATTCTTTGCGGCTATATGGTCAAACACTTATCCGACGGCCGGTTGCGCGATATGATTCGTGAGGCGAAGCGTGTGATGAAGCCGGGCGGACGGCTTTGTGTGTGGGAGGCGATTCCTTCCCGGTTTGCTTTTATGAATGTCTGGAACCTCAAGTTACTCAGGGTGGGGGTTTCCGTGATCCACATGCGCACGGCGAAGGAGATCAGGGTGCTTCTTGAGGAGGAAGGATTTGTCATCCAGCAACCCTTCGGGCATGGGTTGTATTACTTCTATCCGCCCCTTCCCAGGGCGGGATTTATTGCCGTCAGGCCTTCTTTTTAGACCCGTAATCAGGCGGGGGCTCGGCGGCCAGAAAATAGTCCCGGCGCGGGCGATGACGGGAGGATTGGCTGGTGATGAGCAGGTCGAGTCCCGTGTGGGGATCAAGCCCGATGGCCATGCAGAGATTGATAAATTCCAACAGATCAAGCCTGCGTTCTCCGTTTTCGGTTTTGGCAACCCAGGAGTGGGAGACCTTCAAACGGGCGGCCAGGGTACGCATGGGAATATTCCGGGCTTTCCGGCTTGTTCGAAGCCAGTTCCGTAATGTTTGGAGCGGTTCGGAATATAGTGCCTTCTCCCTCATTTGAGGAAAAGATACCCTATTCGCCATTATGTCGCCAAAACGGAAACGGTAACTAGCGACGTAACATGTTCACGCGCAACGAGATGTCTGTTCGATTCGCGTTATTTTCCGTTCCTGTTTCAGGAACAGTTTTTTACCCCTTCCGGGAAGGCGTTCTGTCCCATAGGCGTCGCTAATTAATAAGATATACATTTTCTTTTGGGTTTGGCGTCCAACATCACCCTCACCCCAACCCTCTCCCCTCAAGGGAGAGGGAGGGTCACTTGATTCCCATCTTTCCTCTCCCCTTGGGGGAGAGGATTTAGGTGAGGGGTATTTCCGCACTTGCAAATGTTATTTAGGGCTATCCACTTCACTCAACCACCTACAATCCCTTGTGTCTCCAAATTCAAGAGAAGATTCACCACCCGCTTCGCTAGAGGCACAGAGAAAATAGGAGAAGAGAATACAATGTTGCGGGTATT
>JBAXMJ010000038.1:0-21881 GCA_037134355.1 bacterium | reverse complement strand
GCGGAATTCGTGTGAGACGCCGGCGCGGACGAGGGCGGGCATGGCTTCATCGAGTGCCTCGCGAAGTTTGATGGCCTGGAAGTGTTCGGATTTTTCGTCGATGCCGGGCAAGGCGAGCGCTTCGGCGAAGCGGGTGATGGCCGCGAACAAGGGCATCCAATCGACCCAGCGGAGAAAGGCGCTCTGCCCATCCGCAGGCGGAGGAAGCAGGAATTGCCAGTCCGCCGCCCGGATGCGGAAGTGTTTCTCGCGGCCGTGGCGGACGGAGATGACCAGTGCGAATTTCGCGAGCCAGTCGATGGATTCGTCCATCAACCGGGAATCGTGGCGGCCGAGGCGGGTGGGCAATCCCTGGTGGTGGCGTTGATCTGCGGCGTGGTGGCTGGCGTGGCCGGGTGGATTTGGGCGCCGGAGCTGTGCCGGTTGCAAGGGGCGACGGGCGAGGTGGCGCGGTTGAGCGCGCAGTATCTCGGGATTTCGCTTCTGGGTTGCTTCACGGTCTTTCTCCTGTTTATCGGAAACAGTATTCTTCAGGCATCCGGAAATACAGTCATCCCGATGAAGGCGATGATTCTGGCGACGGTCTTGAACCTGGTGCTCGATCCCATTTTTATTTTCGGTTTGCTTGGGATGCCGCGGCTGGGCGTGGAAGGGGCGGCCTTAGCCATGGTGCTGGCGCAGGGGGTGGCGGTCGTGGTGGTGGTGCGAGCCTTGGCGCAGGGAAAGAGCGGAGTGAAGGTTACGCTGGCCCACTGGCGTTTTCAGTTCGAGCCGGCCTGGCGCCTGATGAAAATCGGCATTCCCAGTTCCGGTCAGATGTTATCCCGGAGCCTGATGAGCGTGGCCCTGATGCGGATTGTGGCCGGATCAGGGACGGCGGCTGTGGCGGCCTATGGGATCGGGGCGCGGTTCCATATGATGATGATGATGCCGGCATTTGTTCTCGGCAATGCGGCCGGAGCGATGGTGGGGCAGAACCTCGGGGCAAAGAGAACGGACCGGGCGGAGCGGGTGGCCTGGCTGGCGACCGGGCTGGGTGCCCTCATTTTGTTTTTGTGTGCCATCGTGCTCACCGTTTTTGCGGCGCCGCTCATCCGGGTATTTGATGATAATCCCGAGGTGGTTCACATTGGGACGGATTATCTGCGAATGGTTTCGCTATTTCACGTTTTTGCGGCGCTTTCCATCATTCTTGGCCGGGCGCTTCAGGGGGCGGGCGACACAGTGGGGCCGATGGTAACGACCATCGTCGGGTTATGGGGCGTCCAGATTCCCTTGGCCATTTACATGTCGCGCCATGTTGTTCCCGCCACTCACGGCATCTGGTGGTCGGTCGCCATCACCCTCACCCTGAACGGCCTCATGGTCGCCGGGTGGTTCCTTACGGGGCGGTGGAAGCATAAAAAAGTATGAAGGATGAGTGATGAAGTATGAATTTTCCGCACTGGCCAAGCACCCCGAAATCGCAATCTGAAACGTTTCAGATGTCTGAAAGACCAGTCGTGGTTGCGTTGATACCAGAGCCCGCACCAGTTCAGGCAGATTCGCCCTCACTCCTTCGCTGATCCAAATATCAGCAGGCTTGACGATAGACAAAGACAGGCGCTCCACAGCAGTATGGTATCTGCCGGGCGACAGGGGAGAGGGCTGACTTTGCTGCGCGCGTCAGTGCGGGGAGGGGTGGTGGGGTTTGAAGAACCCGATGGATCGACAACTTGAAAAGAGGCTATCCGATAGGGCGGTGGCGATTGGGCGCGAAGGCGAAGTAGCGGCATTTGGAGAACTGCTCAAATTGCTCGGGTCGTCGTCGGCCAATGCCAGAAGGCTGGCGGCGTCGGCGTTGGGCAAGCTGGCCTGGATGGGGGTTGACCAGTCGACCGCAGTAGCGGCGCTTGCGCCCATGGCGCGATGCGATCCGCACCCGCAAACCCGGCAATATGCCATCAAGGCGCTAAAAGCCTATGGAACCGCAGCACAAGGCTGTTTACACGATCTGCGTGATATGGCGCAGAATCCTGCGGAGAAAGACTATATTCAGCGTGATGCGGCCAGTGCCGTAAAATTCATCGAAGAGGCTTTGCAAATTGCCGCTTCGGCTTCTGAACAACATTGCCAGCGGTGCAGCACCCGGGTCTCGGCCGATGAATATGCGCGTTCACATCAGGCGTTTCAGCGAGTGTTTTGCGACCGCTGTTTCGACGAAGTCTTTCTGGAGCGACGTAACTTCGAGACGCAGGTGGAAATCAACAAGACCATCGAAGCACGGGACGGAACGGTGGTGCAGTCGGAAGGTGAGCGAAGGCTTGCCGATTGGCTGACCACGTATGGGATTACCTATCGTTACGATGCCAAGTTCCGCATGATAGCCGAGTTCCAAATTCGGCCTGATTTTTATCTGCCCGAGATGGATGTTTATATTGAGTACTGGGGAATGGACACGCCGCAGTATAAAATGAACATGTACAAGAAGCAGATCCTCTATCAGCAGGAGGGTAAACGTTTGATTTCAGTGTATCCAAAAGACCTGCCCGCATTGGATGGTCTGCTTCTGACAAAACTGAGTCTTTTGGGTTATCACCCCCGCATAGACGCGCGTAGCAAAGTCAGCGGGGAAGGGGAGTGCAACAAAAGTGAGCGGTGGCGCAATTAGTCTGAAGAACCGAACCTACTTGCAGGGCCAGATATGCAGGAGGCCGCGTTCGGTCCAATAGGCCAGGATGGCGGTAACGGGAATGGTGAGGACCCAGGCCCAGACAATCCGGCCGACAACGCCCCATTTGACGGCGCTCATTCGCTTGATGGTGCCGACTCCCATGATGGATGTGGAAATGACGTGGGTCGTGGAGAGTGGGATGCCCCAGTGGGTGGCGATCTGAATGACAGCCGCAGCCGTGGTCTGGGCGGCAAATCCGTGGATGGGTTGCATTCGCACGATCTTGTGGCCCATCGTGCGGATGATCCGCCACCCGCCCGCTGCTGTTCCGGCCGCCATGGTCAGGGCGCACGCAACCTTGACCCAGAGCGCGACGGTAAATTCAGGGGTGTGTAGAAAATTCAGCCATGAGGGAAGCTGGTTGAAGGTGCCGTCCCGGGTCGCGGTAAAGAGAATCAGCGCAATGATGCCCATGGTCTTCTGGGCGTCATTGGTGCCATGACTGAATCCAATCCAGGCGGCGCTGACGAGCTGCGCCTTGGAGAAGATCTTATTGATCAATTGGGGGCGGAGTTTGTGGAGCAGTACGACCAGTAACCCCATCAGAAGCGCGCCGCCAATGAACCCGGCGGCCGGTGAGGCGAACATGGGTAAGACGACTTTGGGCCACAGCCCTTCGTTATGGCCGGTGGCGGGATTGGGGACGGCCCAGCGGATCACGCTCCAGTTGCCGTGGGCAGAGGCCAGGGTGGCGCCGCACAGGGCTCCAATCAGGGCGTGGCTGGAACTGGAGGGCAGACCCAGCCACCAGGTAAGCAGGTTCCAGATGATGGCGCCGATGAGGGCGGAAAGAATGGTGTCGATCCCCACAAAATGCGTGTCGACAAGACCCTTCCCGATTGTCGTGGCCACCGACACACCCGCCAATGCGCCCATCAGGTTGAAGAAGGTCGCCATGGCAATCGCCTGCCGCGGGGTCAGCACCTTGGTCGACACCGTGGTGGCAATGGAGTTGGCGGTGTCGTGGAAGCCGTTGATGTATTCAAAGGCCAACGCGATCAGCAGGACGAACAGGATGAGAATCAGCATGGGCGGCCTTTAGGAATACTTGAGCACAACCTGGAAGATGACATTGCCGACGTCCCGGCAGCGGTCGATAATTTTCTCCAGGGTTTCGTGAAGGTCGAGGATGATGATGACCTTGAGGGGATCGTGTTTTCCGCTGTAGAGATCCTTAACCAGATCCAGCATGAGCTTGTCGGCCTCGCCCTCCAGATAATGGAGATTATCGTTGTATTGCTTGATCTGCTCCAGATTGGCCCGGATCCGGAGTTTCTTAACCATCAGGGAGATGGTTTCCGTGGTCTGCTCGAGGATGACAGCCTGCTGCATGAAGTCGACCCCCTTGAGGAAGTCCTTGCAGAGGATATACTTTTCGCTGAATTTTTCCGTGGTCTTGGGAATCTTGTAGAGGGCGATCGAGAGCGCCTCGATATCCTCGCGTTCCAGCGGGGTCACGAAGGTTTTGCACAACTGCTCCGTGATTTCCTCAGTGATCCGCTTATCCTTGCGGCGGCTCTGGATAAAGTCCCCCATGGAGGCGACCTCGTCCGGCGTCTTCAGCATGGTCATAAGGAGTTGAACGCTGGCCTTGGCCTCATCGGCGCTGGCCTCGAGGAGATTAAAGAACTTGTCCTCGTACCCAAGTAGTTTTCTGATGGCAGATATCATGCGGGTGTCTATCTCATAAATGCGGGGAAAAATCACGCCAATTCCGCACGCACAATTCTCATCAAGCCCTCACATTCCCTTAACAGAACTGGGCAATCATTCCTGCACTATGAAAACAGGGATGTCAGACTCGAGGGGTATGAAGGCGGATCTTCATGTGCATAGTAAGCATTCCGACCGGCCGACCGAATGGTTCCTTCGGCGGATCGGGGCGCCGGAATGTTTCACCGAGCCGGCTGAGGTGTACCGCATCTGTCGTGAAAAGGGGATGGATTATGTCACCATCTCGGATCACAACTGTATTGCAGGTGCCCTTGAAATCGCCCATTTGCCCGGCACCTTCATTTCGGCCGAACTGACCACGTATTTCCCCGAGGACGGCTGCAAGGTTCATTGTCTGGTACAGGATATCACGGAGAAGCAATTTTCCGACATGCAGGGGATCCGGCAGAACATTTATGATCTGCGGAAGTATATGGCCGACGAAGCAATCATGCATGTCATTGCCCATCCTTTGTTCCGGGTTAACGATGTGTTGACCGTTGATCATGTGGAGAAATTGCTTCTGATGTTTGACCGGTTTGAGGCGATCAACGGGTCTCGCCACCCCAGAGCGGGTGATTTGACCGTGGCGTTGTTTTCCATGTTGACTCAGGATCGGATCATGTCCATGGCGGATCGCCACGGGATCCAGCCTTCTGGCGATGAGGCGTGGGTGAAGCAGTTTACCGGCGGCAGCGATGACCACAGCGGTATCTATGCGGCCAGCGCCTACACCGTCACGCCCCCCGCCGAATCACTCGGGGAATTTCTGGATCATCTCAGGGCGGGGCGGCATGAGGCCCGGGGCACATCCGGAACCAGTCTGCGGCTGGCGCATAGTTTATACCAGATCGCCTACCAGTATTATCGCAGCCGGGTCATGAAGCCGGGGGCTGGTTCTTCAGTTTTGGGCGAACTGTTCAAGCGATTGTTGAGCGGGTACGAGGAGCCGGAAAAAAGTTCCGGTCCGGTGCGAACCTGGGCGGAACGGGTGGTGAAGAAATATCGTGTCCGGAAACTCAGTCCCGGCGAACGTCTGCTGGTGGAATCGTTTTCCAAGCTGCGCGGGAAGTCTTCTCCGGAAGGGGTTCAGGCGGGGCGTCGAGTTGGCGGTGACGTGGAAAGCTTCGCTACAGCCAGTCGGATCAGTCATGAACTTGGCTATACCTTCCTGAAGCAATTCCTCGGTCATGTGGAGGAGGGGCGCGTGGTAGACGGCTTTCAGACGCTGGCTTCACTGGGCACCGTTATGCTTGGAGTTGCCCCGTATTTCACGGCATTCGGGGTTCAGCATAAGGATGAGCGTTTTCTCCAGGAGGCGGCTGTCCGGCTCGGGGGAAGTCAGGTTCGCCCCGAGCGCAGCAATCGTCGCGCCTGGGTTACGGATACCTTTAGTGATGTGAACGGAGTGTCCAACACCATCCGGATGCTCACTGGCAAGGCCCGGGAGCGCGGCTGGCCGATGACCGTCATGACCTCCATGGAGTCCGCGCCCGACACGGGGATTGAAACGATTAATTTTCCGCCTCTTGGAACCTTCTCGTTGCCGGAGTATGACTCCCAAAAGCTGGTATTTCCGCCTTTCCTGGATGTCATTGAAACCCTGGAGCGCGGCAACTATCGCGAGGTGATCATCTCAACGCCCGGCCCCATGGGTGTGACGGCTCTTGCCGCGGCACGGCTTCTGGGTCTCAGGGCGGTGGGGATCTATCACACCGATTTTCCGAAGTATGTCAAATGCCTTACCCAGGATGAGGTCCTGGAACAAATGGCGACGGGGTACATGCAGTGGTTTTATGGAAAAATGGATCGGATCCTGGTTCCGAGCGAGTTCTACAGGAAGCATCTGGGTGACAACGGGTTTGACAAGGCCAAGATCAATGTGTTGCCCAGAGGCGTGGATCTGGCCCGTTTCAATCCCGCAAAACGTGATGAAGATTTCTGGAAGCCGTATGGATTGAACGGAAATCTTAAACTGCTTTATGTGGGGCGCGTTTCGAAGGAGAAAAACGTCAAAACCATGATTGATGCGTTTCAAAATGCCCGGACAACCACCCCGAACCTGGATTTGGTTGTGGTGGGCGACGGACCTGAGCTTGCCTCCTTCCGCAAACAACAGGGGCAGAATATTTGTTTCACGGGTTTCCTGCAGGGCGAGGAACTTGCCACAGCGTATGCCAGCGCAGACCTGTTCTTGTTCCCCAGTGCAAGCGACACCTTTGGCAATGTGGTTTTGGAAGCGCATGCCTCCGGGTTGCCGGCGATTGTCTCAACCCTCGGGGGCCCCGCTGAAATCATCGCGCGAAATGGTTCAGGCCTTGTCGTGGATGTGCGGACCCCGGCACCGCTGTGCGCCGGAATCCGGGAACTGGTATGGGACGAGAAGAAGCGTGGCGACATGGGCCGTAACGCCCTGAAAACGGCGCAAGAGATGAGTTGGGATCTGGCCCTCGATCAATTTTCCTGACATGAATCTGTTCATGATTGACGGGATCGGACCCTTTTTTCTGGGTCATCCCAAGCGGACGGTCAACTGGTCGAAAATCCCCTTTTCGTTCCTGGAGCGTGAGGGGCGCGTGCAGCGGGACGCCTTTCGGGAGATCCGGGAGGCCTTTAGGAGATTTTCCGGAACAGCGGCAGCCCTCGGGTTCAATGCCGTTTCGCTGGATGACCTGGCGCATGTGACTGATCATTTTTCCTATCCAGCGCCGCTCAGGGCACGGATCGCGGACTATCGCCAGGAATTTTCCGCTTTATTTGAGATCGCCCGGGCGGCCGGACTTCAGGTTTATCTGACCACCGATATTTCGTTTTTTAACCGGGACTTGGATTTGCTTCTGGGAAAAGATGACGGGAAAATTATCCGGTTTCTGGGTGATGCCGTGGATGCGGTCTTCCGTGACTTTCCGGCGGTTCAGGGAATCATCGCTCGTTTTGGGGAATCTGATGGGTTGGATGTCCGGGGTGATTTTCTGAGTCGTCAGATTTTGAGAACACCACGGCAGGCCCGACGCTATGTGGAGGCTCTTCTGGCGGTGTGTGAAACCCGGCATCGTACCCTGATTATGCGCACCTGGAGTCTGGGAGCCTATCGTATTGGCGATTTAATGTGGAATCGCAATACCTACGAAGCGGTTTTTGACGGACTTGAACATCCACGCCTGATTCTCTCTATGAAATATGGCGAGACGGATTTCTTCCGGTATGTCCCCCTCAACAGCCATTTTCGGGAAGACACCCGGCACCGAAAGATGATTGAGCTTCAGACTCGGCGCGAATATGAGGGGGGCGGGGAGTATCCTTCCTTCATCGGCTGGGATTATGAGAGTTATGAAAGGGAATTATCCTCCTGCAAAAACGTGGTGGGCGTCTGGGTCTGGTGCCAGACGGGGGGCTGGACGACCTCACGACGGATCACCTTCGTCAAGGATTCATCCCTGTGGAATGAGATTAATGTGACGGTGACCATAGGGGTATTCAAGGAGCATCGCGATGTAGGGTCGGTGGTGCGCCGGTACTGTGCCACCCGTCTGCCCGGCGTCGATGCGGAGTCGCTTCTTGAACTGCTCCGTCTTTCCTCGGAAGTGGTGATGGAGTTACTGTATGTGGATGACTATGCCCGGTGTGCCGTCTATTTCAGGCGGCTGAGGCTACCCCCGCTGTTGCACGTCTTGTGGGACACGATGTTCATCACCGACACAATGCGTGTTTTTCTGGGCTATTTTGTGAAGGATCGGGAAAGGACGATCCGGCAGGGCTATACGGCGCTGGGTAAAATCAGGCGGATGATCACGCTGGCGGAGGAAATGGGACTCCCGGTGGCAGGACTTCAATCCCAATATGCGGTCTATGAGGTCCTGGCCGTGGCGCGGGAATATTATTTTAAACCTGCTGATCCCGCAGTCGAAAGACAACTGCGTGCCATGATCCGCCAGATCCACCTGTCGCAGGGTGAAAACCATTATGTGTTTGTCATGAGATTCCAGCGATCCCGCCTGGGGGCAGGGCTGATCCGGTTTGTGCTGGCCAACATCACCCGGCGTAAGCGGGCCTATCGCCTGGCGGATCGCCTGCTGTTGCTACGGCTGCTGGCGTGGGTGGGGTGGATGCTGAAGTTTGTCCCGGCGCACCGGCTTCCGCGGATGGCGGTTGGTCAGGGAATGGGACTGCGCCATTTCTTAAAGTGATGTCATCACCATCTTCTAACCGCCGCCTCACCTGATTTTAACAGGCACTGTTTAAAATGGCGCCATTATGCAAACGACACAAACCTTGGATTGCCCCGTTATTCCCTCCACCGGATGGGCCGTGCCTGGTAAAGGGATAACGCAGATCGCCACCCGCTTTATGGGTGGAATTTTCCAGTTGGACAGGTTGTCCGGCATGTATGACGACATGCGTAGTGAGGATGCCTCCCGGTCTTTTGTGGATCGGGCGCTGGCCCGCCTTGATGTGAGCTATGACATTAACCGGGGGAGTCTGGATGCCATTCCCCGGGAAGGCTCTTTGTTGGTAGTTGCCAATCATCCTTTTGGAGGGGTTGAGGGGTTGGTGTTGCTGAGTCTTCTGTCGGCCGTGCGGCCTGATATCAAGGTGATGGCCAACTCGATCCTGTCGGCCATTCCAGAACTTCAAAAGCACATGATTCTGGTGGATCCCTTTGGTGGATCCGAGGCGGCGGCGAAGAATCTGGCACCCATACGACAGAGTTTGCGCTGGCTTCGAAATGGCGGCGTGCTGGGCATGTTTCCAGCCGGTGAAGTCGCGCATTTGGATCTGGCTAGAAGGCGAGTTTGTGAGTCCAACTGGCATGGAACGGTGGCTCGGCTCATGCGACACAGCGGGGCTGCTGTGCTTCCCGTTTTTTTCGAAGGGGTGAATGGCCCGCTTTTTCAGATGGCGGGGATGATCCATCCCCGGTTGAGAACGGCCATGCTGATCCGGGAAATGGTGAATAAGGCCGGACGTCCTCTCAAAGTGGGCATTGGTAAGGTTCTTCCGTATGAGAAACTGAATGCCATTACGGATGATGCCGAACTCACGCAGTACCTAAAACTGCGTGTTCAATTACTTGGGGAGGGCGGTGTGGCCGCCCGGAAGCGACAGACTGTGCGGGCGCGGATTTCGCGCAGTGTGCCGGTGATCACGGCAGGAGTCGCTGGCGACCTGATCCGGGAAGTGGGTTGGCTCCCGCCGGAACAGAAACTGGTGGAGGCGGGCGATTACCGGGTGTATGTCGCCGGGGCCAAGCAGATCCCCAGTGTGCTCCGTGAAATAGCACGGTTGCGGGAAGTGACATTCCGGGCCGTTGGAGAGGGCACGGGAGCGGCCTGGGACATGGATGTCTTTGACCGGTTCTACCAGCACCTGTTTGTCTGGAACGTGAAGAAATCGGAAGTGGTCGGGGCGTACAGGCTGGGGCTGACTGACAAGATCCTTGCGCAACTCGGGTTGGGCGGACTTTATACCAGCACGCTTTTTAAATATCAGTGGGATCTGATCGGAAAATTAAGTCCCGCGATCGAAATCGGGCGCTCGTTTGTCCGTCAGGAATATCAGCGCAAACATCTGCCCCTTCTCCTGTTGTGGAAAGGAATCGGTGCGTTTGTGGCCCGGAACCCGAAATATAGAAACCTGTTTGGCACGGTTAGCATGAGCAATAGTTATCAGGAAACATCCCGCCAGCTTGTGGTCCGATTTTTTGATCAGGATAAAAACCTGCTGCTGGACTGGCAATCGGTATGCCCCCGGAATCCTATGAAAATGAAAGCGAATTCCGTTAATGGAGGAAACAGGCCTGCCTGTCGAATTCCTGATTTGGAGGCGTTGTCAGAAATCGTGAGTGACATTGAGCCGGACGGGAAAGGGATTCCCGTGTTGTTGCGGCAATATTTGAAACTGGGAGGGCGGGTGCTGGCCTGTAATGTGGATCCCAAGTTCAATATGTCGCTGGATGCTTTGTTGGTGGTGGATCTGACGCAAGCCGATTCCCGGCTTCTGGAGATTTACATGGGAGATTCGACGGCGGGATACCTTCGTCATCATGGGATCGAGACGGCCGTGGAGAGGCAGGTTCGGTGTGCCTGAGTGGCACCGAAAATGGAGTCGTGATCAATGCAGACTGGCCGGGTTGCTGGTAATGCTGAGTCTTCTGGCGGCGGTATTTGCCCAGGTTGAGATTCAAATTGAAGGAGCGGCGGGCTGGGCGGCGAGCCTGCCCACCTGGCGGGTGGAGAAACACTGGCTTCTGGATTATGTTTGGGGAGGGCGGCCTTTGACGGGGTATCATGTCTGGGTTTTCCTGTTCATGGCTCTCGTTTTTCATTTCCCGTTTTTTCTACACGGTCGTTACGGACTTCGTCTGGAATTCCGGATAGTAGGGAGCCTTGCGCTATTCTGGATTCTGGAAGATTTTCTTTGGTTTGTGTTTAACCCGGCTTTCGGCTTGTCACGTTTCAATGCCGCGTTTATTCCCTGGCATCACCACTGGATGCTGGGTGTTCCTGTGGATTACTGGATGTATCTGGTTCTGGGAACCCTGCTGATCTGGTTTTCGTTCAGGCGCAGAAAGTGTGTGACATGAAGATGCTCATCCTTCATGCCTCGGCCGGAGCCGGGCATAAGCGGGCTGCGGAAGCCCTTTCGGCGGCCTGCGTCCGGGAAGGGATGGATCCGGTTGTTCATGATATTCTGGAGTTCACCCCCCCGTTGTTTCGAAAAACCTATGCGGCTGGATATCTGAACATGGTGCGGTCCGCGCCGGAACTGTGGGGCTACTTCTATTCGTTGACAGATAGAAAAAGCCAGAATCCCTGGCATCGACGGATTCGGACCACATTAAACAAATTAAATACCCGCGCGTTTGAGAGTTTCTGGCAGGACATTCAGGCGGACGCGGTGATCTGCACCCATTTCCTGCCCCTTGAAATCCTGGGGCGACGCCACGCTGAAAACAAAGCCAAGGTGCCATTGTTCGGGGTTGTGACGGATTTCGCGGCCCATTCCCTGTGGTCGTGTCCTAATGTGGATGGGTATTTTACCGGCTCGGAAGAGGCGCGACGGCAGTTAATCCGGCGTGGCCAACCGCCCGGACGTGCCTGGGTGACGGGGATTCCTGTTGCCCCGGAGTTTGTCCCTTCGCCCGATGTGGATGGATTACGTATTCGTCTTGGATTGGCGCCAGATTTGCCGGTCATTCTGATTTTGTGCGGGGGATTTGGTGTGGGGTCGGTCGTGGATGTCTTGGGATCGTTTGTGCGGGAGCCTCTCCATGCGCAACTGGTGGTGGTGACCGGGAACAACGAAACGCTCAAGGAGCAGGTGACCCGAAAGGCGCGTGACTTGACGATGCCCGTGATGGTGCACGGCTTTGTTACCAACATCCATGAGTTGATTGGTGCAGCAGATGTTGTGGTCAGTAAGCCGGGTGGGTTGACCTCGGCAGAAGTTCTGGCGATAGGGCGTCCGCTGGTGATTATGGACCCGATACCCGGCCAGGAACAAAGAAATGCGGAATATTTGCTTGAAAATGGAGTGGCCGTTCGCCTGGTGGATCCTCTCGATGCCCCATTCAAGGTGTGGCCGATTCTCGAGAATGCTGAACGGCGCCGGAGTCTCAGTGATGCCGCCTTGCGGCTGGCTCGACCCCATGCCGCACGGCTCATCGTGAGGCACGTGGCAAGGCAAGTGGGGGGGATCTCATGCCACTGACATTTCTGCCTCACTGATTTCTAACAAAATATCCATTTCCTTTCCGTTGCGGGTTGCTTACCATTCCGGAATGCTTAAAAAACATATCTTCATCGTCGAGGATGAGTCGGATATTGCCGACTTGCTTTCCTACAACCTGAGTCGCGAGGGGTATGAGGTCAGTGTGGCGACCCGGGGTGATCAGGCGTTGGCGGATATTCCCCGGAAGAAACCCAATTTGGTTCTATTGGATTTGATGTTGCCGGGTGTTGGAGGCTTGGAAATTTGCCGCCTCTTGAAAGCCAAGCCGGAAACGGCTGGGATTCCGATTATCATGGTGACGGCGCGGGGTGAAGAATCGGATGTGGTGGTCGGGCTGGAGATGGGTGCCGACGACTACATCGTCAAGCCGTTCAGTATCAAGGTCGTTCTGGCGCGTGTCCATGCCGTGCTCCGCCGCAAGGAAAAGGGACCCGTCAGTGCGGACGAAATTCTTAAGGTTCTCGACATCACCATCAATCCCGGCCGCCACGAGGTGTTGTGCGGGAAGACGGCGGTGGAGCTAACAGCGTCGGAGTTCCGGTTGTTGCATTTCCTGGCCCGGCGGCCCGGTTGGGTGTTTACCCGTGAGCAGATCGTGGATGGCGTGAAGGGCGAAGACTATGCCGTGACCGATCGGGCCGTGGATGTCCAAGTGGTTTCCCTGCGGCGGAAACTGGGGAAACGCGGCGATTATATCGAGACAGTGCGGGGCGTTGGCTACCGCTTCAAGGAGTGATATTTCATGCAACGCAGAAGCCTGTTCTGGCGACTTTATCTCTATTTCCTTTTGGTGACCGTTGGGGCACTGGCTGCCACGGCCTGGTATGCCTCTAAATCACTCCGACAGTTCCATCAGGATCAGGTAACGTCTGATCTCGTGGCTCGGGCCCGGATTATTGCCGGTGAAATTCCGAGGCTTCACGTTCAGGATTCTGACACGGTCGACCGGCTGTGCAAGGACGTGGGCCGGATAACCATGACCCGTATTACTGTGATTTTGCCTGATGGCCGGGTTGTGGGAGATTCCGGCGAGAACCCGGCGGTGATGGAAAATCACCGGAATCGTCCAGAAGTGGCTGCGGCCCTGGCTGGCGGAACCGGGCAGTCTGTCCGGTACAGCGACACAATACGCCGTCCCCTGATGTATTTGGCTGTTCCCTTCCGTGGGAGTGACGGAACTGTGGCGGGGGTGGTGCGCGCCTCGTTGCCGCTGGCGGTTGTGGATGGAGCCCTTGCGACCCTTTACCGGCATGTGGTGTTGGGCGGCCTGGCTGTAACGGCGCTGTTTGCCCTTCTGGCGTTTTTTCTGTCGCGACGGATTACCCGGCCGTTGGACTATATGCGGCAGGCGGCAGAGCAGTTTGCGCGGGGTGACCTGAATGCCCGCATCCCGGTTCCGGATACGGAGGAATTGGGCATGCTGGCCCGAACGATGAACCAGATGGCGCTGCAACTTAGCGAGCGGATCCGCAGCCTGGGGCTTCAGCATAACGAACAGAAGGCGGTTCTCGCCAATATGACCGAAGGCGTGTTGGCGGTGGATATGGGGCAGCACATCCTGCATATCAACCCGGCAGCCTGCCGACTTTTCGGATTGAAGCCCGACGAGGGCCGAGGGCGGCATATCCTGGAAGTCATCAGGCACATTGCGTTGCAGGAATTTATCGGGCTTACCCTGAATTCAGACGGGCCCGTGGAGCGGGATGTTGTGTTTCGCGAGGAGGCAGACCGGTTTATTCAGTTGCATGGGGCGGCCCTAAGGGACGAGGAGGGAGTCATTATTGGCGGACTGGTCGTCATGAATGATGTCACCCGTTTGAAACGCCTGGAATCCCTTCGCCGTGATTTTGTGGCGAACGTATCGCATGAATTGAAGACGCCCCTCACGACGTTGAAGGGCTGTGTGGAAACGCTGTCGGACGGCGCTGTGGCCAATCCTGACGAGGCGCGTCGGTTTCTTGGGATGATGGAGCGGCAGGTGGGCCGCCTGGAGGCGATGGTGGATGACTTGCTGGTATTATCGCGATTGGAGCATGAATCAGATCGAGGTGGTGTTGAGTTGGTTCTCGGGTCGGTGAACGATGTGCTCTCGCGTGTCGTACAGTCCTTTTTCGACCGGGCGGCGAAAAAGGGGATTCAGCTGGTATTGGATTGTCCTGATTCCATCAAGGCCCCGATCAATGCGGCACTGCTCGAGCAGGCGGTGGGAAATCTCGTGGATAACGCCATCAAGTACAGTGCCGAGGAGACGACGATCACAGTCTCCGCAGCCCGTCAGGAGTCTTCTGCTGCAGTAGCCGCCGTGCCGGCGGCATCTTCTCATGAGGATGCGGTTATGATCCGGGTTGCCGATCAGGGACTGGGCATGGAGAAGAAGCACCTCGACCGCATTTTCGAGCGATTCTACCGTGTGGATCCCGCGAGGAGCCGGGCCCAGGGGGGCACCGGGCTTGGTCTGGCGATCGTCAAGCATATCGCCCTGGCACACCATGCCAGTGTCACAGTCGCCAGCACCCCGGGGCAGGGCAGCACGTTTACGCTGCGGATTCCGACAGGGTGATTAGGGTTTTGGAGCAAGCCGCATTTGCCCGGCGACATCGTTGAAATAGGCCTGACTCCAAACATTCAGCACGGAGGTATCCTTGATGAAGGGAGCCACATCGGATTTAGCATCCTCGACATTGAGGCGCTCTATTCTTTCTCGAACCAGCATCTGGAGTTCCTCCAGCGTTGCAGGGATCGGACGTTCCGGATCGCTTTGCTTCATTCGCTGACGGAAGTGATCTAAATCCACCCCGACGCTGTGACGAACATACCATTCAAAATCGTACCAGTCGCGCCCTTTGGTCCGTTGCTTCCAGTCCCTGAACAGGAGCGCATGCATTTTTCCGGCATAGAGACAGGGAAGGTTGAAACATCGCGTCATGAATGAGAAGGGCAACATTAGGGTATGACTTTCGGTGTTGAATTGTAATGGCGGACATATGTCCACCTCGATCTTGATTTTGATCGTTCGCTCTGTTTTGAACGCAAGATTGTAAACGTCGGTATTATCCTTGAGGAAAGCAGAGTCAATCGCCCTGTGATGTTTCTTGGACTTATGGGTAATGGTAACGTCACGTCCCAGCGCTTTAAATTCTGCGATAATCGGGGCGAAGTAGTCGGTTAAGGTAAAAGTCGGATTAACCTGCAGAAGCGAGAAGTCCATATCTTCTGAGAAACGCGGTAATCCGTGGAAAAAATGAAGGCATGTTCCTCCATAAAATGCGGCATGCTTGAAAAAATCATGACGATAGAGCCCTGCCAGTGTGATTTTCTGCATCACTTCATGCAGAGCGTTTTGATAATCGTTGTCGGTCTGAATGGGGAAGGCCGACATCATGGAGTCAAACACAGTCATGTTCCATAACCTTTCTGAGACACTGGAGTTCAGTGACTTTGTGATGGGTGGCAAGGCAGGCGTCGATGATGCTTAAATCCGGATTTTGGATTTCCGTAACATCCACCCGCATGTAGTCCTCCAAAAATGCGCGCATGGCTTTTTCCGAAGTAATGCGCAAGTGTGAGCGCAAGAGAAGGAGGTCGCACAGCGCCTTTTCCGGGGTTGCCATCATAAACGCACAGTGTGTGTCGCACTGTTCCAGGCGGATACCCGCTGAATAATATCCGTCCGGCACGGTCTGATACGTAAAACGTCCCACCGGCGTCTGAAACGTTTTGGCACGTCTGGTGACAACCGACTGCGTAACAGCCATCCGTTCGGGAATCAGATTGTAATAAGCCAGCGCTGTTTCGAGTGAAACATAAGAAGGGCCGTAAAGATGATTGGCGATCAATTCACTGGAGAACCGCTTCCCGGTAATTTTTGATGACACACAGTAAAGCCCGCGCTTCAGTCGTATCAGATCTCCCTGTTTCGTCATGTAGGATAGTTTGTCTTTGGGCGAATCATAATCCCCCAAAATTCCACTCAATATCGCTCCTGAGAGAGGAGTGCAGCCTGAACTTCTTAATTTATCTGTAAGTTCTGATATCATATTCGGGAAAATACCGATTAACTATACATATGTTACATTCATGGTCAGGCATTACAAGGATAATTATTAATTGTAACACCCGCCTCTGGAAAACGGCGGGATACAACTACGCTAAGGATTTCGATGGCTTGAAGCTGAAAGGCTTCTTTATTGCTTTTTCAAGAGCACGATTCTCGAGACAGTTGGCTGGAGTGATGTGCGAATTGCTCTTCAGGCAGAATTCGCTGAAAAGCGCATACTCGCGCAGTTGCATTTTTGGCATCGGCAACTCCGCATCAGCAGAAACAATCGGAAATTTAAGCATTCTGCAGCGCTCCGATCTGTGTGCAAAGCCTGGCATAGATTTCGTCCGTGCCGAACCTTCGGCACAACTCCTGAAGATCCGTGTCAACGGTGACGCGATTTTCAATGACTAACTTTACGATATCCCAGAAATCCTTGGCTTCGCGCTTGGCCCCACCATTGGAGAGTGCAAAGAGTTTCATGCCCAATAGATCGGTCAATTGCGGAACCCGGACACGGTGACCCTCGAAATAGTCTACTTCTCTGGAGTTTGCCAGAAGCTTGGCCATGGTCTCCCCATCGACTTTGAGAAAGTCGATGCGCAGGGGGGATCCGGGACGATTGAAAAACAGCACGTTCTCATGCGCGGAAATATTGGTGAATCCTGCATCCTGCATGACTCGCCGCGCGGTGCCTTCGTCCGTCGTCGCGATCATGAAGTCAATGTCCTGTGTGGCCCGGGAAACTCCGTAATGGTTAACGGCATGGCCGCCAATCATAATGGTTTTAATGCCCGCTTCTGGGAAACGGCGGGACACAACATCAAAAACGACATCTGCATCAGAGTCCATGCCAGGAAGTATATACATTGCCGGGGCTGAAACAAGCGCCTCCTTACCCTAACCATATTCTAACATTCCGCTCATTTTCTTCTTACAGGGTTTCGGTTGAATGTCGCCCATGAACCAACAACCAAATAGGAGAAACAAGGATATGAAGAAAGTGATGGCGGGACTGATTGTGATGGCGGGTGTGGGCGGAACGTGCCTGGCGGCGGAGACAACGACCGCCGCTGCACCGGCTCCGGCTCCTGTGGTGAAGACTTGGGCTGACTCGGTGACTCTCAAGGGAGATCTCCGGTATCGTTACGAGTCGATCAATGACGATGCCAAGAAGAATGCGACCAAGGAAACCTATACGCGCCAGCGTGACCGGGTTCGCGCCCGCATGGCTGCGGAGGCCAAGGCTAATGATAACCTGAAGGTGGTCATTGGTTTGTCAACCGGTGGCAATGATCCCATTTCCGGGAATGCGACGTTGACGGATGGTGGACAGAAAAAGGACATGAAACTTGATCTGGCTTACTTTGACTACAGCTTTCTTGGCGATACATCCGCGAATGAAGTTCATGTGCTGGGCGGCAAAATGAAGAATCCCTTCATCACCATGAATGATGATCTGATGTGGGATCCCGACCTCGCGCCCGAAGGCTTGGCTCTGAAGAGCCAGTTCGGCAACGATGTCGTAACCTTCTTTGGTAACGCCGGCTATATCTGGCTCCAGGAACGCGACAGCAAGGCTCCCGGGATGTTGTATGCCGGACAGGGCGCCATGAAGGTCCAGTTCGTTCCCGAGGCGTCTCTGACCGTTGGCGCAAGCTATTACGGGTTCCAGAACATGATGGGTTATGACGTCATCGATTGGGAAGGCAAGAACAGTGGATATGGCAACACTACCAAGAATGGTACGATTGCAAGTGGCGTGACCAACAAGGCTTGGTCTGTGGAATACACCCCGGTGGTCTATTTCGCTTCCCTGGATCTCTGGATCGGCCGCGTGCCGCTCTCGATCTTCGGACAGGAGCTCTCCAACAACGACGCCTCCAAGCTGGATCAGGGCCATCTGTATGGCGTCTCGCTGGGCAAGGCCAAGAATCCCGGTGCGTTTGAAGTCGGCTATAGCTACACCGAGCTCCAGAAGGATGCCACGGTGGGGATGTGGACGGATTCCGACCGTTGGGGCGGTGGGACCGATGGCAAGGGACACAAGGTCTATGCCAAGTATCAGGTCATGAAGAACCTTCAGCTCGGCGCCACCTACTTCAAGGATGACAAGGGCATCGCGTCTGGCAAGCCGACGGATTATGACCGTCTGCAGTTGGATCTTGTGGCGGCGTTCTAAGAAAGTATGAAGTTTGAATTATGAATGATGAAAGAAGGATTAAGAAAATGAAAACAATCAATAAAGTGATGGCGATGATGGCGGTGGTAGGAATGGGTGTCGGGGCGGCGGGTGCTGCGGATGCCAATTCCATTGTGGTGGATGGGTCGACAACGGTGGGACCGGTGGCGAAGGCGTTTGCCGAGTACTATATGGGCAAACACCAGAGCGTGAACATTACGGTGAGCGAATCCGGCAGCGGGAACGGGGCCAAGAGCCTCATCAACGCGGCCTGTGACGTGGCCACCATGTCGCGCCCGATGAAAAACTCGGAGAAGAAGGCGGCTCAGGATGCCGGCGTGCTCGCGATTGAGAATGTCGTGGCGCTGGATGGTCTGGCGGTGATCGTGAATCCGTCGAACCCCCGCGGCAATCTGACAATCGAGCAGATCCGGGATATCTTCACGGGCAAGATCACCAATTGGCGTGAACTCGGCGGCCAGGATCAGAAGATCGTGGTGATCAGCCGTGACACCAACAGCGGCACCTATGAGAGCTTCAACACCCTGGTGTTGAAGGATTCCAAACTGAAGGGCGGAGCGGAATATGTCGGCAGCAATGGCGCCGTCCGTCAACGCGTGATGAGCACGGACGCGGCCGTTGGCTACGTCGGGCTCGCCTTCACTGAGGGCGTCAAGGTCCTGCAGGTGAACGGCGTTGCGCCTTCCGCGGCGACGGTTACCGCGAAGACCTATCCGATTGCCCGCCCGTTGTTCATGTACACGAACGGCCGGCCGAAAGAGGGAACAGCCCTGTATGACTTCGTGAACCTGTGCAATACCGCAGAGGGTAAGAAGATCATCGAGGACACGGGTTTTGTCCCGCTGAAGTAAGCTAAGAAAAATGGTTGAGGGTTCAGGGTTGCCAGGGTTCAGGAAAGAAAACTTTCCTGAATCCTGGGTCTTGAACCCTGAACTCTTTAAGGGGTAGATGATGGTGAATGGTTCAATCCAGTCCGGTATTGCCACGCGGTCCGACGGTTCATCTCTCTTGATGAACCATCGGACTCGGCGGCAGCAACGGGTGGTGGGCTTTTTGGGATCCGGATTCCTCCTGGCCGTTACCTCGCTTTCGACCTTTGCGGTTCTTTTCATTTTTTATTTTATTACGCGCGACGCCCTGCCTTTCTTCCAGTTGCAGGGGTTTAAACAGTTTTTCACCAGCACGCACTGGTATCCCTCGGCGGCCGCCCCCGAATTCGGGGCGCTGGCCATTTTTGTGGGGAGCGGGTTGGTGACGCTTGGGGCGGCGTTGGTGGCTGTCCCACTCGGCATTACGGCGGCCGTGTGCCTGAGCGATGTCCTTCCATTTTCGGTTCGCCAGGTGGTCAAGCCGGTGATTGAAATCCTGGCCGCCATTCCCTCGGTCGCTTACGGTTTTTTTGCGCTGGTGGTTTTCGCGCCGCTTCTTCAGGAACGGGGCGGTCATATTCTCCAGGTAGCGGGCTGGGTGATCGGTGCCCCTGTCGCGGTGTTGGCCATTGTGGTGGCCAGTGATCTGCTGACTGACCGGGCTCCGTCGGCCCATCGGGCTTGGATGCGGTGGGTGCTGACAGCGCTTTTGGGGGTGGCTGCGTTTTGGGGCCTTTGGAAACTTGGGATCACCTTGGGTGAGATTAAGGTGATCACTGGGACGAATGCGCTCAATGTATCCATTATCCTCGGGATCATGGCGCTTCCCACGGTGGTGAGTGTGGCGGAGGATGCCATCCAGGCAACTGGCCGGGAACTCCGCGAAGGCAGCTATGCGCTCGGGGCAACCCGGTCTGAAACCATTCTCCGGACGATTATCCCGGCCGCCAGCAGTGGCATTATGGCCGCGGTTATTTTAGGCGTGATGCGGGCCGTGGGGGAGACCATGGTGGTGTGGATGGCCTCGGGCAACGCCGCTCAGATTCCCGAGCCGTGGTACAATATCCTTCAGCCCGTCCGCACCCTCACGGCCACCATCGCGGGGGATATGGGTGAGGCCGACCAGGCCACCGGCTCTTCGCGCTTCCATGTGCTGTTCGCCATGGCGCTCTGTCTTCTGGTGTTTTCGTTTGTCTGTAATCTAGTGAGCGAGTGGGGCGTGCGGCGTACCCGCAGGAAGGTCGGGAGATAGGTCATGAGACTGGAAACCCGGAAAATGCTGGATCGCTCATTCACCGCCTCGGGGGTGTTGGCGATCGTGTTGATGACCTCCGCGCTGTTTATCCTGCTGGCCCCGATGTTCGTTCGGGGCATCGGGGCTATCTTCTTCACCGGCACGGTGGAACACCGACGATTGATGATGGAGAAATTTGAGCGCGGAGACCGATCGGCGATCGAGGCGGAAATAGCCTCCGTCAAGGTTGCCCGGGAGCCGGTCTACCGGATGATGGCGGAGTTTGAAAAACAGGTCGCAGACTTGCCTGCGGCCGAGCGCCGGAAAATGGCCCTCCAATTCAAGGACTTGAAAAAAGCCCTTCACTCCTTGTTGGGTCCGGAGCCTGGTGAAGTTCGGCCCATGCTGATGCGGGATCAGTTCGGCCAGACCCGGTGGGACCGCGCTCAGGTAAAATTGGACCGTGTGATGTTCAGGGAGGAATGGGACTACAGTCATCCCGAGCAGGGAAGCGTGAAGCTGATGAAGCCCCGCTCCGCCGACTTCGCAGGCACGGCCCTGGCGCCCCTGTTTCCCTATCTCGCCGCCAACCTCGACAAGATGTTGTTGCCCCGGAAAACGGTTTACTGGCAATTTTTGACGGACGAATCGTTTGATTCGCATTTCTTTGGCGGCATCTGGCCGGAATTGCTGGGCACCTTCTATCTGGCGGTCGGGGCCATGCTCTTCGCGATTCCAATGGGGTTGATCGCGGCGATCTACCTCACCGAGTATGCGCCGGAGAACAACTTTGTCAGCTTCCTTCGAACCTGTATCAGCACCTTGTCCGGGGTGCCGAGCATTGTCTTTGGGTTGTTCGGCCTGGCTTTCTTCATCAACACGTTGGGGGTATCCGATTCCAAGAGCGTTCTGGTGGGATCCATGACCCTGGCTCTGATGGTGCTGCCCACGGTGATCCGGGCATCGGAAGAGGCGATTCTATCGGTTCCCCGGACCTACAAGGAGGCGGCCTTGAGCCTGGGCGCAGGGCGCTGGCATACCGTCATGACCGTCATTCTTCCCGCCGCGTTGCCGGGGATTCTGACCGGGATTGTCATCAGTATGGGGCGTGCGGCGGGTGAAACGGCGCCGATCATTTTTACGGCGGCAGTCAGTGTCGGGAAACCCCTTGCCCTGTGGCAGGTGTTTACCCACCCGACGCCCGCGTTGTCCTGGAATATTTACAACCTGGCGACCGAGCACGAGGCGGTGGATGAAATCAGGCATGTCCAGTATGGCATGGTGCTGGTGCTCGTCATGCTGGTTCTGTTGTTAAACCTGACGGCCATTCTCTTGCGGGCCCGGGTGGCGAAACGGCTGAGGGGATAGAATGAAGACTG
>JBAXMJ010000037.1:0-21897 GCA_037134355.1 bacterium | reverse complement strand
GATCATCCTGATCCTTCATGACGAATAGTCCCTGGTAGAGCGTGCAGGCCGACATAATTGGCTCTGGAGCCACGATGGGTTCGGCCGCCACAGTTTCCGTGACCACGGGTTCGGCAGGAACTGAGTCTTGCGGGTTTGAAGCAACCTGTCCAACAGGGTCAGACGCGACGGTTTCGGCCATCTGAATCGATTCAGATGGCTTAATTTGCGATTCTGGCGGTCTTTCAGGCCGCCGAGCAGGGGGCGCCACGTGGGGGGTCTGAGCAGATGGAGCAACTGCGGATGGTGGCGGAGTCGGTGGTACGACCGCGGACGGCTGGCTGATTGGCGTGACTCCCGGCACCGGCTCCAGCAGAAGTTCACCGGGCGGAGTCCCCCGGCTTGCCAGTTCGAGCCATCGCGCCGTGGCCTGACCGAGTTGCTGAACAGCAGACAGACCGCAGTCGGCGGGCAAGCCCACTCCAGCTTTACCAACCATGACGACGGGGCAGCCGATTCCTGGCAACGGCAGCACCCGCGCCGGGTAGATTGCCAACGCACCTATACCGTACCGCGCCAAATCGGTGATGCGGGCGACGGCCGCCGCCGGGTCGGCTGGCAAGCAGATCACGATGAGTCTGAACGCAACCTGCGCGAGCGCGGGTTCCATGGCGGCAATCAGTCGATCCGACCCGGGGTAATTGGCGGTGACGGCCAACCCCACCAGTGAATTGCGCCCGGCAACCATATCCAAGGCCGCCAGACTCGGGGCGTAACCCATCTGGCGGATGGCAGCCTGCACCTTCTCCTGGGTGGCCCGGCAGATCCCATACTGCGCCGCCCGGCCATTGACGACCGCCGATACCGTCGCCGTAGATACCCCGGTCGCAGCGGCCACATCACGCTGCCTCACCCCAGCCTTTATTCGTTTTCTAGCCATCTGAATCGATTCAGATCGCATTTTGAGATGAATTGGTCAAGGTGTATCAAAGAGAATTTTGAGGTGTTGCGATGATTTCCTTGACTCTGACGCCACCCATGGTTTGATTGGGGGCTTATGAAGCCACCGGTCAAATCACTCTATGCGCCTTATCTCCTGGCCGCCGCCCTCCTGCTGGCGGTTGCGGCTCTGATTTTTCCGTTTGACTCCGCTATCTACCAAACCCTGCGAACCTTTTCCCACCGGGTCGGAAAAATCCATATCGTCCAGGAACTCCTGAATCTCGTCCGCCCCTTCGGGAAAGGGGATGTGATTCTCCTGATCATTGCCGCATTGGGGATGGCCGGGGCACGACGAAAAGCGATGCATATCCTGCTGGCTCTCGGTGTGGTCGCCATGCTGGTCACACCTCTCAAAGCCATCGTGGGACGCGAACGCCCGGCCTTTACAAATGACGAGTCATTTCCCAGCGGAGATGCTGCCACGGCGGCCGCTTTCTGCGCCCCCCTACTGACCGCTTCGCCGTGGACCGCACCCCTCGCCGCCGTGATCACGGGCGGCGTGATCACGGGCCGGATCTATGACGGCCGGCATTTCCCCAGTGATGCCCTGACGGGCGCCGCGCTCGGTCTGGTCGCTTCCGCCATCGCCCTGGCCATTCTTCGAAGGTGGCGCTGGCGGCCGCCCCGCCGCTGGTTTTTCATCGCCGGAATTCTGATCATCGCCTTTGCCGTCATCAACCTCTCCTGGGCCCGCGCCACGCCCTTTGTTCTGAATTTCCTTCGTGTCTGGGGCCCACTCGGCGTCTTCCTGTTGATCGTCCGCCTTTTGCCTGTATGGCAGAAAAAACCTATGCGAAGTTCCATTTTGCTTTTCGCCATCATATTTACCCTCTACCTCGCGCTCTGCAACGCCTCATCCCTGTGGGATCGCGATGAACCCCGGTTTTCGCGTGCGACCGTCGAAATGGTGGAATCCGGAAACTATCTCGTTCCGACCTTCAACGGCCAGTTGCGGGCCGATAAACCGATCCTGATCTACTGGCTCATGTCGCTGCCGGTCCGCCTCCTCGGTCCCTCCGAACTGGCCTGCCGCCTGGTGGCGCCCATCGCCACGCTCATCACAGCCCTGCTCACAGTCTGGATTGCCCGTCGCCTGACCGGCCCCAAGCCGGCCCTCATGGCGGGCCTGATCCTGATGCTCTCCCCGCTCATGGCCGTCAGCGGAACCGCCGCCACAACCGATGCCCTACTCCTCGCCTGCATCACCGGGGCCATCGCAACCTTCCTGTTGTCATGGTTCCAGGGATTCAAGGTCTGGCACGTCCCCTTGATGATCCTCGCGCTGGCCGGAGCAATACTGACAAAAGGCCCGGTCGGGCTGGCCGTTCCGCTCCTGGTCATTGCCGCCATCATGATCTTTGCCAAAAGAGGAGCCCTCAGGCCGCTCCCCTATCTGGGGTGGCTTGTCTTCGCCGTGGCATGGGCCACGCTGTTGTTTTTGGCGTGGGGCCTTCCGGCCAATGCGGCAACCAACGGCGAGTTCCTGCGTCTGGGTATTGGAAAACATGTCGTGGATCGCTCCCTGAATGCCATGGAAAGTCACGGCGGACATTCTTTTGTGTTTTATTTCTATTATCTGCCAGTCATTCTTCTGGCCTTTTTCCCGTGGACGCTCTACCTGCCGCGACTCTTCTCGCGTTTGACACCTGTAGTAACCGACGTCCCGCCGGTACCAGCACTTGAAGATTCCGCTGAGACAGCGGCTACTACAGTTTCTTACTCCACTTCCGCCAGACGTTCACTTCTTCTCTGCTGGGGAGTGCCGGTTATTCTCCTGATGAGCCTGGTAGCGACCAAATTACCCCACTACATTCTGCCAGCCTGGCCGGCGCTGGCCATCGCCACAGCGCTGGGACTTCAGCGTGCCATGAATGAGGGTTCCGCAGGAAACCGAACCCTTGCCGCCCGGATCGGGCTTGGCCTCTTTCTTCTCGTCGGCCTCATTCTGGGTCTCGGCCTGATCTGTGCACCGTGGTTCCTGCCAGTTTTCGGAGTACGAGTTCCCGCCACCGGAGTCGGAATGATATTCCTCACCATGGTCTTTCTGGCCTGGCGGCAATACCGGCTCGCCAAACATAGACTAGTGGCCGGAATCCTGATCTCGGGCATGATGGCCGTTTTTCTTTCTGCCGCTTTGATCCTGCTTCCAGCGATAGAATCCTACAAAGTGGCGCCACTCATCGCGTCTCTTATCCAGAAGCAGTCCAGTGCGGACACCCCGGTAACCACCTGCGGGTATGGCGAACCAAGCCTGAATTTTTATTTAGGCAGGAAAGCGCCACTCATTTCCCTTGAGGGGCCCGACCTGCCGGCCTGGGCGGCGGCCCCGGGGAAAGGAATCCTGGTCGTCACGGAAACCCGGCTGGATCCCGTCCGGGAAGCCCTGAACACCTCCCGAATTCAAACACTGGATATCATTCCGGGCTTCAACTACTCTCAAGGCAAATGGGTCATGATCCACATCCTGGCGAGGGACAAGTAACCATGAGCGAAGAATTTGATGAACGACACACGGATCCTTCAACATTTGAGGGAGCCACACCCAATTCTCCGCCGGGGTCATCAACGACGCCACCTCCGCCCGCCCCTTCGGACGAGCCGGATCCGGTTCCCATTGAACTGGAACTCGAGGTTGCGGAATCGGCTGGAAAATCGGAACAGAAACTTCTGCTCATGGCGCTCGTGGTGGTGACCTGTATCGCCATCGTACATTTCACACCCCTGCAGAAACTTACCAACGATCAGGCCTGGAAGCATACCATCCAGCACTTCGGGATCTGGGCGTCCACATTATTTTTTCTGGTCAGCACCGGCCTGATTGCCATCGGCATTCCCCGTATGTTCCTGTGTGGCCTGGCGAGCGTCCTGTTCGGTTTCCAAACCGGCTTCATCGTCGGCCAGCTCTCCGCCCTTTTTGGATCCTATACCACCTTTATCTTTGCCCGCTGGGGTGGACGGGACTGGATAATGAAGCGTATCGGAAATAACAGTCGACTGCGCGATCTGCTCAAGAAGCCCTCCACGTTCACCATCTTTCTGGTGCGCCAGCTTCCCATTGCCGGAGTGGTTCCCAACCTCATTCTGGGGCTGACACCGGTTAAGCACCGGTATTTCCTGCTGGGTTCGTTTTTGGGTTATCTTCCCAGTTCCGCCCTGGTAGCGGCAATCGGAAGCGGCTTGGGAAAGGGTTTCAGCAAGGAAACCCTGGCTCATTCCATCGCCCAGATCACCCTCGCGATGCTCGCTCTGGGCGGCATCTCGCTTCTCGTGTGGACACTCAAAAAGAAACTGTCGGCTATCGCAGCCGCCAGGTCAGCCAGCCACCAATCCCCAGAAATGTAAGATTCGGGAGCCAGCCGGCAAGCCAGGGTGAAATGATCTCCCGCTTGCCGAGTATCATCCCCAGTTGAATCAACACATAGAAGGCAAACAAAGCAACCACCCCGAAGGCCACACTTCGCATGGCCGACTGTCGTCCCCCGCCAAGGGCGGCAGGCAGCCCCAGCAAAATCAGAACCAGACATGACCAGGGCATCGCCACCCGGGAATTGATGTCCGTCAACCGCTTTGCCAGCCATCGTCCCGAGACATCTGGTCGCTTCTGAATGGAACGGACCATATCGGCCGTGGAGAGAAAGTCCACATCCTTGAGTTCGTTGACGAAATCATCAGGCTGCTCGTCATAGTCCGTCATTTCAACAGGCTTATCCAACACCTCGGTCTGCGCTCCGACCGGATCGCTCTTTTCGTTGTATTCCCGCTGCCGCACCCCGTAAAACCACCAGGCTCCATCCATCCATTCGGCACGATCCGCCGTGATTTCCCTGACCAGCGAACGATCCGTCCGTTCATGGGTGACCTTGACACCCTTCAGCACGGTGGGCGTCCGTTGATCCAACTCTTTAATCAGCCATTGCCTATTGGCGGTTCCGGAATGATACAGGTAATCCCTCACAACAAAGGACGAATCGCTCGATCGCTTCAGAACCCGCTTGGTGTAGTCGGCAATCCATCGTGTTGCCATCGGCCCCATGGTTTCCTGAACCACGGCCCCGAACAGGCTGGCAAATAGTCCCACGATCATCAGGGGCACCATCAGGCGGCGCAGGCTGACCCCGCTGGCGCACATGGCCGTAAGTTCATTATGCCGGGCGAACATCGTCAGGGTGTACAATGTGGCGAGCAACATCGCGATAGGAAGCACCATGACCAGAAACGGAACGAACCCGTTTACCTTGAACAGGAAATAACCGTAGTACAGCAGGATATCCACGGCATCCGCTTTGACGGCCACAAAATCAGAGAAGCGGTCGAATAAGTCCAGAATGATGTAGAGCAAACTGAAGGTGCCCAAAATGTACCCGAAGGGAACGAGGTACTGCTTCAAAATGTAACGATCAATAATCTTCATGATGAACCCTGAAACCGCGCCACTCTAGCCGAGCCCACCCTCTCCCGTCAACGGCTGCATCCAAATATTCAAACCACAGCCAGTTCGCGCGATTGACGGGAAGAAAACCGGGGCGTATAAGGAACCTTTCGAGTTTAACCACGCGGGGGATATCATGACAAAAACAGTACCGTCCCGGAAACTATCCATGTTGATTCTGGCGCTCGCCTGCCTGATTCCACTGCCATTCTGTATCGGCGCCTTTCTGGTTAATATCGAAATGGCCGTCCGGGTATTCTCCCCGACCTTTCACTTCTTCGACGGGTTATTTCCGCACAGGCTTTTCCGCATCTGGCAGATTCTTTCCGCCGACCTGAGTACGGTCAGCACACTGATCCCCGTCATGATTCTGGCGTTCCCGCTCGCTCAACTCATCCGGATCCATCTGCAACGGGAGTCCGACCCGACGCTGGTCCAGCGCCTCGGCCCCGACCCCTATCCCTCCCACTTCGGCTTTTTTCAGGTCATGTTGGGTCTCACCGGCACGCTCTACGGCATGTACATCGGACTGGATGTAAGCGGCGTCAGCCAGCTCGCCGGCCAGACCCCCACCGCCGACTCCATCCGCCAATCGCTGGATCGTCTGCTGGGTGGAACCGCCACCGCGCTGTTGAGTTCGCTCGTCGGATTGATCGGCGCCTTCATCACCGCCCGCCCCGTCCCCTGGCTTTTTGGTCGCGTCACCGGCGTCAAAGCCGACGAAACCCGCCAGACTCTCACGTCAACCATCGAGCGGTTGACTGACGACCTACGCGGCTTGAGCCAGGCGAGCCGGACCTTCACCGATTACCTCAATCCGGACACCGCCAACACCGTGCTCCAGCGGATGGACCGGCAGGAAGCCGCCACCCGGGATGCCTGCACCCGGCTGGACGCCATCGTTACCCAACTTGAAACCCTCAATCAGGGTCAATCCCTCCAGGCCCGCCAACTCACCGCCCTGGAGGCTCTGGCCAGTATCGCCGCCTCTTCTCGCGACAAGCAGGATCAGGCCAATATCACACTCGCCGCAATCGCCCTGTCTCAGTCCGAATCCGCCGGACGGCTCGCCCGCCTGGAGTCCGTCGACCAGTCCGTCCAGCAGGCCAACGCACTCCTGCGCCGTCTGGTGGAGGGCGATGAAGCCCGCCATCAGGACACCCTGAAGACTCTGTCCGGCTTGGCCGCTGCGGCCAACGCGCAACGCGAACAACTGCAGCGGGATCAGGATGCCCTGCGAAACGCTCTGGCCGCCTACCTCAGTCCCACCCGGTAATCCGCCATGAGTTCAAAACACGACGAGCATCACGACTACGAGCAGCTGGACGAGGCCATTGGCCACTCCACGCACAAGCTCTTCAATATGAGCCCGAACGATGTGCTCGTTCAAATCTCCCTGCCCGTCGTGCTCATCCTCGCCATTGCCACCCGCCTGATTACCATTGGACAGGGCATGACCAACCAGGGCCAGAATCCTGCCGTCCTCGATCTCTGGAAACAGCACCTCATTCTCCGGGTGGATCGCACCCTGGAACAGTGGGAAAAACAGTCCGGCCTTCCCCAATTTTCCGATTTTGGACGAATCTACTGGACCAACCAGTGGCCGGAAGATGACCGGTTCAGCCAGTTATGCAAAAAGGCCGAAGAACTGTCCGACATGGAGAAACTTAAAGAGTCCCTTTATCGGGAATCGCTCAGTAGCAAGGCTTCTGTGGAACCCGGAACGGCCTCGTCCGGCCAGTTTGTCACCCTTTACGACTCCCGTTATGCCCCGCCCGGAGTCTCCTCCAACTCCGTTCCACCCGAGTTCAGGATTGACGATACCAGACGCCAATACGCATTCCAATACATCGACGAGCGCTGTAAACGCTGGACGCGGGAGATCGAGGACCTGCAATGGAAACTGGTCGATCAGCTTGCCTCCCGCCTGCCCGCAGGTGATCCGCTCACGGATGCGCGCCTGGAAATCCAGATGAAAAATATCGCCACCGCCCTGGAAGCCAAGGGCTACCCCTTGTTGCCAGGCATCACCCGTGAATACCGGAAGGGACCCTGAACTATGAAAACAAGCCCTTTCATTACGCTGGGACTCGGACTTCTCACCTTGTGCGGCACCCCATCGGGTGGATTCGGAGAACCCACCAACGCCATGCTCGCCCCATCGGATTCCGCCAAGGATCGCGCCAAGTGGCGTCTGGCAACCCTTTCCGCAGCCCGCGAGATTCTCGATGAGCTGAACCAGCCCAAGCCGCTTGGGACGGAAGACCGTGCCATCCTGCTTGAAAAACTGAACACTACCATGCGGGCGGATTTGAAAACCCATGCCATGCGGGCGTCCAGCCGCACTGCGTGCTCCGAAATCGCCATCCGTATGCGTCGGGACAGTCTGGAGCAACGATTCAAGGACGTGACCTCCCACGCCAACGCACTGTCCCCAACACCTATCCTCTGGTCTGATATTGCCTCACACCTCGGCGTTGGCTGGAGCAATACGGTGGAACAAACCCTCCGATCTTTTTCCGACACCGAACTGGAGCCCCTGTTCAAGGATGCCCGGAACCGCGCCATCGGCCTGTCCCGGCAGGAATGGGAACAGAACCTGCGCTTCCCTTCAGAAAAAGAACTGAATGACATCCTGGGCGAACTTCTGGCAAAGCATCCCGACACCCTTCGCCTTTCAGGCGATGACGGACAACAGCTCCAGAAGAAAATCGAGGCACTATCCAACCCTGACACCGCTGTATATTTCGAGGAATTAAAGTCACTCCTGAATGACCAGACGCACAAGATCTCCAGCGAGGTCCGGAAACAATACGATCAACAACTCGCACTCCTGGAGTCAACTTCTGCCAAAGGAATCCCGGATGACAAGCGCCAGGCCTCGGTCATTGGATCCGCCCTGATCACCGCCATCGAATCCGGCCTGGCAGGCGAGCGTGCCAGGGCAGCTGTGCCGCAATATCCTCTTCTCGCACCCATCCGTGACAGCATCCCCGGCCGCGCCGCAAAACTGGAGACAGACCGCTTCGTCGACTTCATGGCTCATCACCCCATTCTCGCCATTCAAGTCGATCCCCTTTCCAAAGCCATTCGCTCCAACCCGGAAGCTCACCACACATCAGCCGCAAGCGAAACCGTGTTCATCCAATCGCTGGCTCCGGCCCTCCGGGAGCAAGTCATTACAGCGTATGCGGCAGGCGCGAACCCGGTCGGTAAAACGGATTACTTCAAAACACTTCTGGCGACTAACACAGTCATTTCCGCCGCCTTCCAGTCCCGATTCAGCCGCGAACTCAGCACCCGGTTGCCTGAAGCGCGAAAAATCGTCAGCGGGGAACAGTTTATAAAATCATTTTCCACGCTTGAAAATCCCACCATCCTGCCCGACGAGGTCTTGCTCGCCCTGCAGGACTCCGGAGGGGCGCCCTTGACTAACCTTACAGAAACCTTGAAGCTTTTTGACCTTTCCGACCATAGCAGTAATAAACTTTTGGAGGAAACCGTCAGCCTGGTTCTGACGATTGCAAACCGAAAAGCGCGGGAAGGGTACGACGCCCTGTCCGCACAGTTGGCGCTGGCTCGAAAACTGGAGCAGGATCGTCTCGACAAACTTCGTCAGGACGTCGCCGCGAAACGCCCTTTCAAGGAAATCAGGGCCGAATGGCAATCTGCGCTGGAAACCCTCTGGGCGGCTGATTCACGAGCCCGGACAACGCCCTACAAGAATCTTCTGGAACTCACCGTGGCCAGCTTAAACAAGACCGTCCGGCAGCTCTACGACTCGGTCAAAGACAACCCGAGCACGACGGCAACGCCCACCCCGTCCGAAGCACAGCCCAACACCGAAACCGAGCAGGGCCGTGTCAAGGACTTACGACAGGATCCAGCCAAACCGGAAGACCAGAAACAGGAGCAGCCCAAGGAAGTCCAACCCCCCACTCCGAAAAAAAGCCCCAAGGCGGGCGGAAGCGAAGGCGCCTCCAATACGGTTCTCAGCCGCACCCGTGTCGAACGCCGGAATGAGCCCGACGGCATCGTCCTGCTGACCGCCGCCAACACCGGCCCCGCTACGGTACGCTTGCTGAGCCAGACGGGCGCCACGATCTGCACAACTTCATTTGATCCGGGAAAACCCGGTGATGCCGCCGATGTCATTTTTGACGCACTGAAGCCGCAACTCAAGGTTATGAGGGATAACACCGTTTCAAACTGGCAACAGGAACACAGCGGGTTTGGCATTCTGAAACGCAGAACTCCGCCAAAATTGAAATTGTTTATCGTTATTGAGAGCGATGACATCCGGCACCGCATGAGCCTACGGCTCCGGCAACACATCGAGGAGGCGCTTCAGAACTGGTATAAGGGCGGGGAAAAAGGAACCCCTGAAGTTGAACTGGACTGGAAAGTCGGCCTGACCTTCGATCCGACTACGCAAGTGCCCTGAAAGTGATTCCTCACCTCGCTCCGCCCCGGCGGTATGCAAGAGGCGATACCCCCATCCTCATCTTGAACTGCTTACTGAAATGAAAGGCGTCACAATACCCAAGCTCGTCAGCTATTTGAGAAACCGTTCTTCGGGTAAACAGCAGCAACGAGGAGGCCGTCTCAAGCCGGGCGCTCACAACAAACTCACCCGGCGTGACACCACGGACCTGCTTGAACAACCTGATGAAGTGATCTACCGAAACATGCAGTTTCCGGGCCATCTGCGCTATGGAATCGTGCCTGGCTGAACTACGCCTGATTTCCCCGCACAAGGCGTCGATTGCCTCGGCATAATGGCTCACCACTTTCAGGGAAGGTTTGTCCTCAAGCTGAAAAAGTTCCTCCAGCAGGCATCTCATCCATAATCGACCCACCTCACTGGTGTTGCCGTCCTTCCGGCACGCGCTCGAAGCGCGCGAAAACAGGTCACCCAGGAATCTCAGTCGGTCCAGTCTGACATGCTGGGGCCCGGTAATGGGCTTCCTGTTCACACGGTCGACGATTACCAATTCCGCCCAGGAGACGATCAAGGGATTTCCGGGATCATGCCGGCCTCGCTTGTCCTCGGATACCGGCATCAGCAGGCAATCGCCAATACCGACCTGATGCAAGCGCCCCCCTTCAAGCAGCTCTCCCCGCCCCGCCATCACAAGCCACAAGAAACAGCTTTCCTGCACCCCTTTTTTCCCGATGTGATCCCATTGCCAGTCCGGCGAGCAGTAAGTCGTCGCTATTCGACTTATTTCCGATAGTTCAAAACCACAATACATGTCGATATAGTACATGGATTTGTCGAAACAAGCCATTGTTTTAAAGGTTCATAGAGTTATGATGAACTGAATAACACATCGGAGATTCTTCCATGACACATAAAGAGCGGGTTTTGGCGGCACTGAACAATCAACCGGTCGATCAACTTCCCTGCGAAGACGGCATGTGGGGGGAAACCCACAAGCGCTATCTAGATGAGGGATCCATGCTCCTCGGCGAAGATGCCTGCCGCCATTTTGACATGAGCTGGCGCGCCGGCGGGTGGCTCAACTCCACTGGCGACTTGGATTTCAAGGACCAGGTCCTGGAAGAAACCGACGACACCATCCTGAAGCTCAACGGCAACGGCGCCACACTCCGCTGGTGGAAGGGAAAAGCAGGAACACCGGAACATGTGGATTTCGTGGTCAAGGAACGCCCGCAGTGGGACGAACTCATCAGGCCGCACCTGCTCAAAGTCGACCGGCGCCGCATTCCCTTCAGCGATTACCGATCCAACAAGGCGCTCGCCCAGGTGGAAAAGAGAGCTTTCTGCTGGGCAGGGGTTGCTCCATTTGAACAGATGCATCCCGTCTGCGGTCATGAGTATATGCTTATGGGTATGGCGCTTGACCCCGACTGGGTGAAAGACATGGTCAACATCTATACCGATTTCACGATCATGCACATGGAAACCCTCTTCGCCGAAGAGGGCACGCCTGACTTCTTCTTCTTCTACGAGGATATGGGATTCAAGGATAAGCCCTTCATGTCGCCCACCATGTACGAAGAGATCGTCCAACCCGGCCATGCCAAACTTTTCGATTACGCACACAGTAAGGGCTGCAAGGTGATGGTGCACTCCTGCGGGTTCGTCGAGCCGCTTGTTTCCGGACTCGTCGAGGCAGGCATGGACTGTCTACAGGCAATGGAAGTGAAGGCCGGCATGCACATGCCCCGCATTGCCGAGCGGTTCGGCGGGAAAATTGCCTTCTGCGGTAACATCGACATCCGCAAACTCGAGGCCAACGATCGCGAGGCGATCAAGGACGAACTCCGCGCCAAAATCCTCCCCGTCCTCAAGACGGGCTCCGGCTACCTCCTGCACACCGATCACTCTATCCCGCCCGGCGTCGACCACGACACGCTTAAATGGTTCTTCGACTATGGACGAACTGTGACTTCGTGATGCCGATCCAAAACCCCATTTACGGCGACACATTAGTCTTTTTCGGATACTTCAAAATGAGTTGAATTACTTCCCGGACGTAATTGCATTCGCATTTTGCAGGGCAACTTTTCAGGCTATTCTTATTGAGACAATATCCGGGGCATTCTGCAGACCCCGTCAAACGATCTTCAAAAACATCACCCGTGAAGAGGCTGCTAAATTCATCCACTTTTAGAGAGATCGTCGTCAGGCAGTGCTCATTAAGATGGTTAAATAAAAAGAGTCCCGCCTTGAGATGATCAAAATTGACCTGATAGCCAATAATCTGAACCAAAGGGTCAGCGAGAAACTTCTCGCGGGTTGACCAATCATGCCGACAGTGTGAACAAGTTTTGAACGTAGACATACTATCCCCCCCCTTGTTGAGAATAGGCTAGCGCTTATTCAGGGAATATCAATGTCTTTCAGGGAGGCCATTCAATCCTTCAGGCAACATGGAGTATTCTATCCTCTAACAACCAGGCATGCATTCTGGAAAGGTCAAACGGTTTAGCGAAAACGGTGACCCCAAAGTGAGTGACAGACAACAGATCCGGGTCGCTCCAATTGCCTGACATCATGCCTATTTTTGAACACTTGCAGTTTTTGCGCATCAATTCTTTAATAAAGCTTACTCCACTCACCTTTGGCATATTCACGTCAGTCAAGATCACATCCGGGCATCCATTTTTGAAAAGCGCGCAAGGACATGCCGCTGAACAATAGGCTGAACAATGAGTCGGATTGGAATAGGCATCAACCTTAAATCCCCACCTCTCAAAAGCCCCTTTCAACATAGAGAGCATAATACAGTCATCATCCATCAGTAGAATGTTCATGGCAAATCACCCTTCCCCCGAATGTCGCCAACACTACCTGCCGCCAGAAAAAAAACAATCGGGGAAACCCTGATTTTAGCATAGGGAAAATACTGACCCCTGTTCAGCATTGGGAGTAGCCGCAACCATGACATTTGGCGCAGCCTTCTTCAAACATCATGACACCACCGCATTCCGGGCACTTGATTTTGAAGTCATTGAGCTCTTCGCCGTTCGAGCAGGCAAGCGCCGGACTGTGTTCGGCTTTTGTGCCACGGGCAATCCCGGAGAGATCGGATTTTCCTAAAAGCAGGGAGTGAAGACCGTCCACGGCCTTGGCGCGCTGGTATTTCTGAATGGCCTTGGCCAGACCGTCGGCCAGGGAGGCTATGCGGCCGTCCTTGGTAGGAACGGACAGGCTGGAGCCTATGCCATCCAATTGGGCCACAATGTCATTCAGGGAGCCGTTGACACGCAAATAGAGCGATATCAGGCGGCACATGGCTTCGAGGTCGGAGCAGGCGATGTCGCCCCCCTTCCCTAACTGGGCAAAGATCTCGTATTCCCGCTGGGCAACGGGGTCCACCACGATCTTGATATGCATGTTCCCGAAAGGGGTCACCTGTTTGAGGCGGATGGCTGACATGATTTCGGGCAAGGGCATCGGCCGGATCGGCTTGCGTGTCGTGTCCTCTTTCTTTTCCGAGGCCTTCTTGTCGGCGAGCGCCATGGGTTGGTTCTGGCGGCAGCCGTCACGGTAGACGGTTACCCCTTTACACCGGTGCTCATAAGCCAGAAGGTAAATCTTGCGCACATCCTCAACCGTGGCGTCATGAGGGAAGTTGATCGTCTTGGAAATCGAGGCATCGCAGTGTTTCTGGAAGGCCGCCTGCATTTTAATGTGCCAGTCGGGAGCGATATCATGGGCGGTGCAGAAGACACGGCGGACATCCTCGGGCACGTCATCCATGTGCCGGATGGAACCCTTCTGGGCAATCTTCTCCATCAGAACCTTGCTGTAGAAGCCCCGATCCTTGGCAACCTTTTCAAACGGGCTGTTTACTTCAAGCAGCTTCTGCCCCTCCATCACGTTCCGGAAGAAGACCAGGGAGAACAGCGGCTCAATGCCGCCGGAACAATTGGCAATAATACTGATCGTGCCGGTTGGCGCCACGGTTGTCGTGGCGGCGTTGCGCATCTTGATGCCACGGGGCTCCCAGATGCTGCCTTTCCAGTTGGGGAATACCCCGCGCTCTGCGGCAAGCGCCTCGGAGGCCCGGTGCGATTCATCGTTCAGGAACTGCATGACCTTCTCGGCGAAGGCCACGCCGTCTTCACTGTCGTAAGGGATCCCCAGCGCGAACAGTGCGTCGGCAAAGCCCATAACGCCCAGTCCGATCTTGCGGTTGTTCCGGCTGATCTCGGCGGTCTCCGGGATGGGATAACGGTTGATATCAATGACATTGTCGAGGAAGCGCATTGAGAGATGAATGACTTTCCCGAAGGACTCAAAGTCGAAGCCCTTCCCGGGTGCCCCGGCCGGGACGAACTTGGCCAGATTGATACTGCCCAGGTTACAGCTCTCATAGGGAAGCAGGGGCTGTTCGCCACAGGGATTGGTGGCCTCGATCTCTCCGATGTGGGGCGTGGGGTTGTCCTCGTTGATGCGATCCAGGAACACGACGCCGGGCTCACCCGTCCGCCAGGCGCGTTCGATAATCAGGTCGAACACCGCGCCGACGGCCCAGGATTGGCCGTCAGCCTTGAGCAGTTTCGAGTCCACCCCGCTCCGGGGATTGTGCACGATGTGCTCGGCTGCGGGATTGGCGAGTAACTGACGCATGAAGGCCTCAGTGATGCCCACGGAGAGATTGAAGTTGGTCAGTTCTCCCAAGTCCTGTTTGACGTTGATGAAATCAATGATGTCCGGGTGGTCGATGCGCATGATCCCCATGTTCGCGCCGCGGCGGAAGGCACCCTGCTGAATGGCATCGGTGGCCTTGCCGAACACCTTCATGAACGAGATGGGGCCAGAGGTGGTGCCGCTGCTGGAGGTCACGCGGTCATTCTTCGGGCGGAGTCGGCTGAAACTGAAGCCTGTTCCCCCACCCGCCTTCTGGATGAGAGCCGTGTTCTTGATACTGGAGAAGATTCCCTCGATGGAGTCTTCTACCGGGAGAACGAAACAGGCCGAGAGCATCCCGAAGGCCCGGCCGGCGTTCATGAGGGTCGGAGAATTCGGCATAAAGGTTCCATCGGCCATCAGCCGATAGAAATCGGCGGTCACGGATTCAATCCCCGCCTCATCCGCGCCGTAGGCTTTCTCTGCCTGGGCCACGGCTGAGGCCACGCGATGAATCAAAGCCTCAGGAGTCTCGGAAATTTCACCTTTTTCATTTCTGGAAAGATAACGGGCCTTCAGAACAGCCAGGCTGTTGTCCGTGAGCTTAAGGGTGTTCGAACTGCTTTCAGAGGGCGTCTTGAGTGTCATTTTCTTTTCACTTTCTTTGGTAAGGGGCGGCATGGTTATACAATATCTTGTGGGTGTCAATAGAAAGAACAACTATATATGGTGATTGATGAGAATATGCCGGATTCAGGAATCCAGAATCCAGAAGTCAGAATCCAGAATTAAATTGAAGGGAGCCACAGTGAAATCTCCAGTAAAACTCGTCAGCAAAGAACAATATCCACGATGCAGGTGTTTCTATCACAGGGGGACGGACAAATAGCGACCGGGAGGAAAAAAAGAAACGTGCAGCACAACGAATTCCCCTCCTTGGAGGGGTAAGGGGTGGGTTCTTGTTTTTGACGGGACCAGGTCTTAACTCAGCCCCATTCGGACCGGCTTATTCCTCGCCTGACCAGCAGTGGGTGCAGATCTTGTCGCGCGGCAGGCCGATGGCTTCAAGAAGGTCATCGAGCCGCTGGAAGGAAAGCGTGGTGAGCCCCAGTTCTTTGCGGATGACCTCGACCATGGCGGCATGTTGCGGCGTATCGGGATTCTTGTAGAGATCGAGGTTTTTGGAGTGATCGCCCTCCAACTGCTGCACGGCCCGGCGACCCGCCAGGTCCAGCTCGGTGCGCGACCGCGAGAAGTTCAGGTACTTGCAGGGAAAGAGCAGCGGCGGACAGGCCGGCCGCATATGGACCTCCCGCGCCCCGGCGCTGAACAAATGGCGCACCGTGTCCTTGAGCTGCGTTCCCCGCACAATGGAGTCATCGCAGAAGAGCAGGCTGTTCCCCTTGATAAGCGCACCGATGGGAATAAGTTTCATGCGGGCGACCAGGGCGCGCTGGGTCTGGTCGGCGGGCATGAAACTGCGGGGCCAGGTGGGCGTGTACTTGGCAAAGGGGCGCTTGTAGGGGATGCGCGACTCGTGGGAGTAGCCGAGCGCATGGCCGGTTCCCGAATCAGGAACACCGGCCACCAGGTCCGGCTTCACCGTGTCCCGCTTCGCCAAGGCCTGGCCGCAACGGTAGCGGCAATCCTCGACGTTGATGCCTTCATAGCAGGAGGCGGGGAACCCGAAATACACGTAGAGGAAGGCACAAATCCGCATTGTGGACTGCGGCTTGACCAGCGACTCCACGCCGTCGGCGGTGATGCGCACAACCTCGCCCGGGCCGAGATCCCGCTCCACCTCGAAGCCGACGTTCGGGAAGGCGCAGGTTTCCATGGTGACCGCCCACGCCCCGTCCTTGCGGCCCAGGATGACCGGGGTCCGGCCGAACCGGTCACGGGCGGCATAGATGCCTTGGCGCGTGAGCAGCAGGATGGAACAGGATCCCTCGATGACGCTCTGGGCAGCCTGGATACCGGCCTCCAGGGTGGCTTCCTGGTTGATGAGGGTGGCGACCAGCTCGGTGGCGTTGACCCCGATCCCGCTCATCTCGCAGAAATGGGTGGAGCGCTTGGCATAGGCGCGGCGGATCAGCTCGTCCATGTTCTTGATGACGCCGACCGTGACGATGGCGTAATCGCCCAGGTGCGAGCCGATGATGAGGGGCTGGTCCTCCGTGTCGCTGATCACCCCGATGCCGGAATTCCCCTTCATGCGCCCGATGTCGTTCTCGAACTTGGACCGGAACTGGGCATTGGTGATGTCGTGGATGAACCGCACGATGCCGCCGTCATCCAGGCTTGCCAGCCCGCCCCGCCGGGTCCCGAGATGGGAGTGATAATCAGTCCCGTAGAACAAGTCGTTGACGCAATCCGCCTTAGACACCACACCAAAGAAGCCGCCCATGATTATGTCCTCCCCATGCTCGCTCGACCAAGCCTGTTTGAAACTACACGCGCAGACTATAGGAACTTTCTGGAAATAAACAATAAATGGCTGGAGGGGCACAAGGCAATAACGGGGACAGTCCCGGCTAAACCCTTTGTCGCCCCCTCTTTGGAGCGGAATGCGTAAGTATTCCGGCTTTCCTATCGACTTCCGGAATCGTTACCGATTCCGCTCCGGCGAAGCGGGTGGTTGATCGTCATGAACGGGAGTCTATCCTTGCATGTCGCCATGGCTTGGCGGATGATTCGGCGCAAACGAGGCGAACCTATGCTCAAGTTCAAGCCACAATTCAAACGGCTGCTCTTTATTGACCGGAAACTCCGGGATGGGAAGTATCCCAACTGCATCTCCTTGGCCCGGGAATGGGAAGTGTCGGGCAAGACGATCCAGCGTGACCTGGATTACATGCGCGATGAACTATCGGCACCTGTGGCTTATGATCCCCTGCGCCATGGGTACTATTATTCCGAACCCAACTTCTCCCTGCCGGCGATGAATATCAGCGAGAGCGACTTGTTCACCATCTGTGTGGTGCGTACTCTGCTCAACCAGTACAAGAACACGCCGCTTTATGAGAAACTTTCATCGGTTCTCAACAAAATCGCGGAATCGCTGCCTGACCAGACCAGCATCAACCCGTCATGGATGACTGACCGCATTCTGGTTTTCCCTGAGCCTGTGACAAAGGTCCGGTCGGCGACCTGGGACACCCTCGCCAAGGCGATCCGGGACAACCGTCAGGTCACGCTCACTCATGTGGCACCTGGTCCGTCGGCCAAGGCGGAGGGCGAGCGCACGGTGGCCCCCTACTATCTCGTGAGCTACAAGGGCGAGTGGTACCTGAATGCGTATTGCCACCTACGCAAAGCGCTGAGGACGTTCGGGGTGTCACGGATCAGCAAGGTTAAGATCATGGATGAGACCTTTACAATGCCGTCAGACATGACCGTTCTGAAGATTTTTGGCGATCAGTTCGGGATTATCTGGAAACCCGAGTTTTACACGGTCCGGATCCAGTTCACCCCGGTCGTGGCGCCCTACATCCGGGAACGGCAATGGCACCCGGCGCAGACAATCAAGGAATGCCGGGGTGGCGGGGCGATACTGGAGTTCAAGACGAACCATATCAATGAGGTCAAGGACTGGGTGTTGTCATGGGGCGGCGGGGCGAAGATCCTTGAGCCGGCCGTGCTGATCGAGAAGATCACGAAAGATCTGCGAGCCGCGCTGGACAACTATAAACTCCCCTGAGGAACAGAAGAAAATATTCAGTAAAGTCGGACCCATGTTTAACCAGAAAGAGAATAAAAAACACAATCCCTATGCCGTATGGCAGAGCCGGGAATACAGACTCTTCTCGGTGGGCTGGTTGGCTCTGGTCATGGCAGGACAAATCGAGGCCATTGCGGTTGGAATCCATGTGTATGTCAGGACGGCTGACCCCCTGGCGCTCGGCTGGATCGGCTTGGCGAAGGCTCTACCGGTCATTCTCCTGTCCATCGCCGGAGGACAGCTGGCTGACCGGTTTAACCGCCGAATGGTCATGATCCTGACCCAGGCGCTCGGGATAATTGCCGTTACCGGGCTGGCCGCACTTGCCTATTATGAGGCTGACATCCACTGGTTCTACGTCTTCCTCCTCCTTGGCGCGATCAGTCAGGCGCTCGGTTCACCGGCAAGATCCGCCATCCTGCCCCAATTGGTCCCGGTATCTCTCTTCAGCAATGCCGTGGCCTGGAACTCGAGTCTGTTCCAGATCGGCACGATGATCGGCCCCGCGATCGGGGGGCTTCTGCTGGGCTCCCACGACAATGCCCCGCCTGCCTTCATACTCGCGCTACTCCTGCGCCTGGGCAGTTTCGTCGCCATCGTGCTGCTTCAGGTGAAGGACACCGCGAAGAAAGTTCAGAACGCCTCGCTTAGCAGCGTACTGGCGGGGGTTCGCTTCGTCCGGGATAACAAAATCATCCTCGCCACCATCACCCTGGATCTCTTTGCGATGCTGCTGGGGGGTGCCGTATATCTGCTTCCGCTTTATGCGAAGGATGTTCTCCATGTAGGCGGACTGGGACTGGGGCTGCTTCGCTCCGCCGAAGCCATAGGGGCGATCACCATGGCTATGACCATCACTCACCTGCCCCCGATCAAGAATGCCGGGAGGGCCATGCTTTGGGCGGTCGCCGGATTCGGCGCGGCCACGATGATGTTCGGTATGTCCCAGTGGTTCTGGCTGTCCATGGTCGCCATGTTTCTGATCGGCGCCTGCGATAATATCAGCGTCATTGTCCGTCACACCCTCATTCAGGTCCTGACCCCCGACTCCATGCGCGGGCGGGTCTCGGCGGTGAACAACATCTTCATCGTCTCCTCCAACGATCTTGGCGGGTTCGAATCCGGGGCGACCGCGCGACTGTTTGGCACCATGGCTGCGGGTTTTGGCTGGGCTGACCCGGGCCCCGCCTCCCGAGTAGCGGGGGCCGTCACCTCCGTCGTCTTCGGCGGCATCGGCGCGATAGGCGCGGTGATTGGATGCGCCTGGCGCTGGCCGCAAGTGTTGTCGCTGGGCTCACTGCGCGACATCAAGCCGGCTGATGAAGTGATCGTCCTGGGAAAAGCAGCGGAAGAAGAATCGCTGAAGTGATCCGCTTTACGAACTCCTGTTACAAGCGTCAATAACCCGAGTGTCCTAAACAACCGATGTGTCATACTTTTACGGGTCATTATCCCTTATTGGAAAGTCGCTTTTTCTTCGGCTTTTGGAGCGCCTGGATTTTGGGGAATTTCTCATCCCAAAACGCCAACCAGGCTTTCGCATTCTTACCCAATCCAACGGCATCCAGCTCCTTACGCCAAGATTGACCGGGACGCATCACCGCGGACAACTGCTCTAGCTTTTCAAGCTGTTCCAGGTTAGCGGCTCTAATTTTGGCAAAGAGGGCTTCAGCTTCCAGAGCATCCATTGTAGCAGCAGGTAAACTTTTCTGTGCATCCTTCATCGCCTTCAACCGTTCGCTTAGCACTGTAAAACGAACACATCCATCATAAAACTCCCCGTGCAAAGAGTGTGTTCCTGAATCTGTGGTCGCTTTAACATAACTATCCCTCATGAAGGCGATCCGATAGTTCATGACCAGTTCCTTGAGATAAATCACAATGACCTGGTCTATCAGGGTGTGAAGGGGTATGTCTTTTTGAACGACCTCTACGGCCTTGGCAACCCCTGCCGCCTTAGGCTTGGCTTTGGGTTTGGCGTGTTTGGCAATCTTAGCGGTCTTGGTGGTCTTGGCCTTTGGCTTTGTAATCGTCTTCATGCTTACCTCCCATCACCTTATTGCCCGACTAGAGTGTCAGAAAACGGCAAGGGGTTCAAGGAGGAGGAATTGGGCGCCAGTGGCAGGGGCAAGTAGGGATAGGTTAATTATTATTGCCAGGACACTGTATGTCCGAACCCATGTGATAATATTGGCGGTATCATAGTGAAGTAAGGATGGAGGATTGAATATGGGTGCGCCAATTTTTATAGACAGTCTGGCACTGACCTTAGGACGGTTTCGGTGGGCAGGCAGGTCGTCTATCAGGTATACTTGCCATGATTCAAGCGATGCGACATATTTACTCCCAACCGCACTGGGAGTACATCGATGAAACGACCTGACCTTGAAAAATCAGAGACCAACTTGCAACAACTCAGCGGAGAATGCCTTTGGAGCGACACAAACCCTATTGGCCTTGCGATTGTATCCCACAGGAATGTGCTTCTTCACGTCAACCTCGCCCTCTGTCGTTTTCTGGGATACTCAAAGCAGGAACTGCGCGGCAAGACGGTTCGAGACATCACCCATCCCGATGAGTGGAATAATTCGGCGAAAAAGATCCGTCTGCTGCATTCGAGTGGCCAAACCTATAGTCGCTTCGAAAAACGGTTCCTTCGAAAGAACGGAACCACAGCGTGGGGCGAAGTGAATTCCTCTCTCATAGGTGACAGAAGCCTCACACAACAATTCCGAGTCACTCAAGTCGTTGACATAAATAGGCGCAAGGATTCGGACGCGGAACTAAGGCTTGGTAATGAGCGTTTCCGCATTGCACTGGATGGATCGCCGACAGTGGTGTTCAGCCAGGATCGGAAACTGCGCTACACGTGGATTTATAATTTAGGCCCCGCGTTCAAGATTGAGGACTTCATCGGCAAGCGGGACTGCGACATCTTCACGCCTTCTGAAGCCATACGTTTCACGCGGATCAAGAGAAACGTGATGAAGACGGGGGCGGGTCATCGTGAAGAAGTCAGCATCCAAATGCCTGGCGGCAAGACGTTTCATGATACGATAACCGAACCCTTACGGAACGAGAGCGGGAAGATCATCGGAGTCATCTGTGCCGTTGTCGACATCACGCAGCGCAAACGAATGGAGGCTATACTTAAGCAGACCAACGAAGAACTTGAACAGAAGGTCAAAGACCGCACGGCTCAACTCAGGCAACTCACCGAGGAACTGGTAAGAGCCGAACACAGGGAGCGTCGCCGGATTGCTGATATTCTGCATGAGCATCTTCAGCAACAACTCTGCGGGATGAAATTCCGCACGTGTCACTTAAAGGCCGGAAGTGCAGAACCAGCCACAGTCGGTCTGGCAGATAAGTTGATAAGCGACTTGGATCAAGCCATCCAATTGACCCGGTCATTATCGTCCAATCTGTATCCGCCGGTCTTATCACTTTCGAAAGTCAAAGGGTTCATTGAATGGATTGCGGCTGATGCGATGAGCAGTTATGGACTGACTGTCAAAATCAAGGTTGATTCACGATTAGAATTGAGGTCTCAAGAGTTGAGAATGTTTGTTTTCGACTCAATTCGAGAGCTGTTGCTGAATGCAAATGGCGCTTCTGGGTTTGTGGGGGGATTTTTCATTGAACAAGAACGGGGTTGAG
>JBAXMJ010000036.1:0-22551 GCA_037134355.1 bacterium | reverse complement strand
GGGCAGGGGGTGAACACCACCTATTCCGCCATCCGGATCACCCATTTGCCTACAGGGCTGGTGGCGCAGAGCCAGGATGAACGCTCTCAGCACCGGAACAAGGAAAAGGCGTTGAATGTGTTGAAGGCCCGGCTTCTCGACTGGCAGCAGCAGCAGGACGAGGCTAAAAGCGGCGCCATGCGACGTACTCAGATCGGGAGTGGAGACCGGAGCGAAAAAATACGGACTTATAATTTTCCCCAGAACCGTTTGACGGATCACCGGATCAATTTCACGATTTATACCCTCGCCCGGTTTATGGAGGGTGAAATTGACGGGTTGATCCGGACGCTTCAGGATCATGATATGGAATTGCGAATCCAAAAGGAAATGGCGTCCGGCTAAGGATGAAAAAGCTGCTTGAAGTCCTTCAGTCGGGGGCCGACTACCTCGCCGGAAAAGGGGTTGAAAATTCCCGTCTGGTGATGGAGCAACTGATGAGCCATGTTCTCCGGTGTCCCCGACTTCAGCTCTATATCCGGTTTGAGACCCTGATTCCGGAAGACCGGTTGTCGGCCTTACGGGAAGGAATCAAGCGCCTGGGTGCCGGGGCTCCTCTGCAGTATGTCGTGGGGAATACGGAATTCATGGGGCACCGGTTCAAGACCGACGGGCGGGCGCTTATTCCTCGTCCCGACACTGAGACCCTGGTCAATGCGGTTCTGGCCTGCGATTCCCTTTGGGCGACCGGCCGTCCTGCTGTTGCGGAGATCGGTGTGGGGAGTGGGTGCGTGGTGATCAGTCTGGCTTTGGCCAGGCCGGAAGTCAATTACGTGGCCGTGGATGTGAGCGAGGCGGCGTTGGCTCTCGCGGGTGAAAATGCGGAGGCCAACCGGGTCGGATCCATGATTGCATTCAAGCGGGGGGATTTGCTCAAGGGGTTTGAATCCAGATCCCTTCAGGCCGTGGTGGCCAATCTGCCGTATATCCCGAGTGCGGATTGCGGGGGACTGCCCCGGCATATCCGGGAACATGAGCCGATGTCCGCCCTTGACGGTGGTGCCGATGGCTTGGATCTCATTCGTGGGTTGATTCAGCAGGCTGTGGAGGTGCTTTCTCCAGGCGGCCGCATTTTTCTTGAAATTGGCTTTGACCAGGCCGTCCGGGTTGTGGACATTTTGAAGGATTGCGGTTTTGTTGAAATGGTTGTACACAAGGATCTTGGAGGGCGAGATCGTGTGGTGCAGGCCGCCCGGTGAAAGGAAACAGGTATGAGCTTTCTTGATCTCGTTAAAAAACGGTTCAGTGTGCGTGAGTATAATTCCCAGCCTGTCTCTGATCAGGATCTGGAAGCCGTTCTGGAGGCGGGCCGCCTGGCTCCCTCTGCGGCGAACCGGCAGCCAATTCATATTATTGTGCTCCGGACAGAAGACCGTCGCCGCGCTTTGGGGGTAGCCTATCCTCGCGACTGGTTCTGGAAGGTTCCGGTGCTTCTGGTTGTGTGTGTCGAAACGGCTCGGGGCTGGGTTCGCGCCGATGGTAAGAATTACGGGGATGTGGATGGCGCCATTGCCATGGATCATATGACTCTTTGTGCGGCGGATCTGGGACTCGGAACCTGCTGGATCGGGGCTTTTGACCCGGTGAAAGTGAGGCGGATCCTGAACCTTCCGGAAGGCGTAGAGCCTTTGGCCATGACGCCGCTCGGCCATCCCGCCGAGCCTGTGCGTGCCAAAAGCCGGAAAACGCTTGAGGAAGTGGTTCGCCGGGAATCGTGGTGATTTTGGGTGAACTCCAAGCGCTCTAATTCCTTTATTATCCTTCTTGCGGTTTCCTGTCTGATGTTGGCGGCCTGGATGGGAGCGCATTCCCGGGATGGTGACGGACGGGAAAGCGGTCCGGTTCTCGGATCGGATGCTCCCGCAGGCGTGCGTTTTGTCACGGTTGCCCTGGGAGGATTTCGCGGAATTCTGGCAGATATACTCTGGCTGAGGGCGTCTGATCTTCAGGATGAGGGACGTTTTTTTGAGGTCGCCCAGCTGGCGGATTGGATTACCCGACTTCAGCCGCGTTATTCCGAGGTGTGGGCCTATCATGCTTGGAATATGGCCTACAATATCACGGCGGTTCTGGCCGATCCTGCCGACCGCTGGCATTGGGTCAGGAATGGCTTCAGGTTGCTTCGTGACGAAGGAATCCCCTCCAATCCGGACGATCCAAAGTTGTATTGGGAACTTGGCTGGATGTTTTATGACAAGGTGGGTGGCAAGTGGGATGAGGCCACGTTGTTTTATCGCGTGAGCTGGGCCCGGGAGATGGGTGAAGTGGTCGGGACGAACTCTGATTCGGTTGAAACGGTCCGGCGCCTGGCGGCGGCAGGGCTTGATCCTGTCCAGATGAAGGCCGTAGATGAGGCGTATGGTCCGCTTGATTGGCGCCTGCCGGAATCCCATGCCTTGTATTGGGGCGCCTGCGGACGACCCTATCAGCGCGCGGATTCACCATGGTGTAGCAGGTTGGTGTGGATGGGGATGGTCGAGACGATGAAGGGGGGTGCCTTAGCCTTTTCTCCCGCCCGGCAGATTTATCAGCAGGGGCCACGGATGGATGTCGCGGTGAAGGGAATCCAGCTGTGTTTCCGCGAGGCTGCGGGGAGCCACCCGCTGGTCCGGGCGGTTATGGTCAATTTTCTACGCGAGGCCACCCTTTATCTCGAGGCGTTTGGGAAACGACCTGAAGCGGAGGCCGCCCTGGAAGAATTGAAACGGCTGCCTGATTACGCCGGTGGGAATGTGGCCCTGGAGGAATTTGTCCGCCAGCAGATTCAGGCCGAGGTCAAGATATGGGATACCGTCAGAAGGCAGGAGTGTTGTGTACGGTTTTTAACCCGGAGTGAATCCTGGCGCCGTTTGGATGGGGCGCATTATGCCGCAGGCTATGAACGGCTGGCGCGCCTGTATCATGAGGCCTGGACTCAAGCGGACAAGGTCGCCCCGACATGGGACGGATTACGAGCCATGGCGGTGGAACGTTCCCTGCGTGAGATGCCGGACGCGGCTAGAACCCCACTACAAAGCCCTTGAGATATTCCGACTCCGGGAAGCCCGGTTTGCGGGGGTGGTCGGGGGGTTGGCCGAGATTGTCTAGAAATTGAACTGCGCGCCGGGCGTCACGCGCCGCACCTTCGATTACCTTGCCGAACAGATCCCGATCCACCAGCCCGCTGCACGAATAGGAGAAGAGGACCCCTCCGGCATTCATCAATTGACAGGCCAGTAAATTGATATCCTTGTAGGCCCGCAAGCCCTGCTGCATCTTGGCTTTCCGGCTGACCAGCTTGGGCGGGTCGAGGATGATGAGGTCGAAGCGCGCCTTTTCCTCGCGGAGTTGACGGAGAAGTTCAAAGGCGTCACCGAGTCGGTATTCCCGTTTCGTCGGGTCACAATCCGGATTCAGCGCCAGTTGGTGGTCGGCGAGTTCCTTGGCGGAGGTGGAAGAGTCGAGTGATAAAACGCTTTTCGCCCCGGCGTTCAGGGCACAGATTCCGAACGAGTCGGTATAGGCAAACACATTGAGCACGCGGGGTTTTCCGATCTGCCCTATCCAGTGGGAGAGCGTGTGCCGATTGGTTCGTTGATCGAGGTAGAACCCTGTTTTGTGGCCATTTTCAACATCCGCCAGAAACCGGAGTCCGTTTTCCTGGAACGGGATCGGGGTGCTCAGGGGCGCTCCTGCAAGAAGGCCTTTTCGGGGTTCCAGTTCCTCATGGCGACGAATATCCACATCGGACCGCTCCCAGATGGTTTTGGGGTGCAGAAGATTCTGGAGAGTTTCAACCAGGATATCCCGACGTGATTCCCAGGGGGCAGTCAGGAGTTGAACCACCAGCACATCGGCATAGCGGTCAACAATCAGGCCCGGCAGGCCATCGCACTCGGAGGAGACAAGCCGGGCGGCGGTGTCCAGCCCCCACGGGAGCCAATGCTGGCGGCGCTCGAGGGCCAACTGGAGGCGGGCCTTGATACCCGGCGCATCGAGTTGCTCGCCCGGCTCGGTGGAGAAGACGCGGGCCCGGATATCGGAGGAGGGGTGGACTGTGGCCCGGGCGATGAAGGTGCCGCTGGCCGCGATAATGTCGGCCTCATCGAGTTGACGGTTTCCCTCCGCTCGTGAGATGGCGCCGGACATGATCCAGGGATGACCGCGCACAATCGGTATCTCCCGGCCCGGCTTGAGATGAAGTTTCAATGTCATAAGTGTCAGACACTCAATCACAATGTCGACCGGAGGGCAAGGGGAAGACGCGGTGGGACGGGCGGGGGCATAAGTTTTTTGGGTGCAGTCTCTGCTTGAAAGCCGCGAGAGGTTCCCGTACTTTAGGTCCTGTTTTTCATCGCAGCCAGAATGGCGGCGGAACAGTAACCCAAGGAGAATAGTAGTTATGTCATTGATTGAAAGTATTGTGGCTCGTGAGATTCTGGATTCCCGCGGCAACCCGACCGTGGAAGTGGACGTGACCCTCGAGAGCGGCATTCTTGGCCGCGCCGCTGTTCCGTCAGGAGCCTCTACCGGCGAGCATGAGGCCGTGGAACTGCGCGATGGCGATAAGTCCCGCTATCTGGGCAAGGGGGTTCGCAAGGCTGTTGTGAATGTGAATTCCAAGATTGCCCCGAAGCTGATCGGTTGGGATTGTCGTGATCAGGTGGGTGTTGATAATCTGATGATTGACTTGGATGGCACCGAGACGAAGGGCAGACTGGGCGCCAACGCTATTCTTGCGGTCTCCCTGGCCACGGCCAAGGCGGCGGCGGAATACTGTGGACTACCCCTGTTCCGCTATATCGGTGGAACGAATGCCACAGTGACCCCGGTTCCGATGATGAATATCATGAATGGGGGTGCTCACTCCGATGCCCCGATTGATATCCAGGAATTCATGATTATGCCCAAGGGTGCTAAGTCCTTTGCCGAGGGCTTGCGCATGGGTACCGAAGTCTTCCACGCTTTGAAGGGTGTACTTAAGGGTATGAAGCTCAGCACCTCGGTGGGTGATGAGGGTGGGTTTGCTCCGAAACTGGCGAGCAACACTCAGGCGTTGGACGTGATTATCGAGGCCATCAAGAAGGCCGGTTACAAACCTGGCAAGGATATTTTCCTGGCACTCGATGTCGCCGCGAGCGAATTCTATGATGCCGCCAAGAAACGCTACATCTTCAAGAAGAGCGACGGGTCCGTGAAGACGGCAGACCAGATGGTTGAGTTCTACAGCCAGCTTTGCGCCAAGTATCCGATCATCAGCATTGAGGACGGGATGTCTGAGAATGACTGGGACGGCTGGAAGAAGCTCAGCGAGAAGCTGGGTGGCAAGGTTCAGTTGGTCGGCGATGATCTGTTCGTCACGAACACCAAGTTCCTCAAGAAGGGTATTGATCTCGGGATTGCCAACTCGATCCTCATCAAGGTGAATCAGATTGGCACGCTGACCGAGACGCTGGATGCGATCCGGATGGCGATCCAGGCGGGTTATACGGCGGTCATCAGTCATCGTTCGGGTGAAACCGAGGATGCGACCATTGCGGATATCGCGGTGGCGACGAATGCCGGCCAGATTAAGACCGGTTCGTTGTGCCGCACTGATCGCGTGTGCAAATACAACCAGCTTCTTCGTATTGAGGAAATGCTGGGCAAGCACGCGGTGTATGGCGGCGTGATCTGAACGGCTTTTAGGTTTAAATAGCAAGCCGTCATCGGCCGGCGCTGGTGCGTCTGCCGATGACGGTATTTATCAGACGATCATGAACTTTTGGGTTTTGATCTACCGTTTTGCCTGGTTGGTTGTCATCACGTCCTGCGTGGTGGCTGTGGTATGCGTATTTCTTCCCAAAACCCACAATTACCAGACTCTCCAGAAACGAAAGGACGGACTGGAACAGGGGAATGCCCTGATGGAATCCCGGGATCGCCAACTGCAGCAGAACCAGAAACGGTTCCGATCCGACCCTGCCTTTGTTGAACGCGTTGCCCGGGAGCAGGGGATGGCCATGCCGGGTGAAACGATTTTCAGGTTTCCTGCTACCAATTCGTTGCCCCGGAAGGTAACCCCATGAACACAGCCTTTTCATCGCGAGGAATTCTTTTTTGTCTTGTACTGATGGGCGTGCTTGCCGGGGGCACAGGATGCATCAAAATCGATACCAGCCTAAGCCTTAACCGGGATGGAAGTGGATCCCTGCGGACTATTTACGGGATGCCGACCTTTCTTATCAAGCAGATGGAGTTGACCCGTCAATGGACGCGATCTCTGGACTTTGCCGGGGGAAAATCCACCAATGCAGCGATTTCCTCGCTAGATATCCCCATGATTTTTGATGAAGCCGTGTTGAGTAATCGATTTCGGATGATGACGGCGGATGGGGTGAATTTGGAAAGTCTTCGTACCCGGGAGCAGGGCGGGTGGAAGTATGTTGATTTCAATCTCAAATTCGGCCGGTTTGAGGGCCTTGTTAAACAATCCTTTTTTAAGGAATGCGGAGTTGTTTTTACAAGGGTGGGGGATGATACCTGCAAGTTGTCGGTTTCTCTTCCCCCTGTTGGGGTGAGCCCGGATCTTACAGCCCAGACCAATCCGGGGGCGGGGGCCTCCGCCAAGTTGACTCCGTTTATGAACGGGCTGCGTGTTGTTGTCCGTGTTGATCTCCCCGGGGAAATCCGGAACAGTTCATCGATGATGAGTGACAACCGGCGCGCGACATGGGAGTGGGATTTTGACAAGGATGCCAGCGCGATTGAACGATTAACGAAGGATCGGATCATTGTTGTTTTTGACGGGCGGCAGGTGCGCTTAAATGATTTCGAGAAACCGGCGGGCGGAACGTCGTTTCGAATTAAATAATCCGGCTTCAGAAGTAATGGCTTGCCAACTGAAACCGCACCCGTTAGATTTCCACCGTTTTTTGCTCGGGTGGTGAAATGGCAGACACACCAGTTTGAGGGGCTGGTGACCGCAAGGTCGTGGGGGTTCAAGTCCCCCCCCGAGCATATCCCTTTTAAATTCCCATGAAGCTTCTCGTCGCCACCGGTAATCGTCATAAATTCAGTGAGATTTCAGCCATTCTGAAATCGACCCGCCTGGTCATGATCAGTTTGAGGGAGTGGGGTGACGTGCCTCAGGTTGTGGAGGATGGCGATACTTTTGAAGTCAATGCCATTAAGAAGGCTGTCACTCTGGCCCGGTTCAGCGGGCTCTGGACTCTGGCGGATGATTCGGGGCTTGAAGTGGAGGCCCTGGGTGGTGAGCCTGGGGTGGTGTCTGCGCGATATGCGGGAGAGCCCTCGAATGATGCAGCCAACAACGATAAGCTTCTCCGGAAGATGAGGGGCGTGGTTGATCGCAGTGCCCGGTTCCGGTGTGTCATCGCTTTGTCTGATCCGAATGGGGTGACCCGAACGGTGTCGGGCACTTGTGAAGGCACCTTGCGTAATCAGCTTCAGGGAGAAGGCGGCTTTGGGTATGACCCTCTTTTTGTGCCCTGCGGGCATGATCTGACCTTTGCTGAAATTTCCGCTGACATCAAGAATGGCCTATCTCATCGCGCCATGGCCCTTGCCCGGGCGGTTCAGGAGTGGGGGGGCATCCTCGCAAGCGAGCCGGGGCGTTGGCCGGATTAACTTTTTATCGTTGTTGATATTCGACTTCATTTCCTTTAACATTCCGCCGCAATTCGGTTGATGGCGATGAAAAATAATATCCGTAGCGATGGATGAGGTGAGGATATGTTCCAGTTGAAATATAATCCGGGATACAACACATTTGATTCGGACTCCTATACGGTGCATCTTGAGAATCCGAAGGAGCCTGAGTTGTTTCGTCACACCTTCCCTTACGATGAGGTTCCCCGCCTCGGATTTAACCACCGGCTTGTACCGATGCGGATGCCAAAGGATATTTGGATAACGGATACCACGTTCCGGGACGGTCAGCAGGCAATGCCGCCTTATACCGTCAAGCAGGTTTTGGATATTTACAAGCTGATGCACCGGCTTGGTGGTCCCAAGGGATTGATCCGTCAGTGTGAGTTTTTCCTTTATACCAAGAAAGATAGGCAGGCGGTCGAGGAGATCCAGTCGCTGGGTTATAAGTATCCGGAAGTAACAGGTTGGGTCCGGGCGCGGAAAAAAGACCTTGAGCTGGCCAAGAAGATGGGGCTCAAGGAAACCGGCATCCTGACCTCGTGTTCGGATTACCACATTTATCTCAAGCTGAAGATGACCCGGCGGCAGGCGCTCCGGGAGTATCTGAAGATCGTGAGGGAAGCCATTGATGTCGGCATTATTCCGCGCTGTCATTTTGAAGATGTGACTCGGGCCGACTACTATGGGTTTGTGGTTCCGTTTGCGCATGAACTGATGAAGATCTCCGAGGAAACCAAGAAGGTCATCAAGATCCGGATTTGTGACACCATGGGACTTGGCGTGCCGTATCCCGGTGTGGCGATGCCTCGTTCGGTGGCCGGTCTGATCTATGGGCTCCAGTATTATGCCGGTTTTCCGAGTGAATGGCTGGAATGGCACGGGCACAATGATCTGTATATGGTTAGCGCCAATGCGGTTGCAGCCTGGTTATACGGGTGTTCCGCCGCGAATGGAACCTTGCTGGGAATCGGGGAACGTACCGGGAACCCCCCTGTGGAAGGGTTGGTTGTAAATTATCTTCAATTGCGCGGAAATGACTGCAATGTGGATACAACGGTGATCACCGAGATTGCAGAATATTTTGAGCATGAGCTCAAGGTTCAGATTCCCGTAAATCAGCCGTTGATCGGAAAGAGCTTCAATGTGACGCGTGCCGGAATCCATGCGGATGGATTGCTGAAGAATGAGGAGATCTACAACGTCTTTAATACCGAAAAGTTGTTGAACCGGCCGGTGGAACTGGCGGTTACCGACAAGAGCGGGCAGGCCGGGATTGCCTTGTGGATCAAGAAGTACTTCAAGAAGGCCAAGGAGCCGGTCAGTAAAAATGATCCCGGAGTTCTGAAAATTCTTGAGTGGATGATGACCCAGTATGATGCCGGTCGAACCACGGCGATTGCCGATGAAGAGTTACTGGAGCAGACCAAACTCCATCTTTCGGGTTGGCTGAAAGACAGCGGATATGAGCTTTGAGATCGTCACCTTTGGCGATCCCATCCTGCGTGCAAGGGCTAAGCCGGTTGTTCGGGTAACTCCCGAATATAAACTCCTGGTGGATGGCATGATGGAGGCGATGCATGCCGCCGAGGGCATCGGGTTGGCTGCCCAGCAGGTGGCGCGAACGGTGTCGGTGTGTGTTATTGATATCCCCGCCGAACTTGATGTTGAGGAGGAAGGCGGCCCTCCGCTGAATCCCGGTATTCCGATGCCGCTGGTGATGTTCAATCCCAAAATTTTGGCGAAGGGTGGGGCTGTGACGCGTCGCGACGAGGGATGCCTCAGCTTTCCCGGCATTCACAGTTCCGTGCAACGGGCGGTTGAGGTTGAGGTGGCCTTTGTGGACTGGAAAGGTGAACTCAAGACCCTTCGTTGCCGGGGATTACTCGCCCGTGCGGTGCAGCATGAACTGGATCACCTGGACGGGGTTCTGCTGGTGGACCGGATTTCGCCGGTGAAGAAAATCAGCATGGCGGGAAAACTCAAACGATTGCGGGAGGAGACGGAGGAACGGCTTCAGGAGAAGAAGACGATGACGGCTCAGAAACTGTAGCCTGAGTTCCTTCGGATTTTCGCCGTTTGATGAATTCCTTTGCTAGAAGACGGTAGGCCTCAGCGCCTGTTGATTTGTCATCGTAGAGGATGACGGGTAGACCATGGCTGGGCGCCTCGCTGATCCTGATATTCCGTGGAATTACCGTGCGGTAAACCTTGTCTCCGAAATGAGTCATGACTTCATTCATGACCTGTTGCGCGAGATTGGTCCGCCCGTCAAACATCGTCAGGACGATCCCCTCGAGTTGAAGTCCGGGGTTGGCGCCTGAGTCCCGGATCTGGTTGATCAACCGGGTGATCACGCTCAGCCCTTCGAGTGCATAGTATTCGCACTGGAGCGGGATCAGAACCGAATCAACCGCTGTCAAGGCATTCATGGTGAGGATGCCCAGAGACGGGGGACAATCCACCAGGATGATGTCATAGCGTTCATCGTGGATGAGCGGTTCCAGCGCCTCCTTGAACCGGTGCAAATAGCGTTCCATCCGGGCGATGTCAATTTCGGCGCCCGCCAGATCAACTTCAGAAGGGATCATGGAGAGGCCGGGCATCCGGGTCTTCTGGATTTTTTCGACTATGGACTGGTGCCCCAGCAGGACTTCATAAATGCTGCAACCGGGCTGAGGTTGAAGCCCGAGTCCGCTCGTGGAATTAGCCTGAGGATCGAGGTCAATCAAAAGAACCCGGTGCTTGCGTTCTGCCAGGCAGGCGGCAAGATTGATGGCGGTGGTGGTTTTCCCGACCCCGCCCTTCTGGTTCGCCAATGCTATGACATGAGCGGGCATGGTTACTTGATGATGCCGGATTTGCGGGCGTAGGCAAAAATGCCGCCTGCCTCGACTACCGGCGCCACCGCGCCCAGTTCCTTGATGGAATAGGTCTTTCCGGTGGTGCAGTTCGTCAGGTGTGCGCCTTCGACATCAATTTCAGCTTTGTCGCCAGTTTTGAATACATCGCAGAGCCGGATGGGTGTTTCAAAGGGATAGAGTTCGCCGGTGGACACGCAATTGCGGAAAAATATCCGTGCGTAGGATTCGGCTACGACCGCCTTGACGCCCGCAGCGCCCAGGCAGACGGGAGCATGTTCCCGCGATGACCCGCAACCGAAATTCCGTCCCGCAATAATAATCGGGTAGTCGGCCGTCAGGGCGCCTGACTTTACAAACGGGGGATACCCGTTAGGGAGTCCACAGAGCGCATAGGAGCCCAACTTGGCGTATTCCTCAGGGATGGTTGGAACCAGGTTGAGATATTGGGCGGGAATGATCTGATCGGTATCAATGTCATCCCTGACCACATAAACAGTGCCTTGAATTGTTTTCATCGTTCTCCGGGTGTTACATGAATTCACGGGGGTCTGTAATACGGCCCCGGATTGCCGAGGCGGCCGCCGTCAAGGGCGATGCCAGATAAATGCGGGACTGTTTTGAGCCCATCCGCCCCGGGAAATTCCGATTGGTGGTGCTGATGACCGTCTCGGTTCCGGAGGTGCGCCCGAAGGTGTCCTCGGGGCCGCCGAGACACGCGGCGCACGAGGGGGGTGCGATATCTTCGCAGCCCGCCTCGGCAAATATTTCGATGAGTGATTTTCCATCGATTTGCGACTTGATGATGTCTTCAGCGACTTCCACGGTGGCAGGCACCAGGAAAGTCGGGATGGCGACCTTGTGGCCCTTGAGGATACGTGCGGCGGCCAGGAAGTCCGTAATCTTGCCGCCTGTGCAGGATCCAATATAGGACCGATCCAGTTTTACATCATTCCGCTCCCGTGCCAGGGCATAGTTGCTGGGCACATGCGGCTCGGCCACGCAAGGCTCCAGGGTAGAGGCATCATAGGTGCGTTCGCTGTCAACCGGGGCATCGGCATCGCCATAAACCGCTTCAAAAGGCTTGTTGGTGTGGGCTTTGACATACTCAAACGTTTTTTCATCGGGTTCGATGATGCCGTTCTTTGCGCCCGCCTCGATGGCCATGTTGCAGATCGTCATCCGCTCCTCGATGGAGAGTTGGCGGATCGCGTCACCGTTAAATTCCATGGCGCAATAACTGGCGCCATCGAACCCGATGTCCCCGATGATCTTCAGGATGATGTCCTTGCCCATGAGGTAGGGTGGAACCGTTCCGTTCACGGTGAACCGCATGGTTTTCGGGACCTTGATCAGAAGCTTGCCGGCGCCCATGATGAAGCCCGCATCGGTATTGCCGATCCCGGTGGCGAAGGCGCCCAGCGCCCCGTGGGTGCAGGTGTGAGAGTCGGTTCCGAAAATTACCTCGCCGGGCCGGACATGGCCGGTTTGGGGCAGGGCGACGTGGCAGACTCCCTTGTAGGTCGGGGTGCCCGGATCGTAAAAGTAGGCCAGTTTCTGGTACTGGGCGAAATCCCTGAGCGTGTCCACATTGCGGTGGGCCTTTTGATCCGCCGTAAAGATGTAATGATCGGGGATGATGACAATTTTGGAGGGATCCCAGACTTTCGCCATTTTTCCGAATTCCCGTTGAAACACACCGATCGTTCCCGGACCGCAGACATCGTGGGTGAGCAGGATATCCACCTCGACCCAGACATTATCGCCGGGGCCCACGACACGCTTGCCAGCGGCACGTGCCAGAATTTTTTCAGTCAGAGTCATTGCCATGGTCATGTCCTTTTTGACGGTCGCTTTTGCCCGGACTGCACCAGCGCAAAGAACCGGTCTTCATAGTCTGAAAAAACACCCGCCTTTTGCAACTTTTTTCCCAAATCGTTGATTCGTTCCGGGTGGCGGCCCGCCAGCTGGAAGTCCGTTTCGATTTCCTGCAGGATTCCGGCATTCGGGGCGAACATGCGGTGTCGCTCCATTTCGTGGACGTTGCTGAGGTAGGAGTTGTTGGTGACGTCCACCATCATTTTCAGCAGTGACACTTCCCAGGGTGAATCCACGCCGACCACGACGGCGGCGAGAGGGTCTTCCTTGTTGCGAACCGCCTTGCTGACACGTTCTACCACGGCGTCAAGGGTGTCCGTGACCGTTTCATCGCGGATTTCCTGCTTTCGGATCACAAATCCGTATTGAAGGATACGCAGATCCCGTGAATGTTCCCGGAGCCAGTCGACATAGTGATGCGCCTCCTCGCCGAACCCTTCGAGGAGTTTTTCATCGATGGAGGTTGGGGTGATGATGGTGGGGCGGTGAGCCTGGATGCGGCCCTCCCGAATCCGGATCTTATCCGTGGAATCCATCAGTTCACTCACCAGATGGTAATGGATAATGGTGGCGCCAAAGGTTTCAAGGCGTTGGGTGGGTGCCACTGCAACACGGGTGTTGTTGATGGCGTACCAGAAATCAAATGGACTGGGTGCATTCATGAAGCGGCGGATAATATCAATTTTGGAGGGGGAGACAACTCTGAATAAATTATAACATTCAGGCTTTGACACCGTGCGCGTGGGGGGGTATTATCCGGTATTCCTGAAAGGCTGGTAACTTATGATTTTCGGCATCATTGTCGCTGCGGGTAAAAGCGAACGGATGGGGGCTGATGTAGACAAAGCGTTCCTGTCACTGGGGACGCGTCCGGTTCTGGCGTATTCACTGCTCGCCTTTGAGCAGTGCCCGATGATTGACGGGGTCATTCTGGTGGTGCGCAAGGACCGTGTGGATTCGGCGCGGGGGCTGGTTCAGATGTTCGGGTGTTCCAAGGTCCGGGCGGTTGTTGCCGGAGGGGCCACACGCCAGAGTTCCGTGATGAACGGTCTTGAAAAGCTGGGGGATGACGTCAAGATTGTGGCGGTGCATGACGGGGCTAGGCCCTGTGTGACGCCTGCGCTGATTGAGGAAACTATCAAATTCGCCAAACGACACGGTTCCGGGGTAGCGGCGGTTAAGGTCACCGATACCATCAAGGAAGTGGATCGGGGAACATTGGTCAGCCGGACTGTGGATCGGACCAAGTTGTGGGCAGTGCAGACTCCCCAGACTTTTCGTGTCGATTGGTTAAAAAAAGCATTCACACAGGCTGGGAAGAAGAGAATGGTTGTAACGGATGAAGCGGCGGCGGTCGAAGCTCTGGGAGAGGCCGTTCATCTGGTGCCCGCCCCAGTGCTGAACATGAAAATTACAACACCGGCAGATCTGGCTCTTGCCGCGATGATCTTGAAGGCGTAGGGGTGGTATGGCGAATGTCCGATATGCCGTAATGGGTGATGTTCACGGAAATTGGGAGGCCTTGTCGGCGGTTCTCGAGGATGCCCAGGCCCAGGGAGTCACGAACTATACCTGTGTGGGGGACATGGTCGGGTACAATGCGAATCCCGGGGAATGCCTGCGCAAGATCCGGGAATTGAATGCGATCTGCGTCAGGGGTAATCACGACCATTATTGTTCCCATGATGAATGTATCCGTGATTTTCATCCCCTGGCGGCCAACGTCGTGGACTGGACCCGGAACCAGTTGACGGATGAGGAATTGGCCTACCTGAAGCATCTCAAACTGGTTCGAGTGGTCAGCAGTTTCACGCTGGTTCACAGCACCCTGGATATGCCTGAAAAATGGGGTTATGTGTTTGACGAACTGGAAGCCGAATCCAATTTCAATTACCAGTCGACCACCGTTTGTTTCTATGGCCATACCCATCAGCCTGTGGTGTTTGAGAAATCGGGTTATGTCCGGCGGATCAACGGGGGCGGGAAAATCCCCATTACGCTGGGAAAGAAGTATTTCGTGAATGTGGGCAGTGTCGGGCAGCCCCGTGACGGCGATAACCGGGCCTCGTACGGGATCTACGACACGACGGCGCGATTGATTGAGTTGCGTCGGGTGGATTACGATATTGAGGCCGCTCAGAAAAAGATTATTGACGCAAAATTGCCCGAACGCCTGGCCGTCCGGTTGCAGTTGGGGGTTTGACGGCTTGTGTCTTTTCTTTCCCCCTCCCTTGAATCCCTGGAGAGGATAAATGCTGGGAACTCCTAAAGGATTACGATTGCAGATCGGGATATTCGGACGGCGGAATGTCGGAAAATCCTCGCTTCTGAATGCCTTGACGCGCCAGGCGGTTTCCATTGTGTCCGAGACGGCCGGAACCACGACGGATCCGGTTGAAAAAGCCATGGAGTTGCAGCCGCTCGGTCCGGTTCTTTTTGTGGATACGGCCGGGGTGGATGACGTGGGGGCGTTGGGTGAATTGCGCGTCGCGAAAACCATGAAAGTGGTTGAGCGGACAGATCTTGCGATTTTGGTGACGGACGACTGGCAGGACTATGAGTCCCGTCTTCTGGAGCTTTTTGCGGAGCGAAAGACTCCGGTGATTGTGGCGGCAAACAAGAGCGACGCCCGGGTGCCCGGGGAGGTTGAGGCGAAGGCCCGGTCGGCCGGTGCGAACCGGGTGGTGGGCGTGAGCGCCTTGACTCGAGCCGGATTGGATGACCTCCGGCAGGGTATCATTGCCGTAGCGCCTGATGAGTATCTGAACGCACCCAGCCTGATGGGCGATCTCATTGCCGCCGGGGAGCTGGCGATTCTGGTGGTGCCGATCGATATCGAGGCGCCCAAGGGACGTTTGATCCTGCCTCAGGTTCAGACGTTGCGGGATATTCTGGATCAAAATGCCTATGCCATGGTGGTCAAGGAGCGTGAACTGGCCGATGCGCTTTCCCGTTTGAATCGTCCACCCGCCCTTGTGATTACTGATAGTCAGGAATTTATGAAGGTGGTGGCGGAAGTGCCCGCATCCATTCCGGTTACCGGTTTTTCAATCCTGTTTGCGCGGTTCAAGGGAGATCTTGCGGAATTGGTTCGCGGGGCGGCGGCCATAGACCGGTTGCAACCCGGGGATCGGGTTCTGGTGGCGGAAGCGTGTGCGCACCACCCGACCGGGGAGGATATCGGGCGGGTCAAGATTCCCCGCTGGCTGGAGCAGTTTGTCGGCGGGAAGCTGGAGGTGGTCGTGAAAGCGGGATGTGATTATCCGGACGATATTGCCGGCTTCAAACTGATCGTGCATTGCGGGGCTTGCGTCTGGAACCGGCGGCAGATGCTGTCCCGGATTGAGCAGGCCCGTGCCTGTGGTGTGGCGATTACCAATTATGGCCTGACGATTGCGCACAGCCTGGGAATTTTGGAACGAGCCTTGAGTCCATTTCCTTATGCGCGGGAAGTGTACAGGGAGAGTATTCAGAATCCAGTATCCAGAAGTCAGCACTCCGAAGTCCGGGGTCGGGAAATGAAGGCGGATCTGATCAGGCGAACTGCCGATGACGGCGAGGCCACGGAGATGGAGGTTGAGGAGTTACTACGGTGCGGGGGGGCTGATCTCAAGGCGCTGTATGAGGCGGCAGACAGGGTTCGGCATGAGCAGGTCGGGGATGAAATTTATCTCCGCGGAATCATCGAATTTTCGAACTATTGCAGGAAAAGTTGTGATTACTGCGGGATCCGGGGGCCTAACCGCACGGTGACGCGATATCGAATGGGGATTGATGAGATCGTAGAAATTGCGGGTGAAGCGGAACGGCTTGGAAATACGACCGTGGTGCTTCAGTCCGGTGAGGATACCTGGTTTACGGGGGATCGCATTTGCGAGGTGATTCAGGGGATCAGGCGGAAGACGGGCGTGGCGATTACCCTGTCCATCGGGGAGCGCCCGTATGATGAATTGGTGCGATTCAAGGCTGCAGGATGCGATCGGTACCTGCTGCGGTTTGAAACATCGGATCAAGAATTGTTCGCGCGAATTCATCCGGACGATAATTTTGACGAGCGGGTGCAGTGTCTTCATGACCTGAGGCGGGCCGGAATCCAGGTGGGGAGCGGGTTTATGATCGGATTGCCGGGCGGGACGGTGGGGACGATTTCGCGCGACATTCTTTTCGCAACCGCACTGGAACTGGATATGATCGGGTGCGGGCCGTATCTCTCCCATCCCGACACGCCTCTGGCTCAAAGGCCGCTTCTGGAGGATCGGGAGATGTATTTTAAGACCATTGCAATTCTCCGGTTGCTCAATCCCCGTGCCCATATTCCGGCGACGACGGCCTTTGATGCCTTGTTCGAGGGGGGGCGCGATCTGGTTCTGACCCGTGGTGCCAATGTATTTATGCCGAATGTGACGCCCCAGAAATACAGGGCACTCTACCAGCTGTATCCGAACAAGCCCTGCGTGGATGAGGACAGCGGGCAATGTTCAGTCTGCGTGAGGGGACGGGTGGCGCGACTGGGGCGAAGTATCGGGACGGGTCCCGGGCACAGTCGCCTTGAAAAGGATGAAAAATAACTCGCAATAGACCCGCGATGTGATACTTATTGCGCGGAGTTTTTTAGGGGATTTCGGTATGAATTTGAAGAAACTGTTGTCGGAAGATACTATCATTTTCAACCTCAAGGGCACGACCAAGGAGGAGATCATTCAGGAGATGATTGATCTTCTCGTTGCGCGCGGACGGATCAAGGATCGTGATGCGGCGCTGAAGGCGGTTTTGGATCGTGAGCAGAAAATGTCAACCGGCATGCAGCATGGGATTGCGATTCCACATGGTAAGACTGATTCCGTCGATAAGTTGGTGACGGCCATGGGGCTTAAAAAAGAGGGCGTGGACTTCGGATCCATGGACGGTAAGCCCTCGACGATTTTTATTATGACGATTTCATCCATCAGCCGGACAGGGCCCCATATTCAGTTTCTTTCGGAAATTAGTCAGGTTTTGAATGACCCCGAAAAACGGGAACGCATTCTGCAATCCCAAAGTGCCTCTGAAATCCTGGACATCCTGACTAATTAACCATTTTCAAAAATAAGAAAATGTGTTGTTTTTAGCCGGATCCCTCCTATACTCATTTTTGCGAATTGAGTTTATTGGTTCGTGGAAGGATGTCTGACCCATGCCGCAAATACTTCTGATTGATGATGAACCGAGGATGCTGAGCCTTCTCAATACCATCCTCAAGGGAGAGGGGTACGGCGTTACCTCGATTCAGGACGGCACGAAAGTGTTGGATTTGCTGAACACCGAGACCTACGACCTGATGATCACGGATATTCGGATGACTCCGATCAACGGGTTGGAGTTGCTTAAAATAGCGCGTCAGGTTCGGCCTGCCATGCCAGTCATCATACTGACAGCCTTTGGTTCTGTTGAGACCGCCATTGAAGCCATGAAATTGGGGTCATTTGACTATGTCACCAAGCCCTTCAAGATGGATGAGTTATTGATCACGATCCAGCGGGCGCTTGAATACAGTCGGGCGCTTTCGGAGAATGTGGAGCTTAAGGAAGAACTGGTTGGCCGGTACAAGTTCGAAAATATCGTGGCCGAGAGCCCGGCGATGCGGAATGTGTGCGAGATGATCAAGCGTGTGGCACCGGCGGATACAACAGTCCTGATCACTGGCGAAAGCGGAACGGGCAAGGAGTTGGTAGCCAAGGCGATACACTTGCACAGCAAGCGGAAGGATAAGCGGTTCCTGGCGGTCAATTGTGCCGCGTTGCCGGAGGCGCTGTTGGAGTCCGAAATGTTCGGCCATGTTAAAGGTGCTTTTACAGGGGCCTCCTGCAATAAGGACGGGCTTTTTGAAAGTGCCAGTGGGGGGACCTTGTTTTTGGATGAAATTTCATCCATGCCGTTGAGTATTCAAGGGAAACTTTTGAGGGTTCTTCAGGAACGGGAAATCAGACGGGTGGGTGGCAATGATACGATTCCGGTGGATGTGCGGGTTATTGCCGCTACGAATACCAGTCTTGAGGCCATGATCAAACTGGGGACATTTCGCGAGGATCTTTATTACCGGCTGAGCGTTATCCCGATCGAAGTCAAGCCTTTGCGGGATCGTCAGGAAGACATCCTCCCTCTTGTATATCATGTGCTTCGACGCGAAATCGGGGAAGGCCGTGATCTTCCTAAGATCACCCCTGAGATCAAGGAATTGTTTGAGCGTTATTCCTGGCCGGGAAATGTTCGAGAACTTGAGAATGCCGTCAAGCATGCCATAACCTTTGCCCAGGACAACAAGATCACTCCTGATGTGCTTCCCCCCCGGATCCTGAACCAAGTCAAGGTTACGGAGCCACATCCGCATGCAGGGGTGGACGGCGCTGATGATCTCCGGAATAAATCGCTTAAGGCCTTTCTCCGGGAACGGGAGAAGGAATACCTTGAACAAGTGTTGTCATTGACAAAAGGCGATAAGGAAAAGGCCGCAAAGTCCCTGAAGATCAGTTTGGCCACTCTGTATCGTAAGCTGCCGGAAGAATCCGATCCAATGTGACAAAATGATGTTTGTGAATTTCGGCATGTCAGAAATGAGAATTTTTGAAGAAAAATAAGCTTACTATCGGTATTGAGATGATAATTTTTGCAAAAAGTGAAGAAATCGACATGAATTGCTAGTTGGCACAAACGTTGCTTATCCAAGTGTCATGCGAGAAACAAGTTTGAAAGCGATACTCACGCGGAGCAACAACATGAAAACGAATCAATACGGGTTTACACTGGTAGAGATCATGATCGTGGTCGCGATCATTGGATTGCTAGCCTCTATTGCCATTCCTTCGTTTATGAAGGCGAGAACACAGTCCCAACAGAATGCCTGCATCAACAACCTGCGTCAGATCGAGTCATCCAAGGAGCAGTGGGCGTTGGAAATGCGAAAGGGTAATGGTGTTGATGTTGTGACGTCCGAAGTTATGACATACATCAAGAATCCGTCTTCCGCGACAAACTGCCCGGCAGGTGGCACGGTTACGTTTAATAAAATTGGAACGAATGCGGCCTGCAATTCTACAGCCAGTTCGCATCTGTTGTCGAATTAAGGTGAGGGGTTGAAAACACAATAGAAAAAAGGAGACGTGATAATGAAGAAGATGAAGCAAGGGTTTACGTTGGTTGAGATCATGATTGTGGTCGCGATCATTGGGTTGTTGGCGGCAATTGCCATTCCGTCTTTTATGAAGGCGAGAACGCAGTCCCAGCAGAATGCGTGTATCAACAACCTGCGTCAGATCGAATCGGGCAAGGAACAGTGGGCGTTGGCGACAAAGAAGTCCACCGGTGTTGATGTTGTGACGTCTGAAGTGATGGAGTACATCAAGAATCCTGCGGCGTCTACAAATTGCCCTGCGGGTGGTGTGGTTACGTTCAATAAGATTGGAACGAATGCGGCTTGTGATTCCACAAGTAGCTCTCATACGTTGTCGAATTAAGGGGTGGGGTCAAAAACTAAACAAGAAAAGGAGACATGATAATGAAGAAGATGAAGCAAGGTTTTACGTTGGTTGAGATTATGATTGTGGTCGCGATCATTGGTTTGTTGGCGGCAATTGCCATTCCGTCGTTTATGAAGGCGAGAACGCAGTCCCAGCAGAATGCGTGTATCAACAACCTGCGTCAGATCGAATCGGGCAAGGAACAGTGGGCGTTGGCGACAAAGAAGTCCACCGGTGTTGATGTTGTGACGTCTGAAGTGATGGAGTACATCAAGAATCCTGCGGCGTCTACAAATTGCCCTGCGGGTGGTGTGGTTACGTTCAATAAGATTGGAACGAATGCGGCTTGCGATTCTACAAGTAGCTCTCACATCTTGTCGAACTAAGACACTGGCAAGTATGTGATGTGAAATGCAGTCCTGGGAGCAGGACTGCATTTTTTTGCGCTACTGGGTTTGCGAGGGGATTTTTCACTGATACGTGAGCTGGGACAAACCGCTGGGACAAACCGACTAAGGCGAGGCGACTAAGTGTAACCGAGTAAGCGTGGGACTAAGTGTTTCGACTAAGGGTCTGGAAGAGCCCTTCGACACTGCTCAGGGGAGCCGCGAAGCGACACTTCGTCGCACACTTAATCCCACACTTCGTCGGCTACACTTAGTCCAACCGCTTAGTCGATGTCTGATGCGATCGTGTAGGTTTTTAGATCAATGAATAATCCCCTCATATCATAAACCCGGAAGAACCATTTTTTTATTCCCGATACGGCTGTCTAGCCTTGTAGCCATTCAGCCGAATCTGGACATCGTTGGATGAAGTTGATTGAGTTTGAATCATCCCCGGCGTTCGAGCGATCAGAACAAGTGCCTGTTCAGCGTACTTCACGGCATTTGAATAGTCGCCTGCTTCCGCATAGGCCGCCGCCAGAATATCGGCCGCCCGGGCACTTTCCTGCTTCGATCCCTCAAGGAGCGGCTTCGCCATCTCAATTGCCAATGTCCCGTTTCGAACTTCATTTGAAGGGCAGGTGGCTAGAAGCCAGGCTACCTGCGCCCTGGCAAACCAGTCGGCGGGGTTGTATTTGAGGGATAGTGCAAAGTGATTTACCGCCTGTTGGTATTGGTTGTCCCGGAAAAAGGCGATTCCCAGTAATCCGTGTGTTTGGCTGTCACCCGGCTGGATCTCAAGAACCCGGTTCCACTCGATAATGGCTTCACTGATATGGTTTTCGGAAAACAGGGCCTTTCCCAAATTTAGATAAGCCCAGGCTGCGCCGGGCATAACACGAATGGCTTCCCGAAAATGCTGTTTTGCCGCTTCCGGATGATTTGAGTTGAGGGCAATGTTTCCGAGGTTATTGTGGGCCATGCTGTAATATAAGGGAAGGGGCGGTCTTCCCGGTCTTGAATAATTCTTTTTTATAAGCTCGGGCGGAAGTTTTGAAAAATCGGGTAATCGCGCCAGAAGAGTGGTGCAGAGTGGCTCTGCCTCTCCATGCCGCCCCTCATTGATGAATGCGCTCGAAAGTGCGATAGCGGTTCTGAAATTATCGGGTCGCTTAAGCAGGACATCCTTCCACATGGATTCTTCTGAATGATAGGTTTCATTGCGGAAGTGAGTGAGAATTCCGAAAGTTAGCACGACTATTCCAAAAAGGATCACATTGCAATACTCCCGCCCCCGGCGGGCAGCGAGGCCGCTGCCCCTCCCAAATCCACTGGGAACGGGTGGATTCATTCCGGGAGGGACGCCGGCCTGCCCTGAGCCTGCCGAAGGGGCCTCGGCGTCCGCAGGAGTGTTGCAAGAGGCTCTACAGTAGCGGCTAAAGCCCTCGTGGATGAGAATAACAATAAGTGCGATGACGCCGGCCAGGGGCAAATACATCCGATGTTCGAAGGCAACATCAGGGAGTGGATTGAAGCTGGAGGTGGGAGCTAAAATAATGAAAAACCATGCCCCGATAAATCCCATCCAGGATCTTCGCCAGAGCGCCCATACTGACCCGCCTGCAAGCAACAAGGTCAGTGTTCCCGGCCATAGCGCTTCTGAGAATGAGTTGACCAGCGGCCAGCGATAATCCAGACAGAGCGGATAAGGGATGAGGGAGAGTTTGAGATAGTGGATCAGGACATTGAGCTGTGTTAACGCATAATCCCAACGGACGGAGTCCGTGGTGAAGAGTGCGGCCTGCTCTTCGGTCGCCTGTGAAATTCCCAGTAAGAGAAGCCCGAAAAATACAATCCATGTGGAAAAGAAAAGTGAATGGAGTTTCCAGCGCTGTCGCACCAAATCACTCCATGATGAGGCGATGAACACGCCGTCATAAAGGAGCAGAAGGATCGGCGCGCATACCATAATCTCTTTTGTTCCCATTCCTATGGCGCATGCGACAACAGCGGCGGCATACCAGATCTTGGAATGGGGGGAAGACTGCGCCCTGATGAAGCCATAGAAGGCCATCAGGAAAAACAGGCCCATCAACGCCTCAATTCGTTGCGCGATGTAGGTAACGCTTTCCGTTTGCAGGGGGTGAACGATCCAGAGGAGGGTAATCGCAAAAGCCAAACCCGGGGCGCTGGAGTCGAATCGGCCGTTCCATCGGGGCAACAGGAGGGTTAGTCGTATTACACCATAAAGGAACAGTCCAGCAC
>JBAXMJ010000035.1:0-22597 GCA_037134355.1 bacterium | reverse complement strand
TCGAGAACATCAGAACTGGTCAAGCCCCGGTGGATAAACCGCGAGGAAGGACCGACATGCTCGGCAACATTGGTCAGGAAAGCGATGACATCATGATTGACCTTCGCCTCGATTTTATTGATGCGCTTGACGCTGAAGGCGGCGCGATCCTTGATCCGCTTCAGGTCTGCGGCCGGAACGACCCCTAATTTATTCATGGCCTCGCAGGCTAGAATCTCAATTTTGAGCCACACGGCAAATCTATTCTCGTCCGACCAGATCGTGCCCATTTCCGGGCGGGTATAACGCAGAATCATATCTTGTTTTCCTCCTAAAACGCGGTCGAAGCCTATTGAATTTCGCCGCCTGAAGCCAGAAAATAGATATAGAGGTATAGGCTACCCAGCCTGGAGCGATGAGAGCGGGATCAGGCCGCACTGCCGCGCCTGATCCTGATTTGAATGGCCGTCGCCACCGGTTTGTCGGCGATCAAAATAAGATAACCGCCCCCGCCTGCCCCGCTAAGCTTCCAACCCAGAGACTGATTGCGATAGAGGGCGATCTGTTCCTGAATGCCTTCGGACATCATACGGGGAAACATCGCGATCTGCGCTTCAAAACCCCGGGTAACTGATTCGCCAAAGGCCTTCAGATCCCGCGCTTGGGCCGCCTCCCAGCAGGCCACCGCCGCGCGACTCAAGCGGGAAGCGCCCGCTTCATCAATGCGAGTCTCCGCAAGCACATCGTAATCCGAACTCCGCGGATAGAGAGGGATCAAGTAAAGATGCGACTCAATCCAGGCCAGGAGCTCGGGATTGAGGCGGGACTCTATGGACGCGGGCCAGTAGTCGCCCTTGTCGTACCACATCTTATTCAGTCCCGGCAGCACGATGCCCAGCGCATCCTGCGACCCGCTCACATACTTGGTGCCGGGCGGGTTTTCGAAACAGAAAAGTGTTTTAGCCAGCTTCTCCTTGTCGCCAGCGGGAATATCCGTTTGCCAAAGCTCAATGGCCTTTTTACGGGAACTGGTGGCCATGCCGCTACGGTCATTGAAGTCATAATCAGGTTCAATGGCGATCGTGATCACCGGCCCGGCGGAAAACTTGGATACAAACGGCTGATCCAGCCAGCCGCCGCAAAGATCAATGCGATAGGGCACCAGGCACTCGCGGCGGAGCGCCGTCGTGGAACGACGGGGAAGATTACCGTGGGGAACCCGCTTGCTGATGACGTACTCAATGCCCAATTCCTTTGCAACCCGCTCTTTTTCGGGGCTGTTCCCATCTTCATTCACAAAAAAAATGTCCGGCCGAAGCGCCCGCAACTCCTTCTCGAAATCGAGCAATCCACTCCCGGAACTGATCCAGGCTTGTTTGACCATCTTCAGCGAGCTCACCATATAGAGCCGCTCTTCATCGGAATTGACGGTTTTTCGCGCCTTCAATTCATAGACGGTTTTACTCGACCCGATCCCGACATACAAATCACCCAGCTGGGCCGCCTCTTCAAAAAAAGCCACATGCCCGCTATGCAACATGTCGTAGCAGCCGGATACAAATACTTTCTTGGCCATAAAATCTCCAATGGATGGGAATTTGTGCAGGATTTTTACAGTTAGCTCTTGTGATATCAACTGTTAATCACAAAGAGTCCCCTCTGCTCTCACGTACAAAATGAATAAAAGCGTCAAGTTTAACTGGACTCCCTCTATGGAGGCAGGTAGCATTACACGCCATCTGATGCAGGATGGAAAGTTTAATAAAGGATTACCTTATGGGCAAAACTTATAAAATCGCCGTTCTTCCCGGGGACGGAACCGGTCCCGAAGTGGTGAACGAAGGACTCAAAGTTCTCACTGTCGCCGCCGCCAAACATCGCTTCAAGCTGGATTTGGTCGATTTTGACTTTGGAGGGGATCGTTACCTGCGTACCGGAGAGGTGCTTCCCGACTCTGCCGTGCCCGAACTAAAACAGTTCCACTCCATCTATCTCGGTGCCATCGGGCATCCTGACGTCAAGCCGGGTATCCTCGAGAAGGGGATCCTGCTGCGTCTGCGCTTCGAACTGGATCAGTATATCAACCTGCGGCCTGTCCGCCTGTATCCCGGGGTCGAAACCCCCATCAAGGACAAGGGGCCCAAGGATATTGATTATGTGGTGATCCGGGAAAACTCGGGCGATGTCTACACCGGGGCCGGCGGATTCATGATGAAGGGCACCCCTCACGAAGTCGCCGTTCAGAACATGCTCTACAGTCGCGCCCAGGTAGATCGCTGTCTTCGCTGGGCTTTCCAGTATGCCCGCAAATACGGCAAGAAAGCCCGCGGCGTGGGCGATCACAACACCCTGGCGCTTGTCGGCAAAACCAATGTTCTGACCTATGTGTTCGACCTCTGGGATCGCGCCTTCAACGAAATGGGCGAGGCGGAATTCCCGGACATCAAGCGCGAATACTATCACGTGGATGCCACCTGCATGTGGATGGTGAAGAGTCCGGAGTGGTTCGACATTCTGGTCACCGCCAATATGTTCGGCGATATCATCACCGACCTGGCCGCCATCACGCAGGGCGGGCTGGGCATCGCCGCCGGCGGCAATATCAATCCCGAGGGGGTCAGCATGTTCGAGCCGATGGGCGGCTCCGCCCCGAAATACCGGGGCAAAAACGTGATTAACCCGATGGCAGCCATCTGCGCAGGAATGATGATGCTCGAACACCTCGGCGAGATCGAGGCGGCCCGGGATATCGAAAAGGCGGTCATGGCGGTTACCGGCACCAAACTGAAAAGCATGGCGGCCGGGAAAATGGGATATTCAACCACACAGGTCGGAGACCTGGTTGCAGAACGCGTCTAAGAGAAATATCATGAAAAAATATAATGTTTGCGTAGTCGGAATCGGTGCGGTCGGAACAGAGATGATCCGCCTGCTCAAGAAAAGAAACTTTCCCGTTCAGTCACTCACCATTCTGGCCCGGAGTGAGCGGACAGAGACGGTTGACGGAGAAAGTTATCCCGTCAAGGTCGCCGCTCCCGAGGCGTTCGAAGGAATGGACTTCGCCTTTTTCGCGGGGACCGAAGGCGCAAAAGGCGCGTCCCAGACACTCGGCTGGGAGGCCGTGAAACGCGGGTGCATCGTGGTGGATAACGGTGATGATTTCCGCATGGATTCCCGGGTTCCTCTGGTGATCCCTGAAATCAATCCGGAAGCATTGAAAGACCACCAGGGATTCATCGCCAATCCGAATTGCAGCACCATCATCGCCCTGATGCCCCTGGTAGCCATTCACAAGGTCGCCAAAATCAAGCGCCTGATCGCCACCACCTATCAGGCCGTCTCCGGCACAGGAAGTTCAGCCGTCCGGGAACTGGAAGCACAGGCCAGGGCGTGGGCCGCCGGACAGCCCCTGCCGCGAGAGGTGTATCCGCATCAGATCGCCTTCAACCTGATCCCCTGCGTCGGGTCATTCAAGGATGATTCAGGCGAAACTACTGAGGAAATCAAGATGCGCAAGGAAACCCACAAAATCCTCGACCCCTCTATCCGGGTGGCCACCACCTGTGTTCGCGTGCCGGTCTTTAACAGCCACAGCATCGCCATCCATGTGGAACTTGAAAAACCGCTTTCCCCGGATCAAGCCAGGGCGCTTCTGGCAAAAACACCGGGCGTGCGACTGGAAGATGACCCTAAAAATGCCATCTACCCGATGCCGATCCAGGCGACCGGTCAGTATGATGTCCTTGTGGGACGCATCCGCAAGGATGCCAGCGTGGAAAACGGACTGGTTCTCTGGTGCGCGGGCGACAACATCTGGAAGGGCGCCGCCCAGAATGCCATTCAGATCGCCGAGGAACTGGTGGCCCGTAACTGGGTGAAGAAGTAAGATTTACCGGCCAGGAGCAGAAAACCCCGGGATGCCCGGGGCGCCTTCCCATGACTGCGGTGTATTCCAGGGCATACTGGAGTCGGATTCAGTGGCACATCCGGCGGCCCAAAGCAGGCCGCCGAAAACCACGAGTAACAGGATAAGTCGCATGGGGAAGACCCTGCTCGAAAAGAAGATCAATAGAAAACGGTGTCGCCCCGGACCGGAACCTTCTGCTGATAATCCATGAGGATTTCACCCAGCGCCACACGCAGATCACGCCGCACCTCGGAAATCCGGATTTTTCCAACAAACTGATCGGCGCGCTGAATCGTGATGTCCGAGAGAGGAACCATTCCGGAATCCGGAAGGATCTCCATGACAACAAAATTCCAGTTGGTATTGACCACTGAGATCTGACCCTGCACGCCACGGGGAAGAGCATTCGTGTCAGACTGGCCGAGACAGGCTTTTAGCTCCCGTTCAACCTTCGAAATGTACCGCTTGCCGGCGTCGATCTTGGATTCGCTTTCGCTCAGCTTCTCGCCCAATTTGGCGATTTCATTGGCTTTCTTCTCAATATCCGCCTTGCCGGTTTCCACCTCCGCGGCCAGATCGGTGATTTGGGTGACTTTCTTTTCAATATCCGCCTTCGACACCGACAGGTAGGCTTCCGCTTTCACCAGTAAATTGTTGGTCTCGCCCAGAGTGCCTTCGGTCTTGACCAGAAGGTTGCTGGTCGTTCCCAGGGTGTTGCGGTTCTCAGTCAGACCGGTTCGGGTGTCGTTCAAACGGTCGAACTGCCGGCCGGCATTGACAAGAACTTCCAGAAGCGCATCATCCATCGTCCCGGAACCAGTGGTCACCTTGGACGGCTTTCCATCATCCCCGATCTTGTAGTACTGCTTGAGAGCCTCGGGTTTGAGTTTCATGTGCGGGGCATCGGCGACGATAAGATCCGCATTGGTCTGGGGAATTTCAATGGTGGCCGCGATTTTCCCGACATACTCAGCCAATTTGACGGTGCGCCCCTTCAATTCCTCACGCTGGCCATAAAGCTTAAGCTCCATAACCACTGCAGCAATACTCAAGATGAGGATAAGAACAACCAAAATCTTTAAGATTTTATCCATGTTTTCCCCTAGCGAAAACGTTTCGTTACGGGGCTGACTATGCACCGCCGAAGCGATCACTGTCAAATAAAAATCCACCCATCCCACCACTCCTGAGTCTGGATCGATTCTTGACCTGTTCAGGGTTTACCGTTATGAAGAAACGGATGGGAGGCTCATAATGATTGAATCTGGAAAAACCTATTTGGTAATGGGGCTCTTGGATCCCCAGTCCATCGCTTATTTTATCGGCAGAACCATTGAACATCTTGGCGGCAAGGTGATCTACTCCGTTCAGAACGAAGTGGTTAAGAAACGATACCTGGATCCCAGCAAATTGATTTCCCAGGAGGAAAAAGCCGCCCTCGACCTGCGCTTTTGCGATGTCTCCAAGGAGGATCAGGTCCAGTCGCTGTTTCAAGGGCTCGGTTCGCTGGCAGGCGTGGTTCATTCCATCGCCTACGCCAACCCCAAGACCTGCATGGGAAATGAATTCCATACCAGTTCGATGCCGGATGTCATGAAGTCCTACCAGATCAGTTGCGCATCACTGGCCACGGTCACTCAGGAAGCGGCGCCCCACATGAAGGACGGGGGTTCTGTGGTCGCCTTGTCATTCGACACCCGTCATGTCTATCCCCTTTACAATTGGATGGGCGTCCACAAGGCCGCGCTGGAAGCCCTCGTACGTGCACTTGCCCGTCGTCATGGCCGCGACCGGATCCGCGTCAACGCCATTTCGTCAGGCCCCGTCAGCACCATGGCCGCCAGCAAGATCCCCGACTTTGAGCACATCGGCAAGCTCTGGCAGCAACTCAGCCCCATCGCCTGGGATCCTGTTGCCGACCGCCAGGCAGTTGCCAATGCCGCCGCCTTCCTCATGAGTCCACTGTCCGCCAAAATCACCGGCCAGATCCTCGCCGTGGATGGCGGGGCCTCCATTATGGGCGGCCCCCTCATGGATCACGAAAGATTTCCTTCGTAATCGTAATTGTAATTGTAATCTCTAATGAAACTGTGGACCGTACCTCTCGTCGCTCTGCTGTGTGCCTCCTGCGCCCTGAACTCCGATAAGCCGGATGGTTCCGGAACCATGGAATGTACCCAGATCCGGATCGCCTCCGAAGTGGCCGGCCGAATCGCCTCCCTCGCGTTCGCCGAAGGCGACACCGTTACGAACGGCCAGCTCCTCGCCGCCCTCGACAACACCCCCTACCGGTTGCGCCGCGACGAGGCTCTCGCCGCGCTGGCACTCGCCCAGGCCCAGCTGGATCTAATGAACGCCGGAAGCCGGAGCGAGGATATCCTCCGCGCCCGGGCCCAGGTCCGTGAAGCCCGCGCTATGGCTGAGGCCGCCGCCGCCGACTCCAAACGAATTGAGATCCTTTTTGCGCAAAACAGCGTTACCACCAAACAGCGGGACGATGCCGCTGCTGCCGCTGAACGCACCGCTGCGGGACTGGCCGCCATCGAACAGCAACTGAACCGGCTGGTTAAAGGAAATCGCCCGGAGGAAATTCTGGCCGCCCAAGCTTCAGTCGCCCTTGCCAATGCCCGGCTTGCCCAGGCTGACAAGGCGATAGCCGACTGCATCATCACCGCCCCGATGAGCGGTATCATCACCACAAAAACCGCCGAGTCCGGCGAAGTGACCGGCGTCGGTGCCGCGCTGGCCACCCTGTCACGGATGGATGAGGTCTGGCTCTCGCTCTACCTGCCTGAAACCAAACTAGCGGGCGTCAAAATCGGCCGGAAAGCAACCGTGAAAATCGACGGAGATCCCTCTCGCTATGAAGGAACCGTCACATTCGTCTCGCCGGAAGCCGAATTCACGCCGCGTAATATTCAGACCCCGGACGAACGCGTCAAACTGGTCTACCGCATCAAGGTCACACTCCCGAATCCCAAGGGCATTTTTAAACCCGGCATGCCGGCAGACGGATATTTGTAAAAGGAGACAGTGAACTCTCCCGTTATAGAAACACGGGGACTCGGCCGGTCTTTTGGTTCGGTCGCGGCCGTCAGCAACCTGACGCTCACCCTCCCGGCTGGTGAGTTTTTTGGATTGGTTGGACCTGACGGGGCCGGGAAAAGCACGGTCATCCGCCTCCTTTGCGGTCTCCTCACTCCCACCACCGGGGAAGGCCGCATTCTCGGTTTCGACCTGCGCCGTGACGTCGAGTCGATCAAGGCCCGGATCGGATACCTCTCCCAGTCCTTCACCCTTTACGGCGATCTGACCGTAAACGAGAACATTGAATTCTTCGCCGAACTCCACGGCGTCACCCGGTATCAGGCCCGGCGCGACGAACTTCTCGCTTTTACCCGGCTCTCCCCCTTCCGGACAAGACTGGCCCAGGCACTTTCTGGAGGAATGAAAAAGAAACTGGCTCTCGCCTGCGCCCTGATCCACACACCCGATCTGCTCCTTCTCGATGAACCCTCCACCGGTGTTGATCCAGTCTCCCGCGGCGAATTCTGGCAGATTCTTAAAGAACTCCTCTCTCGCGGAATCACCATCGTCATGACCACTCCCTATATGGACGAGGCGGAACGATGCGACCGGATCGGCCTGATCAACAGCGGCTCCCTGATCCGCCTCGGAACACCGGACACCATCCGATCCGAACTCAATGGCCGCCTGTTTCAAGTTACCGGCGGTTCACTCAGCGCCATTCATCAGACCCTCCGCAAACGCTGGCCGGCAGCGTCACTGGTCCGCTACGGGGATCGCCTCCATTTTTGCACCACCCAACCGGATGACGCGCCCCATGCCACCGAATGGCTCAGGCAGAACGGCTTACCCGGCATCCAATTCACCCCTACCAAACCCTCCCTGGAAGATGTATTTGTCTCCCTCATGAGCGAAACAAAACAAGGAATCCCCGTATGAAAAATCTAATATTCCTGACCTGTATTCTCGTATCCAGCGTCGTTCTTGCTGATCCGGTTATTCTGTCCCCCGAGGAGACCGTTCGCCTCACCCTTGCCCATAGCCCGACTCTTAAAGGCCAGGACGAATCCATCCGGGCCGCCTCCGCCCGCCGTCATCAGGCCGACGCCGGCCTGATGCCCCAACTCGACGCCCGCGGCCAGGCACTGCATTTCGAGGGACTCGAAAACCAGGCACTCGGACCGGTCTCCATTCCCGTCATCGACAACCAATTCTCGGCCTCCCTCGGCATCACCCAACCGCTCTACACCGGCGGACGTGTCACCCGGCAGAAGGAAAGCACTCGACTGGGAGAGGAAGCCGCCATTCACGCCCGGGCCGCCTCCTCTTCTGACCTGACGCTTCAAGCCCTGACCGCCTACTGGCAGTGGAGCAAGGCCCTGGCCCGCATCGAGGCATTCCAGGCCGCAGTCAACCGCATGCAGGCCCTGGCCACCGACACCCGCAATCTCGAAAAGGCCGGACTGGCCACCGACAACGACCGCCTCTCAGTCGACGTGGCGCTGGATCAGGCCCGGCTCGAACTGGATGATGCCGAACAATCGGCCGATCTCAGCCGCATTGAACTCGCCACCCTGACCGGTCGGATCTTCCGCACCAACGAGATCCCGAGAAGCCCCATCCTCCAACCCGCCGACCTCCAGGTTCAGCCATTAACGGAATCCCTTGCTAAAGCCACTAAACAAAGGGCGGATCTCGCATCGCTTCGCTTAATCACCCGCGGCAGCGAGGCCCTCGTGGATGCTGCGAAAGCCGACTATCGCCCTCAACTCGCCCTGATCGCCAGGGTTGAAGAGGGCCGCCCCAATCAGCGAAATTTCCCGCCCGACACCCAGTGGCGCGACGACGCCCTCATCGGAGCGACCGTTTCGTGGAACCTGTTTGACGGGGGCCTGACCCGGGCACGGACCGCCGAGGCAAAAGCCCGCACCACACGGGAAGCCCTGCAATGCCAGGCGCTGGAAGAAGCCGTGGCCGCCCAGGTTCAAAGGGCTCACCTGTCGCTTCAGCATACCCTGACCCAACTACAAACCTCGCGTCACGCCGAGGCCGGTGCCACTCGTAACCTCGAGGTCGCCTCCGATCTCTGGAAAAACGGAACCGCCCGGCACTCGGATGTAATGGAGGCGCAATCCAAACTCACCACCGCCACCGCACGTCGCATCGCCACAGAAGCGGATGTGCTGATCGGGCAGGCCGTCCTGCAACACGCCACAGGAGGCACACCATAAATCTGCATCCGGAAAAAGATGCCGCCAGAGACGGCGGCTACTACAGAACAGAGCGCGAAGCACCTGTAGTAACCGGCGTCCCGCCGGTATCCGTCGAGAACCTCACAAAGGTCTTCGGACGCTTCACCGCCGTTGACCATCTCTCCTTCTCGATCGGGCGGGGAGAGATCTTTGGATTCCTGGGGCCAAACGGCGCGGGAAAGTCCACCACTATCCGGATGCTGTGCGGCCTGCTCTCCTCATCTTCCGGAACCGCGCGGGTTAACGGCCATGACATCAACCGCGACCCCGAATCGGTTCGTCAGAACATCGGCTATATGTCGCAGAAATTCAGTCTCTACAAGGATCTGACCGTTTCCGAGAATATTGCCTTCTTCGGCGGCATCTACGGACTTAAGGGTGACCGTCTCCGCAAACGGACCGATGATGTTACCGCCATGGCGGGCCTGACCGGCCTGGGAAACCACATCACCGGAACGCTGTCCGGCGCCCTTCAGCAGCGTCTGGCGCTGGGTTGCGCCGTCCTTCACGAACCACCCATCCTTTTCCTGGATGAACCCACCAGCGGCGTGGATCCAGTTTCGCGCCGAACCTTCTGGGATCTGATCCATGAGATGGCCGCCAACGGCATTACCGTCCTGATCACCACCCATTTTATGGATGAGGCCGAGTTCTGCGGCCGAATCGGCTTCATTAACGCCGGCCGCCTGATCGCTCTGGAAACCCCGACGGGAATCAAGAACCAGACCTCTACCTCAACCCTTGAAGAGGCCTTTATCCGGCTCGCCTCAATACCCGATACAGGATTCAGGGGTCAGGGTTCGGGGTTCAGGTAGGCAGCTAATCAAATGGTCGATATGAAGGCGCAAAACACAAAACTCGCTGACCTGAACCCTGAATCCCGAACCCTCTTCTCCTTCTCCCGCCAATGAAACGGTTTTTCGCCATTTTAAAAAAAGAGTTCCGACAGATCCGGCGGGATCCTTTGTCGCTGGGACTCCTCGTGTTCATCCCGGCCATGCTGCTGGCGCTCTATGGGTATGCGCTGTCATTCGACGTCAAACACATCCGGATCGCGGTACTGGATCATAACCATACGCCGGAAAGCCGGGCCCTTCAGGACAGTCTTTTCCAGAACCCCTACTTTGACCGGATCGCCACGCTCACCCGCCCCGAGGAAGCGAATGAACTCTTGAATCACGGGCAAGTCCGGGCTGTTCTGGTGATCCCGCGCGACTATGCCCGGAGCCTGGCCCGCGGCGAAACAGTCAGCCTCCAGGTCCTGGTGGACGCCAGCGATGCCAACAGCGCCTCAACCACAATGGGCTACTTCGACGCCCTCGCCGATCGGCTCAGCCGCAAGATCCAATTTAAACTCTCGGATCAAACGCATCCGCCACCCTCGGCCCCGGGGGTGCTTCTTGAGCCCCGCATCTGGTTCAACCCGGAACTCAAAAGCGCCAAGTTCCTGGTTCCCGGACTTATTGCGCTGCTGTTGATGCTCTCCGCCGTGGTCGCCACCTCAGTATCCATCGTGCGGGAAAAAGAACGGGAAACCATGGAGCAGATCCGGGTATCCCCCATCCGTCCGGAGGAGCTTATCCTGGGAAAAATTCTGCCCTATGTCCTCATCGGTCTGATCACCATGGCCATGGTGCTGTTGCTCGGTTATTTCCTGTTCGATGTTGAAATCCGGGGCTCGCTCTGGCTTCTCAGCCTGACGACATGTCTCTTTCTGTTCGCCGCGCTGGGAATGGGAGTGCTGATCTCCACGATCACGCGTTCCCAACAAATGGCCTTCCAGATCGCCGTGCTCTCCTCTATGTTGCCCGCCATCATCCTGTCGGGGTTTATTTTTCCCATCCAAAATATGCCCGTGGCGATCCAGGGCCTCACCTACCTCGTTATCCCCCGCTATTTCGTCGCTGCCCTTCGCGGCATCATCCTGAAAGACGCGGGCCTGGCAGCTCTCTGGCCCCATCTTCTAGGAATGCTCATTCTGGGAATCCTGTTCAACCTGCTCGCGGCGGCAAGAACGAGAAAGGCCTCATGAAAGAAATATGGGGGGGAAACACCCGAAAACCCCTCACCCTAGCCCTCTCCCTCAAGGGGAGAGGGAATAATTTTTCGCTCCACCGGATCACAGTCCTTCTCATCAAGGAACTCGCGCAAATCCGGCGCGACAGGAGCCTGCTCGGAATTCTGATTGTCGCGCCTGTCTTCCAGTTGCTGGTAATGGGCTTTGCGGCCAACACCGACATCCGGAATATCTCGGTGAGCATCCGCGACAACGACCACTCCACCCAAAGCCGTGAGTATGTGCGGAGCCTCGCCGCTTCCGGCTACTTCAAAACAACCCTGGTCACGGGCACGGAGTCCGGCGATGGAGACCAGTTGGTGTCAGGTCGGGCCGGTCTGCTCGTGGTGATTCCCCCGGATTTCGAAAAATGCCTGATCAGCCGACGTCCCGCCACCGTCCAGGTGCTCGTGGATGGATCCGATAGCAACTTCGGGGTCAATGGACTCAACACTCTTCAAAAAGCCACCCGTCTTTTCTCAAGCAAGCTGGCAGGGCTTGAGATCAATATAGCCCGTCGCGCACCGGCCGTCACAGTAGACTCACGGGCCTGGTATAATCCCCGCCTGCTCTCCCGCTATTACATGGTTCCGGCACTGATGGGGGTGCTGTTGCTGGTCACCACCATGCTGGTGACGAGTATGGCGCTGGTCAAGGAACGGGAGGAGGGCACCATGGAGCAGTTACTGGTCACCCCCATCCGTCCGGTGGAACTGATGATCGGGAAACTGCTGCCTTTTGTGGTAATCGGATTCATTGAAATTACCCTGGCGCTAGGGGTGATTCTCGGCGTATTTGGCGTTCCGTTGCGCGGCAGCGTGTTGCTGCTATACGCATTCTCCGGCTTGTTCCTGCTGACCACGCTGGGGCTGGGGTTGTTCGTCTCGACACTGGTTAAAACCCAACAGCAGGCCATGATGGTGGCCGCCTTTTTTGTGATGATGCCTTTTGTCCTGTTGTCCGGCTTCATCTTCCCGGTGGAGAACATGCCGCGGGCAATCCAGATGCTTGCCTCCTTCATTCCTCTCAAATACTACCTGGAGATTATCCGGGGGCTATTCCTGAAGGGGACCGGTTGGCATGAACTCTGGTACCCCGCCCTGATGTTGCTCCTGTGGGGAATCGCCATCCTGGGCCTCGCCTCGCTGAAATTCAGGAAGCGACTGGACTGAGCCCTACAATTCCTTGACGACCCATGGCAGGCCCCGCAGGCTCAGCTCCTCCATGAACGGATCAGGATTGAACTGTTCGACGTTGAGCACACCGGCGTCGCACCAGGCCCCTGTCACCATCATCTTCGCGCCAATGGCCGCCGGCACGCCGGTGGTATAGGAAATGGCTTGCGCTTTGACTTCCTTCCAGGACTTGGCGTGGTCACAGACATTGTAGATGTAAATCTTCCGCTTCTTCCCGTTCTTCACGCCCTCAATCATACAGCCGATGTTGGTCTTGCCCTTATAGTGGGCTCCCAATGAGGCGGGCTCGGGAAGAACGGCCTTGAGAAATCTCAACGGCACGATTTTCCGGCCTTCAACCATCACAGGAACAATACTGGTCAACCCGACATTCTGAAGCACGCGCAAATGGGTCAGGTACTGTTCTCCGAAGGTCATCCAGAACCGGATGCGCTTAAGCCCCTTGAGGTGCTTCACCAGGGATTCAAGCTCCTCGTGATACATCAGATACATCTCTTTCGGGCCGATTTCAGGGAAGTCGAATGTCTTATGGACGGTTAGCGGATCGGTTTCCTTCCACTGGCCTTTCTCCCAATATCGGCCGCGCTGGGTGATTTCGCGAATATTGATCTCGGGATTGAAATTTGTGGCGAACACCTTGCCGTGTGATCCGGCATTGCAGTCCATGATGTCGACGGTGTGGATCTCATCGAAATAATGTTTCTGAGCGTAGGCGCAGAAAATATTCGTCACGCCGGGATCAAAACCGCACCCAAGCAGGGCGAGAATCCCCCTGTCCCGAAAGGCCTTATGCTGCCGCCACTGCAATTTGTATTCGTACTTCGCCTTGTCGGGATGCTCGTAATTCGCGGTGTCGAGATAATCCACCCCGGTGGCCAGGCACGCCTCCATGATGGAAAGATCCTGGTATGGAAGTGCAACGTTAATGAGAACATCGGGATCAAACTTCTTGATCAGGCGTATGAGTTCCTGTGGTTGGTCAGCATCCACCCGCGCAGTCTGGATTTTGCGCTTCAATTGCGCAGCAATTGCCTTGCATTTGGATTCCGTCCGGCTCGCCAGACAGATCTCGGAGAAAACCTCCGTCATCTGGGCAACCTTATGCGTCACCACCCCACCAACCCCGCCCGCTCCTATAATCAACACTTTGCTCATGGCCAGCCTCCGGAAAACATCCTAGCTAATAACGCTCATCACATATTCTCGACAATCGCCCGGCCGAATTCACTGCACTTGAGAAGCTTCGCGCCCTCCATCTGACGCTCGAAGTCATAGGTCACGGTTTTCTTACTGATGGTCCGCTCCACGCCGGCGACGATCCGGTCGGCGGCTTCGATCCAGCCCATATAGCGGAACATCATCTCGCCCGACAAAATCAACGAACCGGGATTCACCTTGTCCTGATTCGCATATTTCGGAGCCGTCCCGTGCGTGGCCTCGAAACAGGCCGCTCCAGTTTGATAGTTGATGTTAGCGCCGGGGGCAATGCCGATCCCACCCACGCAGGCGGCCAGAGCATCGGAAATATAGTCACCATTCAGGTTCAGCGTCGCGATCACGGAATACTCGGCGGGCCGGGTCAGGATCTGCTGGAGAAAGGCGTCTGCAATCACATCCTTGATCACCAGTTCATGACCGTTGGGGAGTTTGATTTTGTGCCAGGGACCCTTGTCGATCATGGTCGCGCCAAAGTGCTTTCGGGCCGTCTCATAACCCCAATCGCGGAACGCGCCTTCGGTGAACTTCATGATGTTGCCCTTGTGAACCAGGGTCACAGAGGAGCGCTTCTCGTCAATCGCATACTGGATGGCGGCCTTGACCAGCCGCTCGGTGCCTTCCTGCGACACCGGCTTGATGCCGATTCCGGAGGTGCCGGGGAATCGGATTTTCTTCACACCCATTTCCTTCTGCAGGAAGTCGACCACCTTCTTCACTTCCGGCGTCCCGGCGGCCCATTCGATGCCGGCATAGATGTCCTCGGTGTTTTCCCGGAAGATCACCATATCGGTCAGCTCCGGCTGTTTCACCGGCGAGGGCACTCCCTTGAACCAGCGAACGGGCCGCTGGCAGACATAGAGGTCCAGCTCCTGACGCAGGGCCACATTGATGCTGCGGATTCCGCCGCCGACCGGCGTGGTCAACGGCCCCTTGATGGAAACCAGAAACTCGCGGCAGGCGGCCAGGGTCTCGGGCGGCAGCCAGATGTCCTTTTGATAAACGACATTGGCCTTTTCGCCGGCATAGACTTCCATCCACGCCACCTTGCGTTTGCCCCCGTACGCCTGATCAACGGCGGCATCCCACACCGTCATAGCCGCCCGGGTGATATCGGCCCCAATGCCGTCACCCTCAATGAAGGGAATAATCGGGTGGTCGGGAACATTCAATTTCCCATCCGCCCCCATGGTGATTTTCTGGCCGTTCTTTGGTACTGTAATTTTCTGATAGCTCATCGGGGTCTCCTTAATTCAATTCAACAATTCTTGGTAAAATTCAACAAGCCGCCCGCCAGGATGATCGCCCTTTGTCTCTGGCTCAAGTCAGCCTTCACGGGAATATCCACGCCACGGGTGACATTCCGGATCACCAGGCGCTCGGCGCCGGCCTTCAGGGCTCCCCGGACGCCTTCCAGAACCAGTTCATCGCCCTGACTGATGGCCTCATAGTCCGCCGCCGCTTCAAACAGCAACGGCAGAATTCCGAAGTTCACCAGATTGGCCGCATGGATACGCTCGATGGATTTCGCCACGATCGCCTTGACCCCGAGGAACATCGGGCACAATGCGGCATGTTCGCGACTGGAGCCCTGTCCGTAGGATTCCCCGCCCACCACAATGGTGTGCTTCCCGGCATCGCGCAGTTCCGCCGCGCGTTTCGGGAAACCCGTGTCGCAGGGCTCAAACACATACTGGGAATAGGCAGGCACATTGGAGCGGTACTTCAGCCGCGCGCCCGCCGGCATGATGTGGTCGGTGGTGATTTTATCGCCCACCTTCAGCGTTGCCACGCCTTTGATCGCTTCCGGAAACGGCGTATTGCGGGGCGGCTCGCCGATGTTCGGCCCGCGCAGCACGGTAATCGACCCTGGATCAGCGGCCGGAGCCAAAAACATCGCATCGTCTATTGTGAACACCTTCGGCATTTTCACGCGGGGATACTTGACATCCATCACCGTGAGAGGATCCACCACCTGCCCCGAGATCGCAGCCAAGGCGGCGACGGGCGGACTGACCAGATACACCTTCGCCGACTTGGTGCCGGAGCGCCCCTCAAAGTTCCGGTTGTTGGTGCGCAGCGACACCGCATCCGTCTGGGGCGATTGCGAGTTCCCAATGCAAAAGCCGCAGGCATTTTCGAGTAGTCGGGCACCGGCCGACAACAAGGTCCCGACATATCCCTCAACGGCCAGCATTTTCAGTACCTGATTAGAACCCGGAGCCACGCCCAGACTCACCGCCGGGGCCACCGTCCGGCCCTCGAGAATTTTGGCCACCGTCTTGAGATCGGTATAGGACGAGTTGGTGCAGGATCCGATCATGACCTGATCCACCTTCAGCCCAGCCAGGGAGGCAACTGTCACGATATTATCCGGCGAATGCGGCGCCGAGGCCAACGGCTCGAGCTTGGAGAGATTGATCGTAATTTCCTTTTCATAGGTGGCATCCGGATCCGCCACAAGCTCACGCCAGGCTCCACCCCGGCCCTGCGCCTCAAGAAAGGCACGAGTCACGTCATCGCTCGGGAAAACCGAAGTGGTGACGCCGCATTCCGCACCCATATTGGTAATGGTGGCTCGTTCGGGAACGGAGAGATGCTTGAGGCCGGGCCCTGCATATTCGAACATACAGCCCACATTTCCCCTGGTGGTGAACTCCTGAAGAACCTTGAGGATGATGTCCTTGGCCGTGACCCAGGGGCGAAGTTTGCCCTTAAGCGTGATCTTCACCACTTTGGGCGCCGTGAGGTAAAACGGCCCTCCGCCCATGGCAACGGCAACATCAATACCCCCCGCGCCGATGGCGATCATGCCGATGCCGCCCCCGGTGGGAGTATGGGAATCGGAACCCAGAAGGGTCTTTCCCGGCGCGCCAAACCGTTCCAGATGAAGCTGATGACAAATGCCATTACCGGGCTTGGAATAGATGATCCCGTATTTCGCGGCTACGGTCTGGAGATACCTGTGGTCATCGGCGTTTTCATAACCCACCTGAATGGTGTTGTGATCCACATAGCTCACCGCAAGCTCATTCCGGACACGATCAAGCCCCATCGCCTCGAACTGGAGGTACGCCATGGTGCCGGTGGCATCCTGGGTCAGGGTCTGGTCGATCCGGATCGAAATTTCACGGCCGGGCACCAATTCGCCGCCAACCAAGTGTTCGGACAATATTTTCTGCACCACATTCAAGCCCATGAAAGACTCCTTGTTGAAATAAATGAGGGCTGAAGCATAGAAATAACCCGTCCCGGGCGCAATGCTGAAGTCTGGCATCCTGAAAACAATTGACAGTCGCCCTTCCTCAAGGCACCCTTCGCGCATGGAAGAAGCCAACTCTTATCTGGTGCTTTTCTTTGAGCCGATCCGGGCATTTCTGGAAGATGACTCGATCTCGGAAATCATGATCAACGGCCCCAACCAGATCTTCATCGAGCGGAAGGGCAAACTGGAGGCCACCGAAGCCCGATTCGTCAGCGAACCCGCCCTCAAAGCCGCTGCCGTCAATGTCGCCAAACATGTCGGACGCATGCTGAATGAGGACAACCCGCGCCTGGATGCTCGCCTGCCCGACGGCTCCCGCGTCCACGCCGTCATTCCCCCGCTTTCCCGCTGCGGCACCGTGGTCGCCATCCGGAAGTTTAAAAAAGAGAAACTGACGATCGACCAGTTGATCCAGTTCGGTTCGATTACTGCGGCGGGCGCCCAATTAATCGACACCATCGTCAAGTTGCACAAAAATGTGATCGTCTCAGGTGCCACCTCGTCGGGCAAAACATCCGTGCTTAACGTGTTAAGCAGCTTTATTCCGAACATGGAGCGGATCCTGGTCATTGAGGATGCCAGCGAGTTGCAACTCCAGCAGACCCACATCGTCAGCTTTGAAACCCGCAAGCCGGACAAGAACGACAAGGGGGAGGTGACGATCCGGGATCTGGTTCATTCCTCCCTGCGTCTGCGACCCGACCGGCTGGTCATCGGCGAAATCCGGGGCGGTGAGGCGCTGGATCTCCTGCAGGCCTTGAATACCGGGCATGCGGGCAGTATGTCCACCATTCACGCCAACAGCTCGCGCGACTGCCTGTCCCGCATCGAGACCTGTGCGCTTCTGAGCGGTATCGATATCCCCCTCTCCGCCCTGCGCTCCCAGGTCGCCGCCGCCATTGATGTGGTCGTCCATACCGCCCGCCTTTCCGACGGCTCCCGCAAGATCACGGCCGTATCGGAAGTGCTGGAACTAAAGGACGGCGAATACCAGCTGCAGGATCTCTACCTGTTCAAGGTCGAGGGAATCGGCCCGGACGGCAGCCTCAATGGGCATTTCACGGGAACAGGCCACATGCCCCGCTTTCTGGAAGATGCCCGGCTGCGAAAATTGCCACTCGATGAAACGATGTTCAACGTGGTTTAAGAAGAGGGTTCAGGATTCAGGGTTCAGGGTTTGGTGTTCAAATAAAGGAGTCGGTTGTGAATAAACTGGTTAAGGGAATGGCACTGGGAGTGATGGGGGTAGCAACGTGTTTTCTGGCGGGGTGCGCAACGATGCCTGGAGGTATTGCGGCCTCGTCCACACCATTGGAAGGACGCAGTTACCAGATTCTGGGGTATACGGCCGCCACCGACAGCAGTGTTAAATTGTTCGGCTTCATTCCGATTTCCGGCGGAAATCATATTCGCGACGCCGTGCGGTCTGCCGCCCGTAAAGCAGGGGGCGACGCGCTGATCGAAGTGACGGTGGAGGCCTCTGACCAGTACTGGATCCTCTTCAGCCGCCATATCACCCGCGTTGACGGTATCGCCATCCGGTTCACGAAGTAATTTACCCGATCCTGCCCCCGGGAAGATCCTGAATGACAGTGTCAGGAGACCCAACTCCCGGGGTATGGCTTGGATAATCGAGCGTGTAATGCAGGCCGCGGCTTTCCTTGCGCAACTGGGCTGACCGGATGATCAGTTCACCCACATCGGCGATATTGCGAAGCTCCAGGATGTCGGGCGTGACCAGATAGTCGAGATAGTACTGCCGGATTTCCTGCCGAAGATTGCGGATGCGGCGAGCAGCGCGCTCCAGACGTTTGTCCGATCGCACGATCCCCACATAATCCCACATGCAGGTGCGAACCTCGTTCCAGTTATGTTCAAGAACGATGCTTTCGTCACTGGGCACGGCGGCCCCGTATTCCCATTCCGGAATCGGCACCGAACGCACCTCCCGCAGAGGCGTCTCTCCCAGGTGGTCGGCCATCTGAGCCGAGCACACCAGCGCCTCCAGCAGGGAGTTGCTTGCCAGTCGGTTGGCACCATGCAACCCCGTGCAGGCGACTTCTCCGCAGGCATATAGACCCGGCATCGCGGTGCGGCCATCGACCGAGGCCTGCACACCCCCGCAAAAATAATGGGCCGCCGGAACCACCGGAATAAGATCCTTGGCCATGTCGATTCCCAGCGACAGGCAGCGGGCATAAATATTGGGAAAACGGTTGATGAGGAATTCAAGCGTATGATGCCGGATATCCAGAAAGACACAGGGCGCACCGCTCAACTTCATCTCGCGATCAATGGCGCGGGCCACAATGTCACGCGGTGCCAGCGAATGGCGCGGATCATACTGATCCATGAACGGCTGACCCTCGCCGTTTACCAGTATGGCGCCCTCCCCACGCACGGCCTCGCTGATGAGAAAGGATTTCGCCTTGGGATGGAACAGAATGGTGGGATGGAACTGGATGAATTCCATGTTCATAATGGGCAGGCCGGCCCGCCACGCCATGGCCACGCCGTCACCTGTGGCGATATCGGGATTGCTGGTGTAAAGGTAAACCTTGCCGCCGCCACCTGTGGCCAGGATGGTCGCCGGAGCGCGAATGGCAAAAATTTCGGAGGTATTCTCGTCCAGGGCATACACCCCCACGCAACGGTTGTCTGCATGAGGAAACGCTGGATCACCCGGCCGGGCCGCAAGCCAGCCGGTGGTGATCAGATCAATGACCATGCAATGATCCAGGATGGAAATGTTGGGATTCGTCTGCGCCTGTCCGAGCAGAGTCTTTTCAACCGCCTGCCCGGTGATATCCCCGGCATGCAGTACCCGGCGCTGCGAATGGCCGCCTTCCCGTCCGAGATCGTAGCCGGCTTTGCCATCCAGTTCGGCAAACTTCAATCCGAAGTGTTCCAACTCGGCGATGCGGGCGGGTCCGTTGCTGACAATCGCCCGAACCACATCCTCATGACAGAGCCCGGCGCCCGCGTCCAGGGTATCAGCGACATGCTGGGCAAAGCTGTCATCGGAATCCATGACACACGCAATGCCGCCCTGGGCGTAGTTGGTATTGCTTTCCGCGCGCCCCTTCTTGGTCACCACCAGAACGCGCCCATGCCGGGACAGGTGCAGGGCCGACATCAGCCCCGCAATTCCGCTTCCCAGCACCAGATAGTCGCAATCAATGATTTTCATCTTAAACGAATCTTTTCCGCAATCTATCAGGATGCCCCGCAAGGTCAAACATTTCCCCCTGCGTCCGAAATACGCGATTGCTTCAAGCCCGGCATGCCTTATACTTAACTTCACAACCCGGCGCGTTGCCGGCAGTATCAACCCAACAGGAGATCCGAGTATGTCAAAGGCAAAAGACACCAAACGGGAAACGAAAAAAGCACCCCTGAAAACACCGGCTGAAAAGAAACAAGCCAAGCGCGATAAGAAAAACAAGGCGACCTGATCAGGACACTCTGTGAGGCAAATATTATCCGTCTCACCATTGTCTTTACATGATCTGGGCAGGGAGGCCTCTCCGAGGCCTCCGCGGACGGCTCGGAGAGCCGTCCCTACCCCTTAGTTCGCGAATGAATCGTCAGTCCTGCGAAAACAACGCTGAACGTCCGGGAATCTCGAAATCCCGGCGCTTCTAATAGCCAAAAAATCAAAAGTTTTGACAGAATTTACAGAATGTTCAGAATGGTAGGAGGGCTTTGCGGCAGGGAGCTTAACCATAATTCTGTAGATTTTGTTCATTCTGTCAAAGAATTCGTGCGTTCTGGTATAAATTTAGATGCGTCTGCCCTGGATGGGGCAGGATGAGTTGTATACAGGCTCTGGACATGGGAGTAGACTCCCGTAAATACCTAAAGGAACCCACATGAACGAACTTGATAAACTTTTGAATGCACCCAATAGCCCGACTGTGACAGAAACCGCAATCCCGAAACAGAGTGCAAAGCCCACCGTCGCCGCCAATAAATCTCATTGTCTGACCGACCAGGAGAACTGCATAGCCGCCGCCAGTGCTGGAAGTCACATTTACCGTTCAGCCGCCAACTTCCTTGCCGACAATCCAGAGGTCAAGGTATTCAAGAAATAGGGCGACAATCGTCATTCGAGCGGGAAAGCTTTAGAATCATTGAGATCGCCTGATCGTCAGCGCCGCTGGTCCCGGTTGAAACACCCAGGTTCCCGCGCTGAAACTCAGGTAGTTGGCAGTGGCGCCATTAACGGTGACCGTGGCGGTGCCAGTTTTTCTCTTGTGACTTCAGGTCACGTTCCCAGCGCCTGGCCCCTCAGCTCTCACGCACTCTCTCCAACACCCCGTCCCGCAAGGCTCGTGTACTCGTCTTGGCGATCACCCGGTACTGCAGGGCGATGCGCAGGGGCGGCGCCTCGCCGCGGAGCAGCCGCACGGCCAGGCCCGCCGCTTCCCGGCCCAGATCCTCCAGGGGCGGACGCAGACTGGTCAGTCCGCGCTGGCGGCCGTAATCGTCGAACCCAAGCAGGCCGTAGTCGCGGCCGGCCATCAAGCCCCGCTCGGTCGCGGCCCGCGCGAACCCTTCCGCAGCCTCATCGTTGACGGCGATGACGCCGGTTCGCGCCGCCCAGTCGTCGCCCGCCAACAACTCGCGCGCCCGTTGGTACGCGAGGTCGCGTTGGTTGGGGATTGCCGCCGGTTTCGGCCGGTCCGGGAGGACCCGCAGTCGCGCGGGATCCGCGGCGGAAGCGCCCAGCACGGACCTGACCCCGGCGAGGCGGTCGTCCGACCAGGTCGCCGCGAAGGGCTGGAAGTAGAGCAGGCGGGTGTAGCCGCGCGTCAGCAGGTGACGGGCCGCCGCGGTGCCGGCCGTCATGTTATCGATGTAGACCTGGGGGAACGGATGGTCACGGCGCTCAAAGTCGGCGCAGACGATCGGGGTGCGGGAGGCCGCATGGCGGGCGACGAATTCCGGGGAAACGGGCGGGGGGCCGACGAGGATGATGGCATCGACGCGCTCGTCCAGGAGGCGCGCGAGGGCCTCCTCCGTCGCCTCCGGGAGAGCGGTCGCGCCGTTGTCCACAAGATTGAGGAAGTGCATGGTCAGGCCCTGCTCGGCCGCCAGCCGGTTCTCGCACGCGTGCAGGATCTTGATCGACCACTGCATCTCGTATTCCTCGGCATTGCCGTAGGGATACCCCGCCGTGACGATGCCGATTGTGGCGGTCAGCGGGGGGGGCGCGGGCGGCGTGGCGCGCGCGGTGAACGGGTGCGCTGGCTCAGGCCCTTTGGCGGGGGGGGCATCGGTCACGAAGGTGCCGCGCCGGTCTTCGCTCCGGAACAGGCCTTCCGAGATAAGGATGGCCACCGCGCGCTCAACGGTACTGAGCGGCACGGCATGACTCCTGGCCAGCGAGTGGCGGCCGGGTATCATGGCACCCGGACGCCAGCGTCCCTCAATCACCTCCTGGCGCAGCGCCTGAGTGACGCGATGCTGCCGAGGAAGAGTTGTTTCTGTGTCTGTTTTCATTTTCGCCTTGAATTTATAGCAATATCATAGAGTGACCGCCGTCGATATGCCAGAGGAAAAAACGAGCAGGGCGTAAGGGGTCACCCATCACTGACGAGGGGGTAAAACCCTTTTCAATCTTAAGCCGAGTTCCTCCCCTTACCGACCAGGAGAACTGCATAGCCGCCGCCAGTGCTGGAAGTCACATTTACCGTT
>JBAXMJ010000034.1:0-22649 GCA_037134355.1 bacterium | reverse complement strand
CTTTCTTTTCAGTGGGAATCAAAGATCGCTAATTATTGTGCCGCAGATCGGGGCGTTCAAACTGAGGATTACTATGTTTAACCGTCTACTACTGAAAGATATAATCAAATTGCTAATGGCACTTGCTGGACCTAAACCAGCACTTTGACTTTCACCTTTCGCATGACCTAATTTTGCCCCTCCCATCCTATCGAGCGGTAATAGCCCGGCAATATGATGGCTGAGCCGCCGGCGGCATATCTCGAAGCCTGAGTACTCAAATTTTCTTGTTTTAAGCGGTAAATGGTAGCTAGTATAGAGGCTATACCGCTGGCGGTAGTTTGTCGTCGGCGCCTATAATGATTGGAGCTACAGGGGACGGGCTATATGTCCGAAATCAAATCTCGGGAGGCGGCGGGGAGATGGTCATAGATGTAGCCGATCTGGTTGCTGGTACCGCCGGGGACGGCGGTTACTACAAGTTCTGGAATCAGTTTTTGGGGATCGTTTCTCAGGCCAAATTTCATTCATTCTGCGGTCTTTGAAGAATGCCTTGATCGTTTGCACAACTCATGTTATCAGGGTTGTGCATGAGCTTACTAATTTCAATCAGCGACGTTGCCAAAGCGGCTGGAGTCGATAAATCTACGGTCTCACGCGTGCTCTCGGGGAAGGCGGCCCAGGGTCGAATCTGCCCTACTACCCAAGAGAGGATCCGGACTGTCGCGCGCCATCGGTGAAGGGTCATCCTCTTTTCGAGAAACACGCAGTCCGGATCGTTCCACCAGACGCGGCCGTTAAGAAACCACAACCGGGAACCGTGAGGCGGGCCTGAAGTGCCGACTGGAATCATCCTGATATCGGCCGCCCTTCCCTGCTTGATGACCCCTTGGTTTTCTGATAGAAGCACTGTTTTACGCAGCGACTTGAAAGGATCATTAAGAATGCCGAATACATTATTGATAGGGGCCCAGTGGGGCGACGAGGGAAAAGGTAAGGTTGTGGACTTCCTGAGCCAGAATGCGGACGTCGTGGTTCGCTACCAGGGAGGAAGCAATGCGGGCCATACCATTGAGATCGGCGCCGAACGTTATGTCCTGCATCTTGTCCCCTCAGGAATCCTGTATCCGGACAAAACCTGTGTCATCGGCAACGGGCTCGTGATTGATCCGGTCGGCCTGGTGAAGGAAATCAAGGAACTGAACGCACGTGGCATCATGACGGCGGGCCGCCTCCACGTCAGCGACCGCGCCCATGTCGTGGCGCCCTACCACAAGGCCGTTGACGCGGCCAGCGAGAACAAACTTGCGGTCGGTTCCAAGATCGGCACCACCCAGCGCGGTATTGGCCCAACTTACGCCGACAAGGCCAACCGGACCGGCTTGCGCATGGGTGACCTGCTTGACCCGGCCCTTAAAACCCTTCTCGCCGGACGTCTGGCCCAGAAGAATGAGTTGCTTGCCACTCTGGGAGCCGCTCCCCTCGAGGCCGCCAAGGTCTACGCCGAAATTCACGAGGCAGCCCTGTTCCTGGCCCCCTACATCACCGACACCGTTAAACTGCTGAACGACGCCTATCGGGCAAAGAAGCAGATCCTGTTCGAGGGCGCCCAGGGCACCATGCTGGATATCGATTTCGGAACCTACCCCTTTGTGACCTCATCCAACCCCACTAGCGGAGGAGCCTGTGTCGGCACCGGCCTGCCGCCGCGCTCCGTCGAGCGGGTGCTGGGCGTGATCAAGGCCTACACCACCCGGGTCGGAGAAGGGCCCTTCCCCACGGAATTGCTCGATGCCACCGGCGAAGGACTCCGCAAGCGCGGACGGGAATTCGGTGCCACCACGGGACGCCCCCGCCGTTGCGGCTGGTTCGATGCCGTTGTGGGCCGCTACTCGGCCATGGTTAACGGCGTAGATTATTGGGCCATTACCAAGCTGGATGTGCTCGATGAAATGGAAACCATCAAGGTCTGCGTCGCTTATGAATGCGACGGGAAACGGTATGAAACCGTTCCCGCCAGCATTTCGATCCTCGAACGCTGCAAGCCGGTGTACAAGGAGTTCCCGGGATGGATGAGCCCCACGAGCCAGATCAAGCGCTACGAGGATCTCCCCGCCAAGGCGAAGGAGTATGTCAAGGCCTTGTGCGACATCACCGGCGTCCCTCTGGGCGTCCTCTCAGTCAGTCCCCAGCGTGAAAGCACATTCCGGATCGCTCTCTAACATCCATGTCAAACACACTCCCTCAACCCGTCAGCGCTGCACCGGCCCCGAAAATCCCGGTGCATGTGGCCATCATCATGGATGGCAACGGGCGATGGGCGCAGCAACGCAACTTGCCCCGCGCCAAGGGGCATGAAAAGGGTGCGGAATCGGTCCGGGTCGCCATCAAGACCTGCAAGAAGCTAGGCATCAAGTACCTGACAGTCTATGCCTTCAGCGTGGAAAACTGGAATCGACCGAAACCTGAAATCGAAGCCCTGATGGCTCTCTTGAAAAAATTCCTGCGCAATGAGGAACGTGAGTTTCACGAAAACAAAATCAGGTTGCGGGCTATTGGTCGACTCAGCGATCTCCCCAAATCGGTGCGCCGTGAATTGAACCATGTCATGCAGACGACCGAGCATTACAAGGATGCCACCCTGGTTCTGGCACTTAGCTACGGGGGACGCACTGAAATCGCCCACGCCGCGCAGGAACTCGCCCGGAAAGCCAAAGCCGGAACTCTGGATCCGGACACCATTGACGAAGCCGCCATCTCGGCGAATCTTTACGCACCCGACATTCCCGACCCGGACCTGTTGATCCGGACCAGCGGGGAGATGCGCATCAGTAATTTTCTCCTGTGGCAGGTGTCCTACGCCGAAATGTACATCACCGACACCTTGTGGCCGGACTTTCGCGAAGACCATCTGGTTAAGGCTGTCGAGGAATACGGCAATCGCCACCGGCGGTTCGGATTGGTCGGATAACAGACAACCATTATGAAATTACTGCGACGCATCTTTAGTGCGATCATCCTGATGGGAGGCGCCGGACTGCTCCTCTTCGCGCTTCCCTCAGTGATCGGCGTGCTGGTTCTGACCGGACTGGCCGCGCTCGCCCTTGTTGAATTCTATGGAATCCAACGCAATGTCGGCATTCCCGCATTCCGGAATATCGGCATCGCTTCCGGCGTGGCCCTTCTGGCAGCCTCCTATGTGAGCCTGAACATCACCGTTCTGGCGGGCGACACGGTTCAGGAGTCCTGGCGGGAACTTCCCGCCCTCGTCATCACCCTTGTGATCTTCATCATTTTCGTCCGCCAGTTCCCCCAAAAATTAAATCCGCAACCTCTCCCCACGATCGCCTGCACCATGCTTGGGCTGGTCTATGTTCCCCTGCTTCTGATGTTCATGCTGAACCTCTGCTTCCGGTGGACACCCACGGCCTGGAACGCCCCGTTCAGCCCCACCGCGACAGCGCTGATCGTGTATCTGGTGCTGGTGGTCAAAGCCTCCGACATGGGTGCGTATTTTGTGGGTAGCCTAGTGGGCCGCCACAAAATGTTTCCTCGCATTTCCCCCGGAAAAACCTGGGAGGGACTTGCCGGCGGTTTTCTGGCAGGCATCGCGGCCAGCATGATTCTGTACTGGCTCTGGCGCAGTCCCGACCCGAACCTTCCGGTAGCCGAATTCGGACGCCTCAGTCTGACCTGGGGGCATGCCCTGTTCCTGGGGGCCTTCCTGGCCGCCATCGGGGTCGTCGGCGATCTGGTTGAATCCCTCCTCAAACGCTCAGCCGGACTGAAGGATTCCGGACAGCTTTTCCCGGGCATGGGAGGCATCCTGGACGTTCTGGACAGTCTTCTTTTTGCAGCACCGGCATTGTATTTCTATTTGCGGTGGTTTGCGCACGTCACCTGATCCCATGAAAAAGAAAATCATCATCCTTGGCAGCACCGGTTCGATCGGCGAAAACGCACTGCGCGTAGTTGCCGCACTCCCTTCCCAACTGAAGGTAATAGGCATGGCTTCCCGGACGAACACCGCACGGCTCCTGGCACAGGCTTCTGAATTCAAGGTCCGACAGCTGGCTGTCGGGGATCCCCTTGCGGCGGACGCCGCGCGGAGCCTGCTGTCCCGCGGCACCACGCTCCACGCCGGCCCGGAAGGGGTCGAGGCTCTGGCAGCACGTAAGGACGCTGATCTCGTTCTCTGTGCTTTGGTCGGCATGGCCGGCCTGAAGCCGGTGCTAGCCGCACTCCGGCAGGGCACAGATGTGGCCATCGCCACAAAAGAGGTTCTGGTGGCCGCTGGGCAGATGGTCATGGACTGCGCCGCACGTCACAAGGCCCGGCTGCTTCCGGTGGACAGTGAACACAGCGCCATCTTCCAATGCCTCGAAGGAAAGCCGCCTTCGTCCATCCGGCGGCTGATCCTCACCGCCTCGGGCGGCCCCTTCGCCAGCCGACACGACCTTGACTTCGATACCGTCACCGCCGCCCAGGCCCTTAAGCATCCCCGCTGGAACATGGGCCAAAAAGTGACCGTCGACTCCGCCACCCTGATGAACAAGGGGCTCGAAATCATGGAGGCCCACTGGCTGTTCGGAATTCCCTATGATCGCATTGATGTCGTCATCCATCCCGAAAGCATTGTTCATTCCCTGGTCGAATTTGTGGACGGTAGTGTACTGGCACAGCTCAGCCCGCCGGACATGCGTTTCGCCATCCAGCATGCGTTGACCTGGCCCGAGCGGAGAGATGGCGGCCTTCCCAAACTAGACCTCGCCTCGCTGGGTGCCCTTCATTTCTCGTCTCCGGATCCCTTGCGGTTCCCCTGCCTCGGGCTTGCCCGTCGCGCGGCCATCACCGGCGGAACCATGCCCTGCGTGCTTAATGCGGCCAATGAAATCGCCGTCGAGGAATTCCTGGCTGGAAACATCTCCTTTTCCAGCATCTGGCACACGGTGGAAGCGGTCATGAACCGCCACACCAGCCTGGCCAAACCCAATCTCGAAAAGATCCATAAGGCCGACCTTTGGGCCCGTCAGGAAGCCAGGCGATTCTGCCTGACAACCTTCGCCCGGTAAACGGGATGGATGAATAAGCCCCACGGGGCAGTAAGCGGGAGCACGTATGAAGCAGACAACACGATACCATGTAGCACTAGTCTATAATGCAGGAGCCTCCGCATCGCCCGAAGTTCCGGAGGATACCGGCAGCACCGATGACCTTCGTAAAATGATCCGGCGCATGGCGCATGTCATGCGCAAAGTCGGCTACAAGGTCACCATTGTCCCACTCGCCAACGATCTTCTGGCTTTTCAGAGAAAACTGCGCCGCCTGAGGCCTGACGTGGTCTTTAATCAGTATGACGACGTGGTTCACGGGGCCCTCTATGAAATGCGGGTGGCCGCTCTTGTCCAGATGATGGGCTTCCCGATGACGGGCTCCCCTGCCCTGGCGCTGGGACTCAGCCGCTATAAATATATGTCAGCCAGCCTCCTTCAGGGCGGCGGGGTGCCGATGGCACCCAATACGGAACTCCTGGAACGAATCGGAGATGTGGATCGCTGCAAGTGGAATTTTCCGGTGATTGTGCAGCCCAGTCGCGAACACGCGGGCATTGGCTTATCCAGGGACTCGGTGGTTTCCACCAAAACGAAACTCCGCGAAAAGGTCCGGGAAATCCTCAACCACTACCACCAGCCCGCCCTGGCCCAGCACTTCCTGCCCGGCCGCGAGTTCAATGTGGGAATCCTCGGAGGACGAAAGCTCACCGTCCTTCCCCTGGCCGAGGTGGATTACACAAAACTTCCCAAGGATATCCCGCCCATCATGTCCTATGCCGCAAAATGGATGGAGGACAGTGTGGAATACCAACGCACCTCGGTGAGTTGCCCGGCGCATGTTGAGCCGTTTCTGGCGCGGGAAATCAGTTCCATCGCCCTGCGGGCCTTCCGGGCCGTGGGCGGCTGGGGATACGGCCGGGTAGACATCCGGCTCGATGAAGTCGGACAGCCCCGGGTTCTCGAAGTGAATTGCAATCCCTCGCTGGATGAAAGTGTGGCGCTGGCCCGCTCCGCCGAAAAGGCCGGAATTGACTATCCACACCTGCTACAACAGATTGTGAAAATCGCCATGGAAGGCCCGTCCTTCGATGTCGGGGTTCCAATGATGTAATAAGGAGAGGGTCAGGGTTCAGCAGATCAAGAGAAAAGGGTTAAGAATTTCGGATTTAACAAATTCTTCCTGAACCCCGAACCCTGAATCCTATGTATGATCCCCCTAACCGGTAAACCGGCCCGTGTAGGCAAAATCCTTGGCCAGTGAAGTGGCCAAGGACGTGATCTCGACCAGTTTCTCGCCACCTTTCCGGCGCGGCATCTTCAAGTTCAGGAACCGGGCGCGGTCGTCCAGTTTTTCAAGAATCGTCGTCACTTCCTCGGCATCGAGACCCGACCACATGCCAATGCTCGCGGCAAGTTTGTGCTGGTGCTGCCGGATAAACTGGCCGGCCGGAATCTGCCCCGTGGCACGCATCTTGGGAAACACCTGACTCAATTTGTCATCAACATACCCTTGGGCCGCCGCACGGTACCGTTCCGCGCGCTGGCCATAATGTTCCGCCAGAAGCATCGTCATCTCTTCAACAGGATTAATCAGGAAACCTGATGTGGCGGAGGGAGTCGACTTGTTCTTAACTCCGCGCATCAGTTTTGCCACATAGGATAATTTTCGCAGGGCAGGCCAGAACCGGTATTTCCGGCGCCACCCTGAACGGGGCGTCAACCAGATCGCAAAGGTCTCTGCAAAATCCTCGTCCGGATGCTTCTGGGCATAATTCCGTCCATACTGGCTGTGAACCAGATGCCGTACAAAATCACGACTCGACGGATCGGGCAGAAAAACATCACGGTACGGCTTTGAAAACTTTCCAAAGACATCGGACCAGCCTTCCCACTCCCACAACCGATAGGCATAATTCAGGGCGTGACCGACCTCATGACGGAGGTACATCAGGGTCGTCCTGGAATCCTCAATCTCCCCGGTCTGCTCTTCCTCGATCCGGGATAACCGTCGATCAGCCAGATAAAAGGGAATCCCAACCGCAGCGACCTCATCGGGACACCCCCAGCTGTCGGTGAGGTAGAAAGAGGGATGAAACTTGATCCCCTTCTCGTCAAGTTCGCGCTTAACCTGACGAATCATGGGCTCGACAGGAGACCCCTTAATGGCCAACTTCAGGTCTGAAACCTTCGTATTCAACAATTCGTAACGAACTGTGCTCCAACTCGTTACAAGAAGTTTTGCCTGTGCAGCGCCCATTTTCTCAATCCTGATAAAGCGAATTATTTTCTCTTCTTTGGAATGAAGAAGGGGGGGATTTTAACATCTTTTGTTCAAAACAAAACCGTTTTTTAAGACGAGGTTTTGTGGTAGCTTTCTTTCATGAAACCCACACGGATAATCGGTCGTTTTGCACTGCCGCTCCTGATCGCACTGGCAGGTTGCGGGAAAGATCCTGGTGCGAAACCGGAAGGAACTCCCGCCATCCCACCGGAGAAAAGCACACTTCAAACGGCTGTGGACGGATTTACGGGGAAGACGGCTGTTGATGCCGGGCAAAGGGCCAAGGAACAGATCAAGGCCGCATCCGCCGCGCGGAATAAAAACATGGAAGAAATGGGGCAGTAGCCCCTACTTCAGCAGTTCCAAACGAAGTCTATTCAAAGCGGTTTTGGCGGCGCGATCACGAATCATGGTTCGGGATCCCGGAAAATGAAAGCACTCAGCCTGGGTTCTGATTCCCGATTTACTCCGATGCCCGATGGCGATCCAAACCGTGCCAACAGGCTTTCCTGAAGAGCCCCCGTCAGGGCCGGCAATCCCAGTCGTCGATACCGACCAATCTGCCTCGTCTTGCCTCAAGGCCCCTTCCGCCATGGCGCAGGCCACCGCCTCGCTGACGGCTCCTTCCCGCTCGATCAAGGAGGCGGGCACCCCTAATTCACGCGTTTTCATCACATTGGAATAGACCACCCACCCGCCGACAAAATAGTGGCTCGCCCCCGCCTCGTCGGTCAGCATTTGTGCCACCAGTCCGCCGGTGCAGCTTTCCGCCGTGGTCACCTTCACTCCAATTTTGCCGGCAAGCGTTCCCACAATCCCCCCAAGGGTTTCCCCGTCCCGTCCAAAAATCAGGGATCCCAAACGGGCTTCGACGGCCTTGACGGTAGCCGCCAATTGCTTCTGGGCCTGCATTCGTGTGGGTTCCTCACTGCGGATCCGGATCGTGACAATACCTTGTGAAACCGTCGTTCCAACCAGTGGATTCCTGTCTCGGCGCATGAGGTCACCCAGTTGCTCCGCCACCGTGGACTCTCCTGCCCCGAAGGTGTGAAGCGCCTCTGTACACACCGCTGATTCGCCATTATTTTGAAACAACGGGAACACATCCCGCTCCGCCATCTTCATCATCTCGGAGGGAACCCCGGGGAAAACAAAAACCAGCGCCTTCCCGACCTTCACCTTCAAGCCCGGGGCGGTTCCCCAGTCGTTATCCAACACCTCTACACCCCTGGGCACCATGGCCTGGATCCGGTTGATCACCGACATCTCCTTGCCCAGTGACCGGAAAAACGCGCGAATCCGCTCCAGAGAGGGAGGATGAAGATCCAGAGGGCGGTTCAAGAAAGCCGCCAAGGCATGGCGGGTAAGATCATCCTCCGTAGGCCCCAATCCGCCCGTCACAACCACAACCGCGGAAAGGGCGCAGGCTTCCTTCAGCGCCAGGACAATGGCCGTCGCGTCATCCGGCACCGTCTTATGGTGAATCGTCATGATACCAAGATCGGCAAACCGCGCACTCAGCCAGGCCGAGTTGGTGTCGACCGTCTGCCCCATGATCAATTCGTCACCAATGGATAAAATCACAGCTTTCATGTTCCCCTTTTAGCAAAACAAACAGGGACTGGACAAGGCTGGTCATTAGGAACGATAATTACTGTTGTGATTGAACCAAGGTATAAATCCCTTCCCGGAGCCCTGCTCATCCTCGCCGGGGTCTGCTTCAACCCCACCTTCGCAACCGAGCCGACCGTTGATGAACTGCGCCAGGAATGGAGCCGGATATTTCCGCAACCCGATTCGACAAAACAGATATCTCGGATCCGCACGGCTCCGGACCTTTATTCCATCCTGGAAAAGGAATTTCTGCTCATTCGTCCATTTAATTATACCGCCTCAACGCGGTCGCGCTCTTTGCGAACCATCCGGGAATATCCCGCACCCCTGCAAAAAGCCCATGCCGCCTGCGTCAAAATCATCACCCCATCCTGGCAAGGAGCCGGAATTGTCGTATCCCCTGATGGAGACATCCTAACCAGTTACCATCTCATTGCGGGGATGCCGGGGGCCTCCATCATCACGCTGGAGGGGCGGGTCTATTCGGTCACCAATATTCTGGCCCACTCCATTGTTCACGACCTTGCCCTTCTGAAAATTCCCACAGAGACGCCGGTTTTTCTTCCACTCATCAGGGAACTCCGCCCCGCTCAGGGCGCCAGGCTTCAGATTGTGGGCCATCCAGGCGACACTTCCTGGAAACTGTCGGCCGGCACAGTCATCCGCCATCATCAGGATGGGAAGACACGGGTCCTTCATTTCGATGCGGACATCTATCCTGGTAATTCCGGGGGGCCGATTGTGGATGATCAGGGACGATTGTGCGCCATCACGGCCTGTTCCGCTCAACTCACGGACGGCTCCAAGGTCAAGGTGGGCGTGGATCTCGATGCGATCCGCGAATTCATAGAAGCCCCCCGTAAGCCGACCCCGTTTTCGGATCTGGCTGTCCTGGAGAAAAACCGTCGCATGGTGGATTTTCTGGGCGAGATGTATCTCTGCATGGCCGATTCCATTCAACAATGGCTGGCTGCCATGGCCTTGGCCTCCTTCGAAACAAGCCCCGCGTCCACCCTTTCCCCCTTCCCGCAACTCCGGCTCACCGCCCCACGGCAGGCGGCAACCACGGCGACAAAACTCCTACTTCTCAGAATCCTGATGACTCATTGTGCTCAAATGGAAGGACTGGATCCACGGCTCTATCAAAGCATGGCCGACACATCCGCCTCAATGACCCACCTGATCGACGGACTGGCCTCCATACCGATCCAAGCCTCTCCGGAGAAGGTGAAAAACGCCATGAAGAAAATTACCCGGCACAACGACGAAGCCAGGCTCCTGTTTGGAAAAGCACTGGAGGCTCTGGAGGAAACCGGGCAGAACCTGAGCATGACCTTCTGCACCCCGCCCCAGCAAGAACGGGTTGTCTCCTTGCGGGAAACCTATCTCCCCGCCGGTTGCCATGTAGATTCTAATCCCGGATACCGGGACTAGGCCTTCGCATCAAGCGTGATCGAACAAAGATGGCCATTGAGATCCCAGTCCGTGGCCCCTTCCGTTTTTTCGGAAACCGCCTCACAGGATAGGCTCAGGGTCTCGGTGGTGATGTACTCCCGGTATTTCGCCACAGCAGCCCTCACAGCGTCATCGCCGGTAAACCGGACATGGATCCGCTGGGTCACTTCCAAATCCGCTGTCTTGCGCATGTTCTGGAGTTTGCTCACAAACTCCCGGGCCAGACCTTCCTCAATCAAATCCGGTGTCAGCGCTGTATCCAACGCCACCACAATGCCGCTCTCGGCGGCTACCACACTGCCCTCGCGCGGCAAATGCTCGATGATCACGTCGTCCAACGTCAGCACCAAGGACTGACCTTCGACGGTAAGGGAGACCGTTTCCCCACCCGCCAGAAGTTCAACCTGCTCACTCTTGAGCCCGGCAATGACCCCGGCGGCTTTTTTCACAAGCGGCCCCAGCTTGGGTCCGAGCCGCGCAAAGTTGGCTTTCACCTTCAGTGTTGCAAAATCGGATTCATGCGGCCTGAATTGGGCATCCTTGACATTTAATTCCTCGAGAATGATGTCCTTCAAGTCCCCGATACTGGCCAGCAGTTCCGCATTCCGACAGGCCACATGCAGGGTTTTCAACGGCTGGCGAACCTTAAGGTCGTGCGCGGAGCGCAGGGTCCGCCCCAATGCCACCACCGTCATCACCGCCGCCATCTGCCGCTCCAGCGCCTCATCGCGACGAACGCTGTCTCCAGCGGGGAAATCACACAGGTGCACAGAATCCGGCATGCCGGCTGTTTTTAAATTCCGGTAAATGACCTCACTGGTAAAGGGAATAAACGGCGCGGCAATCTTGGAGAGCTGCAACAGTACAACATAGAGCGTCTCGTAGGCCTGCGCCTTGTCGCCATCATCCAGAGACTTCCAGAACCGCCGACGGCTGCGCCGGATGTACCAGTTCGTCAGGTCTTCAATGAACCGAACAAACGGCCTCACGGAATTCTGGAGATCATAGTTGTCCATGGCTTGCGTCACATTGGCCGAAAGCGTTTCCAGGGAACTCCGGATCCAGCGGTCCAGCAGGTTTTCGCACCGGATCGAGGGTTCAGGGTTCAGGGTTCGGGATTCACAATCCGAATTCTGGATTCTGGATTCTGGATTCTGGATTCTAACGGACGGTTCCCATCCATCGACATTCGCATAGGTCACAAAGAACCCGTACGCGTTCCAGAGTGGAATCAGGAGGTTTCGCAGCAATTCCTGAACCCCGGCCTCAGAGAAGCGCAAATCCTCGGCACGTACCACGGGCGAGTTGACCAGATACAACCGAAGGGCATCGGCCCCGTACTGGTTGATCATGGTGCTCGGATCCGGATAATTCTTCAGGCGCTTGCTCATCTTGCGCCCGTCCTCGGCCAGCACCAGACCGTTCACAACCACATTCCTGAAAGCCGGACGATCGAACAGCGCGGTGGCCAGAATGGTCAGGGTGTAGAACCAGCCACGGGTCTGATCCAGTCCCTCGGCGATAAAATCAGCCGGGAAATGCGCCTCGAACTGGGCCTTATTTTCAAACGGATAATGGGCCTGCGCATAGGGCATGGCACCGCTCTCGAACCAGCAGTCGAGGACTTCAGGAATGCGCTTAAGCATGCCCCTTCCCTCACAGGACGGAATTTCAATCTTGTCGACAAAATGCTTGTGGAGGTCACTGACTTTCTGGCCCGATAATTTTTCCAATTCCGCAACGGATCCGATGCAGATAACTTCCTTGCCGTCATCACTGCGCCAGACGGGAAGCGGGGCACCCCAATAGCGGTTGCGCGAAATGTTCCAGTCGCGCGCCTGCTCCAGCCACTTGCCGAACCGGCCATCACGAAGATGTTCCGGAACCCAACGGGTCTGACTGTTGGCCTTGATGATCCGGTCACGGATCTGTTCGACTCTCACGTACCAAGCTGAAATGGCGCGGTAAATCAGGGGCGTGTCGCAACGCCAGCAATGCGGATAGCTGTGGTTGATCACCGCCTGGTGAATGAGTTTTCCCTCCTGTTTGAGCCGCTTGATGATATCGGCGTCAGCCTCCTTGACGGCACGCCCCACGTAATCCGGAATGTCCGCGGTAAACCGCCCTTCCTCATCCACCGGGCAGGGGGCGGGAAGTTTCTCCATCTGACCGACACGGCTATCGTCTTCGCCAAAGCCCGGGGCAATGTGAACCACGCCTGCACCATCCCCGGTTGAGACAAAATCAGCGGCAATGACGCGGAATGCACCTTTGGCCTTGAGCGCGGCATAATACGGGAAGAGCGGCTCATAAGTCACACCCACCAGTTTATCCCCTGTTAATTCTTCAATGATCTCGACCTTTGAGCCCTTCTTGTAGTAAGCGGCCACACGCTCCTTGGCGAGGTAGTAAAAGTCGTCGCCATCCTTGATCTTGAGATAAACGATATCCTTGCCCACGGCCAACGCCATGTTGGACGGCAGGGTCCAAGGGGTTGTGGTCCAGGCCAGCACATAGGTCCGATCCACGCCCTCGACCTTGAACCGGATCGTGATGGCGGGATCCTGGACATCCGCATATCCCTGATTCGTTTCGAAATTCGAAAGCGGGGTCGTGCAACGGGGGCAATACGGAACAATCCGGTGCCCCTCATAGATCAGTCCCTTCTCCCAGAGGGAATTGAATACCCACCAGATGGATTCCATGTAGGAGGGATCCATGGTCTTGTAGTCGTGATCAAAATCGACCCACCGTCCCATGCGGGTGACCACCTCGCGCCATTCCTTCGTATAGCGGAGAACAATGCTCCGGCACCTCTCATTGAAAACATCCACGCCCATCTTCTCAATATCGCGCTTGCCGCTGATCTTGAGATCCTGTTCAACTTCGTATTCCACCGGCAATCCATGGCAATCCCAACCGAACCGGCGGCTGACATAGTGGCCGCGCATGGTCTGGTAACGGGGAACAATATCCTTGATCGTGCCGGCCAGCAGATGTCCATAGTGGGGTAATCCGGTGGCGAAGGGAGGCCCGTCATAAAAGACATACTCGGGCGCGCCCTTCCGTTGCTCCATGGACCGCTCGAAAATCCGTTCCGTTTTCCAGAACTCAAGGACTTCCGTCTCCTGTCCCGGGAAATCCACCTTGCGCGAAACCGCCTTAAACATAATCCTTCACCCTTTCAAAACCCTGTTTACGTTCCGGCCTGTTTCTGCTGCACGGCTTTCCGGATAGCCTTTCGAAAGGCCAGAGGACCATATTTCAATTCATGGGAACCCCGGGTGATCTTGCACAGGCTGACACCCAGTTCGGAGGCAATGGCACGCTGGGTAAGTCCTTCCTCCAGCATACAGACCAGTTTCCACCGGAGCGCGATTTTCTCCCGTTCCGGAGGGGTCAGCAGGGTACAAAGAACCTCGTGAAACTCGTCCTTCTCCAGAGAAACAAGAACGGCTGCAAGCTCACGGAGCGCACCATCAATCTTGGAGTCCGGTTTGGACATAACGACTCAACGATCCTCCCCGACACTCGTCCCACGCCTGTCTTTAGAATTTAAAGCAGACACTGCCGCCGAACTCGATGTCGTCAAACTTGAACTTGCTCAGAGTACCCCATTTCTCAAAGACATAGTAGGCATTGGCCTGAAGACTCAACCGGTCACCCAGCGGAACATTCAACCCAAGAATCCACTGCCAGTACATATCCATCCAGTCACCCTTGCCCCCGCTGTCACGAGTGTATGTGGAAAGAATGCCCAGTCCGCCTTGATAAATCCCATCTTTCGCCAGAAGATTCAGTTCCGGAGTGATCCCGTAATCCAGATCCTTGTTATCCTTGAATTCAGGGGTGAATCCGCAGTTAATCTGGAGCATGGAATTCTCCTCGTTGATCTCGTAGCCCGCGGTATAGGTCCAGTCGCCATCTGCATAAGGCAAACTGACAAATTCCGAATGCTTCGTATGGTAACGAGCACCCAGATCACCCCCGGCCGAAGAGGCAGCCACAGCGACCCCGGACAGGACACTCAAAAAGACCCCGGCAACGAACAGAACTTTTTGTGTTTTCATGGGCGGAATAATAAGCGCAAACCCGTCTGGCGCAAGCTTTTTCAGACCGCGAGTAACCGTCCCAGGAGCGCCGGAACAGCCTGTTCGGTTCGCAGGATGCGCGGCCCCAGCGTCACCGGCTCAAATCCGGCACCAACCAGCCGCTCAATTTCGTAGTCCGTGAACCCGCCCTCCGGTCCTATAGCCAGGGAAACCGGACCGGGAATGGCCGCCGGACAAAGCCCACCCCGCCCGGGATGGGCCACCAGGCACCGTGTCCCTTGCGTCAGCAGGGGAATCACATCCTCCACAAAGGGCTTGAAATGCGGATGCAGGGTCACTTCCGGAAGCACGGTGTCACACGCCTGCTCCAACCCCAGAATCATCTGATGACGAAGTTCGTCCGGATCAAGCCAGGGACTCTGCCAGTAACTTTTCTCAACCCGGAAGGCCCCGAACAGGGTAATCCGCTTGAGCCCCAGGGACGTGGCACACTGGATAACCCGCCGGAAGACTTTCGGGCGGGGCATGGCCAGCAGAAGCGTCACGGGCACCGGAGCCGGAGGGGCGTCCGACAGGGTCACGCTCATCATGAGATCCGTCCCGTCGGGATTCCGAACCACTCCGATTCCGGTTTTTCCGTTCAGCAATCCGACGCGCAAGGCTTCACCCGGCACGGCTCGGTGCACCTCGCGCACATGATCGGCCCGCCGCCCTGTAAGCCGGACCTCTCCTTCACCAATAAAATCATCAGGGTGCAACACAATCAGATTCACGGCACGTGACCTTATCATTCTCCGGTCAAAACGCAAAATGATTGCAACAGCTCGCTTGTTCCAGCTATTATTGTGCCCGTGTTTCAATAGAGCCGGAGGAAAACATGAAGCTGTGGCAGTATACAACAACCGTGATTCTGGGGGCGTTGTGCGTGGGGCTGAGCGCCGCGATCATAATCACCTCGAAAAGCAATATCTCAATTCAGGAAGAGATCCAGGGGCGCCAGCAGAAACTGAATAACGGCGTTCTGGGACAGCAAGCCCAGCAGATCACAGGCAACATTCTCCAGGACATGGCGGCAGTTGCCGCCAAGAATGAAAAAATGCGAAAACTGCTTTCCAAGCACGGATACAACATCCCGGCTGCGCAGACAGCGCCCTCTAAAAAAACCGCCGTCGAAAAGACCCCCGAGGAGACCTGATCCATGACAAATCCCACGCCTGAAAAATTCTTCAGTGCCTTTCTTCCCGTCACTCTGATCGCCCTGGGCAGCATCATGCTGTTGTCCTGGAATCTGGTGATTGTGATCAGCCAGCATTCCAACGGCCTTCGAATCAGCGCCCAGCAGGACCTCCAACTCGAACAGGCCGCCCAAGCCGAGGTGAAGCTGAAACAGATGATGACCGAACTTGTCGATCTATCCAAGGACGACACCGATGCGGCAACCATCGTCAAGCGATACGGCATTGTCTTCAACAACCCCGCAGGAAAAGTCCCTGTTCAAGAAGCAAAGCCGGCGGTAAAGGAACCCGCTGACAAGTAATTCCAGCGGCATTTTTATGGATTCAGAATTCTGCCGAACGCCCCTCGTTCTGAGGGGCGTTTCTTTTTCACCCCCCCTCTTCTGCGCTCCCATGGCGGGGATTACCCATAGCGCCTTCAGAAGACTTCTCTCTGACTTCGGCGGCATGGGCGGGGTTTTCACTGAAATGCTATCGGCCAAAATGGTCGTCCATGAGAATGCACAAAACTCCCCCTGGCTGAAACGCCGACCGACCGACAGCCGGGTGATTTACCAACTCCTGGTCGTGGATACCCGCGAACTGGCGCAAACGCTCGACCGCCTGGCCCCCGTGGCCGGTGACGGGATCGACATCAACCTGGCCTGCCCCGCCGCCACCGTCCAGCAACAGGGCGGAGGCTCCAATCTTTTTGATGACCCCGTCCGCCTGCGCGACATCATCCGGGTCATCCGCGCCCACCATGCCGGCCCCCTGCTGGCAAAAATCCGGCTGGGCCGCCCCACCCCGGACTGGCGCGAGGTCCTGCATGAACGACTACGCCTCCTGGAGGACGAAGGCGTGGATGCCATCACCCTGCACCCTCGATTTGCTGAAGAGTCATTAAACCGCTTTCCCGCCCGCCATGCGTTACACGCAGAATTGGCTTCAGAAACCAAACTCCCCATCATTGCCAATGGTGATATCACCGGCATCGACTATGCCCGGGAACGGGCGGGGATGTTTGCCTCAACCGGCGGCCTGATGATCGGCCGGATGGCGACCGCCCGTCCCTGGGTTTTCGCCCAGTGGCACAATCCGGGGTTGACGGTTGATCTGGCCGAAGTCTGGAACCGGTTCTGCCAGTATCTTGAGGACGACTTCAGCCCCGGGAAGGCTCTTGTCAAGCTGAAGGTTTTCACCCCCTACTTCGCCCGTAACTTCGTCTTTGGCCACACCCTCTTTGCTGTCGTCCAAGGTTCTTCTAATTGGCTGGAAGCAAAAAAAAGGGCCGGCCAGTTCCTGGCCGGCCACCCCCCATTGATGAGGGATATTTCCCTCAGCGGGCTTTAAATCGCCAACTTCACGATCCCTTTTTGCTCTACTGCCGCAACTGATGACCGGGAATGGAACACCGGACGTTTTCCCCGATGATGTTCAGGGTGTACCGGCCACCTTGCGGGCAAATGGGCATTCGCCCTGTCCCAAGATACTTAAGGATATCGGGAGCCATCACCGCATCCCCCTGCGCCTTCTTGTTATCAAGAGCCCATTGTTCCTTGGCAGCCTCGAGCATCCGGAGGTTGTTGATGCAGGCATTTGCCTGCGAGGTGCTCCGCGCCTTCACGAAACTCGGAATGGCAATTCCCGCCAGAAGGCCCACCGGGGCAATCATCACACTGGCCGCCATTTCCTTCGCTCCTGCGGATGATATCCCCACCACCGAAAGCCCGTTGCGCTTGTTCAGGTACACCTTCGCGACGCTCATGTCCTTTTTACAGCCCATCATCTCGTCCATCAGACCCGCCATCTTCGCACTCTGAGCCGGATCGCGCGACATGATGGCCTTCTGAACATCCATGACGGTGTTCATGAAACGCGGACTCATATAGGCCAGTCCATTATTGACCATTGGCAACCCCTTGAATGCCTTCTTGAACTCGGGAGTGGACGTCAGGCCGGTTTTGCCCCGGAAGGCCTTGATCCCCTCCGCCACCACATCGGGCGTGGATCCGAACAGGAAAACCCCATTATGAACCGTGTACGCCGGCTGGAAGGGGAAGGGAATCGGAATGGGCAACTTAATGACTTTGATGCCGTCTCCCAGATTCGTGACGGAAAGCATTCTGCTCTTCGCAATCGCCGCTTCAAGAGCATCCACCAGCGCGTTATCCTTGACCGCCGCCCCCATCAGGAACGCAGGTTCAGGCATGCTCACGGGAGCACCGGCACCGGGCAGGGCCATGGTATTCGTCTTGGAGAACTGGATGGAGAAGAACCCTTCACCGGCCATGGACTCAAAAATCTTATCAAGATTGACTCCCCAATTGGTGGCCAGCACTGATATCTGGCTGTTGAAGCTGGCGGCAAGTGCCGGGGTCCCGAGCTCGGCCACGCCTGATCGAACCATTTTCCACAGGGCGCCACATTCGCCTGTGCCCGTCTGCGCGAGTTCTGTATCCGCAGGAAGGAAATCCGTACAGGAGATGGCCCTCGGGTTCCCGCCGACCATCGCGAGCCAGAGCGGAGTCCAGGTCACCGCCGGATCGCGGGCAATGAAACACTTCATGTCGTTCAGGCCATCCGTTCGCGGAACCATGCTGATTCCAAACCCCTGTAGTCCGTAGAACCCGTTTTTATTCAGGAAGCCGGGGAGTTTCCCGAGACATTCGATAGCAGGCTTGAATTCGGGGTCATTTCCACCCATGAGGGTGATGGGCTTGACCAGACTCTGGACCGCGTCTTGAATCCAACCTTCCATATTGGCAACGACAAGAAGATCGCCACCGGAATCAAGATTGGCCAGAATGAGGTCATACCGTTGTTTGGACAAGGCGGGGCTTTTTCCCGGCGCGGCCAAGGCGGAAACCGTCTCGGCGGCAGGGGCTAGAGTCTCTGCCGCCAAGGCGGCCAATCCCATTCCCGACACCATTCCAAAAATCGCCAGACGTCTCAGAGAGTTATGCATGACAGACTCCTTATGTATTTGCAAATCTAAAGGCCATTCTATCGGGACCTTCACTTCGCGCAAGAAGTATCCAAGGCCGAACGAACACGGACACCAACCCGGTGGATTTCATCGGGGTTCGCGCCCAGACGTCGAAGCACTGAAATGCACATGGCCGAAGCCACCTCGGCTTCACCGGAAAAAACCTCATCCGCCCCGGCCGTTTCGAGAACAGGGCACTCGCTCAGATAGCTCGTATTAACCAGAATGCGAATTTCCGGATTCATGGCACGAGCCTGCCTGATGATATCCGCCGCTGTGGGAATATCTGGTGCACTGAGGATCAGAGTACCGGCCTGATGAGTCCCGGCGGCCTTCAAAACCTCTGCGTGGCTGGCATCCCCGTAAACAACATTTATGGATCGGGCTTTCAAGCGCTGAATGGTTTCGTGATTCATTTCGACAACCGTTGTCTCGATGGCCTGCTCACGCAACAGGTCAGCCAGTGTCCGGCCCACCGGCCCGTACCCTACCAAAACGGCCCGGTGCCGGTCCGCAGTCCCTCTCCCGCCATCACGATCACTCTCCGCCTCCTGAACGGATCCCTCGATCCGGTTCAGCCGGCGCCAGAGGCGTGGATGACGAACCAACCACGCCTCAACCGGATCGGCCAGTCGCAGGAGAAAGGGGTTGAGAATAAGGGAAATGATGGAGGCCACGACAAGCAGATTCCCGGTACCGACGTCAAGTAAACCCAGCCTGCTACCAACACCCGCGAGGATAAATGAAAACTCTCCGATTTGGGCAAGAGCAAGTGAAAGGGTCAACGCGTTCCGGGTGGGACATCCAAGGATAATCATCAGAGCCCCTGCCACAAGGGGTTTTCCAACCAAAACCAATGCCAGAGTGGCAATCCCAAAGGTTGGCGTATCGAAGAGACGGGCCGGCTCAAACAACATTCCAACCGAAACGAAGAACAGGACGGAAAAAGCATCGCGCATCGGCAACGCCTCGGTTGCCGCCCGCAAACTGAAATCCGACCTCCCGACCACCATCCCGGCCATCAGGGCACCCAGCGCCATGGAAATGCCGAACAAAACCGAGGCTCCTACCGCGATTCCGAGCGCAGTAACCAGGATGGTCAGCGTAAAGAGTTCGCGTGATCGCGTCGCGGCAACATGCCTGAGAATCCAGGGAATAACCCGCCCCCCGAGCAGAAAAGCGGCCGCAATCACCGCCACAATTTTAAAGATGGCAAGCCCGGTCACGCGAATCAGGTCCATCGCTGAGCGCTGTCCTTCGCCCAGCACAGCGGGAAGAAGGATCAGAACGAAAACCATGAAAAGATCCTCCATGACAAGCCACCCGGTGGCACGATTCCCCGCCGGAGTATGCAGACGACGGGCGTCGGAAAACACCCGGATCATCGCCACGGTACTCGCAACCGACAAGGCCAACCCATAGACCACGCCCGTCTTCAGGCCAAGGCCAAAAGCCAGAGCAACCAGGGTTCCCAGAACCGTAGTTATCAGACTTTGAAGAAGGGCTCCCGGCACCACCAGCCGCGTCACTCCAGCGAGCTTCTTGAAGTTGAACTGAAGGCCGACCCCGAACATCAGGAGGATAATTCCAATATCCGCCATTTGCGAGGCCAGCTCACGGTTGGCAATAAAACCCGGTGTATGGGGGCCTACAACGATTCCGGCGATCAGGTAACCCGCAATCGCAGAGACCTTCAGCCGGTTCATGAGGTATCCCAAAACAAGGGCGGCGGCCAGGCCGCCCGTCAAGGTAAGAATGAGGTCCATATTTTGCATTCGAGGCGCTCCCCGCAGTAAATTTACAACACGGCTGAGTTTAATGAGGCATCGCCAGCCCGTCAACCTGTTCTGGAGACCTCTTCCCTCTTTTTTTTTAATTCCCTGATGAATCGTTGTGGCAATTATCCCCTGAAATGTGCATTATGGTAGGAATGAAAGCGGTTGTTCAGAAAATCATACAGGGCGGAATGGGTACCGGCGTGTCGAATTGGCGGCTGGCCCAAACGGTTTCGCGAATCGGGCAATTGGGTCTTGTCTCGGGAACCGGGCTCGATCATATCCTGATCCGGCGGCTTCAGGATGGCGATCCCGAAGGCCATATGCGCAGGGCCCTCAGCCATTTCCCCTTCCCGAAAATGGTCCAGCGCATTCTGGACACATATTTCATTCCCGGCGGGAAAGCGGATTCTGCGACTTACAAGAGCAGCGGGTTCCACACAGTTGAGGGAAATCGCGCTCCTCAGGAAATGTGCATCGCGGCAAACTTCGTTGAAGTATTCCTGGCACGGGAAGGCCATTCCAATCCGGTCGGCATCAACTATCTGGAGAAAATCCAACTCCCTCATCTTCCCTCCATATACGGAGCCATGCTGGCGGGCGTCAGTGTCGTGGTCATGGGCGCGGGAATCCCCCTTGAGGTTCCCGGCATCCTGGACACTCTGGTCCGTCACGAAAGTGTTTCCTACCCCGTCTATGTGGCAGGCTTGAAGGGCGCTGAAAGTTACCGGATGCTCTTCAATCCCCGTGATTTCATGGAAGACAACCTGTCACCGGATCCACTGGAACGTCCGGCGTTTCTTCCGATCGTGGCCTCCGATACTCTGGCCACCATGCTGTTGCGCCGGGCGACCGGCTCCATCCAGGGATTTATCATTGAAGGCCCCCTGGCAGGCGGTCATAACGCCCCGCCCCGCGGTAAACTTCAACTCTCCGCAACGGGCGAACCCATCTATGGTCCGCGCGATGTCGTCAACCTGGAAGCCTTCCGTGCCATGAATGTGCCCTTCTGGCTCGCGGGTTCCTGTGGCTCCGCAGAGGGGCTCCGAAAGGCCCTTGCCGAGGGCGCCACCGGGATTCAAGTGGGCTCGGCATTCGCACTCTGCGAGGAATCCGGCATGACGGCAGCCTTCCGGCGCGCCCTCGTTCAAAAGGCACTCGACGGTAAGGCCGAAATCTTCACCGACCCCCTCGCCTCGCCCACCGGATTCCCCTTCAAGGTAGCCAAGCTTGAGGGCACCCTCTCCGAGCCAGCGGTCTACGCGAAACGTCAACGTCGATGCGATCTGGGCTTCCTTCGGGAAGTGTACCGCAAGGAAGACGGAGCAATCGGATACCGGTGCCCTGCAGAACCCGTGGCCTCGTATGTCGCCAAGGGCGGAAAAGCCGAGGACACCCTCAACCGCAAGTGCCTGTGCAACGGGCTTGTCGCCGATGTGGGATATCCCCAGAGCTTGAGCAACGGAACCCATGAACCGCCGGTGATAACACTCGGCGACGACTACATCCATGCAGGCCAGTTCTGCAGCCAGGGCAAACCTGACTACACGGCGGCGGATGTGATTCGGACTATTCTGGGATAAGGGACTGGGGAAAAGGGTTCAGGGTTCAGGGGAATCCACAAAAAAAGGGCTGCCTTTCGGCAACCCTTTTTATTGACCTTCTTTAGAGATCTCAACCGTACAACGGGCCAAAGTTCTTGCAGGCCCGGTAATCCGCTCCCTGCGCGTCCTGCTCGCCAAACAAACCCCAGGTGCTGGGACGGAAGACAGTGTCCTCTTCGACATTATGCATGGCCACTGGAATGCGCAGCATCGCGGCCAGCGATATCAGATCCGCGCCCACATGCCCGTAGCTGATCGCACCATGGTTGGCGCTCCAGTTGTTCATCACACTGTAGACATCCTTGAAGGCGCCCTTGCCGGTGAGCTTCGGCGCAAACCACGTGGTCGGCCACGTCTGGTTGGTGCGTTCGCTTAGGGTCTTGTGAACCTTCCCGGGAATATCCACGGACCAGCCTTCCGCAATCTGGAGAATCGGCCCCAGGCCCTTGACCAGACTGACGCGCATCATGGTCATCGGCATGCCGCCGCGTGACAGATAGCACGACGAGAAGCCACCGCCGCGGAAGTATTCATAAACCGCCTGCGGCCAGGTTGTCGCATTCAGGCACTTCTGCGCCTCCGCCTCGGTGATATCCCAGAAAGGCTTCATCGCAGGCTTGCCATTGATGGAC
>JBAXMJ010000033.1:0-22717 GCA_037134355.1 bacterium | reverse complement strand
GGGCTGCCGGGCAGGCTGGCGCAATCCGAAAAATATCTAATTCGGAACCGCCGCAATGCAGGGGAACCCACCCTCTAACATATGAGCCTCGCTGCAGAGCACCTGATCGAGCGGCTCCTGACCGAGAACAACATGACCATCGCGGAAATCGCCCTCTTCATGGGTTTCCCGGATGCCGCCCACATCGCCCGTTATTTCAGGAGCGAGACCCACATAAGCCCCGCAGAATATCGCCGTCATTATTGCAATCCCGAATAATGCCTCAGCGAGAAAGCCCGAGCCCGACGGTGGACGGAGCAAGGGAAAGAGTCCACTGAGAAACACGAACGTCGAACAGTCCGAATTCTGAAAGGTCACGCTTACGCAGTCTTTTTAAACTTGCTTCGCAGCCAATTGTACACAGTACGTTGCTCGTCTAATCCGGCCCTCCGGATTTGGGAAAGCAACCAAATAGCACTCGCCTTCTCCGACGTGATGTTCTTGGCACCCTGATTACACGAGGAACACAAAGCACGGAGATTCGATAATTCATCCTTCCCGCCCAATGATTTGTCCTTGATGTGCCCGATGTGCAGTCTGACCTTCCGGCTTGTGGCAGGATCAATCTCGCCGGGAGTGAGCCCACACATCTGACATGTAAACCCATTTCGGTCCAGGACTTCAGCTCGCAGGCGCGCCGATATTGCGCGAGAAAAGGTCGGCCGGATTTTTCGACTCGGCTTCTCACGCAATAGATATTGGCCAGGCTTCAGATCCGTGCTGTCGTTATGGGAAAGGATGCGCCAACCTTCCTCATCACGAAGTTCCCGCAGTCGACGGCTGTATTGAACCGCCCCATCAGCAGCAGCCTGTAGTTCATGGGATTCAATCACCCGACCTATGTTGGCCAGCAGAAATTGCCTAATTTTCTCTTTCGATCCGACGCGACTCATAAGCGACCTCTTGTTTCTTCTTTATAGCTCTGATTCATTATCAGCAATAGGGAGTTTGTTGTTCAAGTAGCCTCATTTGAACCGCCGTTCCAGATTTGTGTGAAGGGTATTTTTTCTCGAGCGCCGCCGCTATGGCGCTCCCAACGACGGCGGCAACTGGCGGTGGGAACGCATTACCGACTTGTCTATAGGCCGCAGTTTTCTTTCCACTAAATTTCCAGAAATCAGGGAATCCCTGAATTCGCGCAACCATGCGGACAGTTAGGCGTGGGCGTCCATCAATCGGAAAATCTGACGCAGGTGGTTCGTTTGCAATTCCTATACCATCCACACCAAGCCCGTCCCATTGCTTTCGTGCACGGGTCGGACCCAGATCAGGTCCGCCATGTTTCTTTGATCCACCCACAATTGTGGGAGCAACTTCCTGGGCCTGCCGCTGCCATTTTTGCGCACCTTTCCAGCCCCGCGACTCCATCAGATCTTTGAGCGTATTGCCAACAGTCACTTTGACTGGATTTGGTTCAGGCCACTCAAAGAAAGACATGCGACTTTTGGGAAGTGCCACTAGAATAAAACGTGGTCTCAATTGCGGCACTCCATAGTCGGCGGCCTGCAAAACCTTCCACTCTGTTTCGTAGCCGAGGTCATGTAAACTGGAGAACAGGTTTTCACGATACTTAGCAAATTTTGCCGAAGCAAAGCCTGGCACATTTTCAAGCAAGACGGCTTTCGGCTGCATCTCCCTGATTAGGCGCAAAGCGTCTGGAAACATATCCCTGTCATCATCACTACCCAGTTGCTTACCAGCGATAGAAAATGGCGGACAAGGAACCCCCGCCGCGAACAGATCTACTTGATGCCACCGGCTGCCATCGACAAGCCGCATATCATCCTGACGCACATCCCATTGTGGGCGGTTCAAACGTAGTGTCGTGCAACAATGCCCGTCAATTTCCACCGCCACAACACAATCAAAACCAGCAGCTTCCAACCCAAGCGCCTGCCCCCCTCCTCCAACACAAAACTCAGCAACAGTAAATCGACCCATAAAAATCACCGCTCAATAAAATTGCGATTGTGACACGCCTGTAGCCCAAACCACGCGGTGTTAGTCACCCATCAACGCGCTTTGAGACATGAGGGCTTTGAAGTTATCAAAGGTTTGAGCACATGCCAGTAAAAACAATTCGAGCTTTGATCAGCCCACATTCTGAATCTGCAAGATCACCACCTTATTCCCTATGAAAAATCGCACCTTGCCTGACGGCCCCCATTGTGCAAGATAATGCCTCCAATAACCCATGACGCTTACGACACACGCAAAGACTGTAAACAGGCTCCGACCGCTGGCGCAAATCCCGCTGACACTCGGGCGGCGCGTGCTTTCCGCCGCCTGGCGCCCGCATTCCCGGCTGATCCTGGTCAACGATGCCGCCTCCTGGGTCATTGACGAGGAAATGCGGGCCCTTGCCGACATCGCCGCCGCCCTCGGGATCCGGGTGGTTCCGTCGCACTGGAACCCTGGCTCCAAACGGCAATCCGTTTTTTACGGCAGCCAGTTCTATCTTTTCTCGGATGAATGGTTGCAGTCTTCGCACCGCATCGCCGTAGCCTATTTCCACGGCAAGCCGGGCACTGGAGTCCGGGAGTTCGATGATCTCTTTGCCAAGGTAAAGCACCATCATGACCGCCTCGCCCGCGTCCAGGTCAGTCATAGCGAAATGCGGGATTGTCTCCTGACCACCGGGATCGCCCCGGAAAAACTCCACCTGATTCCCATCGGCATCAATCTTTCACTCTTCCACCCCCAGACCCCTGCCCTGAAAAGCCAATTCCGCACCCAGTACAACATCCCGCAAACCGCCACCGTGATCGGCTCCTTCCAGAAGGATGGAGTCGGCTGGGGCGACGGCCTGGAACCCAAGTTGATCAAGGGCCCGGACACCTTTGTGCAGGCCATGGCGGCCCTGAAGCCCCGCGTTCCTGAACTGCTTGTCGTACTCTCCGGTCCGGCCCGGGGTTACGTCAAGGTCGGCCTGGCCCGGCACGGCATCCCCTTCCTGCACTTCAACCTGCCGCGCTATTCCGATATCGGCGAACTCTTCCAGACCCTCGACCTCTACATGGTCACCTCGCGCCAGGAAGGCGGACCCAAGGCCGTCCTCGAATCCATGGCCAGCGGCATCCCGCTCGTCACCACGCGAGTCGGCCAGGCCATGGATCTGGTACGCCACGGGGAGAACGGATGGATGACCGATGTGGAGGATGTCGAGGCTCTGACCCATTGGGCACACGAGTGTCTGGATCATTCTACCGAAAAAAACCGTATCATTTCCGCCGGGCTTCTTACCGCGCACGAAAACGCTTACAGCATGCAAGCTCCACTGTGGAAAAAGTTCCTGGATGGGTTTGTAGAAGAAGCATGAAACAACTCCTGAAAACGCTCTGGCTGGTGAAGATGACGCTGATTGAATACCGGCGCTGGCGACGGCTTCGGCGCGGCGGCATTCCCCGCGTCTTCTACGGACAGGACCGGCTACCCGCCCGGACGGACTCCGCCTCCGGGGGCATCATCAAATGCCAGGATCTGGCGGATCTTTTCCCCAATAGCCCCGCCTCCCCCAACCTGCTCTATCTGGTGAGTAGTGCCCTGCCGCCGCACCTGCCGGTCTTGCTCAGGGCCGCCAAGCGCGCGGGTTGCCCCATTGTACTCAACCAGAATGGCGTAGCCTACCCCGCCTGGCATCCCCGCGGCTGGGCCGAGGCGAACCGCCCCCTCGCCGCCGCCTATCACGCCGCCGATTACGTTTTCTGGCAGAGCGAATTCTGCAGGCTCAGTGCCGATCGTTTTCTGGGCCCACGTGAGGGGACCGGCGAAATCCTGTTTAATCCCGTCGACACCCAAGTCTTTACGCCCCGCCCCGCCGCCCGACCGCCTGGCGATCCCGTCATCCTGGTCTCAGGAAGTCATCTTTACCGCTTCCGGATTGAAGCCTCCATTCTCGCTTTTTCCAAGTTCCGAAAAAGCCACCCCGGCACCCGCCTGATCGTGGCCGGCCGGTATTGCTGGGGATCCGACGAAGCGGCCTGCCGCCTTGAAATCCAGAACATCGCCATTCAGGCCGGAGTCAATGAGGCCATTGACTGGCGTGGCACCTATACTCAAGCCGAAGCCCCCGCCCTGATGCGGGAAGCCGATATTCTATTGCATCCCACCTATAACGACGCCTGTCCCCGCCTGGTCGTCGAAGCCATGGCCTGCGGCCTTCCCGTGGTCTATTCCGCATCCGGTGGCGTTCCTGAACTGGTTGGCCCCGAGGCCGGGGTCGGCATCCCCGCGCCCCGCGACTGGGATGAAATTCATCCCCCGCAGCCCGACGCACTGGCCGCCGCGCTGGAAACCGTTTTATCGAACCAGGCCGCGATGTCCGCCGCCGCCCGCCACCGCGCGGTCACCCTTCTCGATATCAAACCCTGGCAACAACGCCACACCACCCTCTTTCAAAAACTCATTTCATGACCCAGCCACTCGTAACCATCCTGATGCCCGTTCATAACGGCGCTGAATTCCTGACCGAAGCCATCGACAGCATGCTGCGTCAAAGCTTGAAGGACTTCGAATTACTGATTGTAGACGACGCTTCCACCGATTCCTCCGCCAGCATCGTCCAGGGTTATTCGGATCCTCGGATCCGGCTCATTCAAAGCCGCGAACGCCTGAAGCTTTCGGGTGCCCTGAACCTCGGCCTCGACCAGGCACAAGGCCGGTATATTGCCCGGATGGACGCGGACGACATCAGTCTCCCGAATCGGCTTGAACGACAGGTCCAGTTTCTGGAGAGCAATCCCGACATCGGGCTCTGCGGCAGTTGGATCCGGTATTTCGGGGCCTCAGCCGCCCTACTTGAGCGTCCGGTGAACCCTGAGGAAGTCCGGGGCTTCACCCTGCTCGATACTCCCTTCGCCCATCCCTCGGTCATGATGCGCCGGGATCTGATGGAGCGCCACCATCTCCGCTTCGACGGCAGTTACTTCCCCACCGAGGACTTTGAACTTTGGACCCGGATGCTGCAGCACACCCAAGCGGCCAATCTGCCCGAAGTCCTTCTCCACTACCGCGTTCACGGAAAGAGCCTGACCGGTTCTGACTGGTCCACCATGGATGAGCAGGCCATCCGGATAATCCGGGCCCAACTCCTGCTCCTGGGCCTTGACCCCACGCCGGAAGAATTGAGATTCCACCGCCAGTTGGCCATGGGGCGCCTGACCATGACGCAACCACTCCTGGATCAGGCCGAAGCCTGGCTTCCCAGGCTACTGGCGGCCAACCACAAGTCCCAGTTCTTGCCACCAAAGGCCCTTGAATCCCTGTTGTGCGACCTCTGGGAACGAACCTGCCTGCACAGCGCCCGGCTTGGCTTTGAGGTCGCCAGGCGTTATGCTGACTCCGCGTTGAGTTCCTCCGATACCCGGCGATCCCGGCACCAGTGGCTGATCCGGTTGGCGGCGCTCAAGGCGAAACTGACATGAAAATTCTTCATCTTAACACCTTTGACATTGAGGGCGGCGCGGCACGCGCCGCCTGGCGCCTGCATCAGGGACTACGCTCGCTTGGTACCGACTCCCGTATGCTTGTCCAAACCCGGACCAGCGGGGATTCCAGCGTGGTGGAGCGGGATTCTGAACTAGCACGCGGACTTGGAAAACTTCGCCCCTACGCCGAAATCCTGCCCCTGCTCGCCTACCGGGGCCGCCCCCCAACCCACTGGGCAACGGAATGGTTGCCAACCCGGATTAACCGTCAAATCACCGCACTTAAACCGGATCTTATTCACCTTCACTGGATCTGCCGGGGCTTCATGTCCATCGCCGATATCGGCGTCCTGGCGTCACGAGTGCGCACCCCGATCGTCTGGACCCTGCATGATTCCTGGGCGTTTACAGGGGGGTGTCATGTTCCTGGATCCTGTACGCTTTACCAGAAGCAATGCGGGAAATGCCCTCAACTGGCCTCGACCAAAGAAGACGATCTCAGCCGCTGGATCTGGGAACGCAAACATCGCGCGTGGCAGAAAGCCCGGATCACGGTCATCACGCCCAGCCAGTGGCTTGCGGATTGCGCCCGTAGCAGCTCCCTCTTCCGGGAACAGCGAATCGAGGTGATTCCCAACAGCATTCAGGCCAGCGAATACTGCGGCATGTCCCGTCAGGAGGCCCGCGCGGCCATGGCTCTTCCGCAAGATCGGAAGCTGGTTCTCATATCGGCCATGAACGCGACCCATGACCCCAACAAGGGATTCCGTTTCCTGGCGACAGCACTCCAACAGCTGGCCGCTTCGGGCTGGCGGGATAAACTTGAGCTCATAGTGGTCGGCCAGCAGGCGCCCCCCACCCCGGTCAATACCGGAGTCCCGACCCGTTTTCTCGGAGTGTTGCCTGATGAGCGCTCCATGCGCCAGGCCTACTCGGCCGCTGATGTCACCGTGCTTCCGTCGCTTCAGGAAAATCTGCCCAACTCGATCATGGAGTCGATGGCCTGCGGAACCCCGGTGGTCGCCTTTAACACCAGCGGAATTCCCCAGCTTGTGGAACACAACGTTACCGGTTATCTCGCCACGCCGGGCAACAGCGCCGACCTGGCGGCGGGAATCGGGAGCCTCCTGTCCGACGATATCCGGCGGACCCGGTTCGGGCAGGCCGCCCGCTTAAAAATCGAGCGCGACTTCGACACTCCCCTCATCACCCAAAAAACACTTTCACTCTATGAACACCTGCTCACCGGGGGCTGACGCTCCGATTCTCACCATTATCACCGTTGTCCGGAACGGCGCCGCCACACTGGACGCCTGCATCCAGAGCGTTATCGCCCATCAGGCACCCAGCGTCGAGTATGTGGTCATCGACGGGGGCTCTACGGACGGCACGGTTGATTTGCTTCGCCGGTATGACGACCAGATCGCCTTCTGGTCCAGCGAGCCGGATAAAGGAATCTATGATGCCATGAACAAGGGCGTTTGCCGGGCGGCCGGGGATTGGATCCTTTTTCTGGGAAGTGATGACACCCTGGCTGTCGATCTTGCAGCCATCCTCCCCCTCCTTCAAGACAAACAGACCATATACTATGGAAACGCCTGGTGGCGCCAATCACGCCGCACCTATGACGGGCCATTCTCCGCGTCCAAACTCGCCTTAACCAATCTCTGTCATCAGGCCGTCTTCTATCCGCGCCAGGCCCTGCTGAAGTACCCCTTCAATCTGAAGTACCACACCCAGGCCGACTGGGAGGTGAATATGCGGTGTTTCAGTGATCCGGCATTCCGGTTCCAATACTTCCCTAAAACCATCGCCAATTACGATGATGCCTCAGGCATCAGTTCAATCCGGCGCGACCTGATCCTGGAGCAGGACTATCTCGGACTTCTCTGGCGTCACTTTCCCTGGCCGGTCGCCCTCTGGCGCTCCACGATTACGCTGGGCGGCAGAGCCTTGCGAAAACTGGGCTGGAAAGGGCGCCCGCCTTACGCTAAGAGATAACCCGCATGGACCCCAATACTTCTGATCTTCTCGGCATCTGCATTCCGACCTACAAGCGGCCGGATCAGCTTTCGGCCTGTGTGGAATCCATCATCCGCTCCATTGGTGACCGGAAAATTCCGATCATCCTATCGGACGACTCCACTGATGACACCAATGTGGACGTTGTCGCCCGGCTTCGCGCCCGGTATCCCCACATTATCCATGACCGGAACCCGGTCAACCTGGGGATTGACCGGAATATCCTCAAATCGGTCGATCTTTGCACCTGCCGGTATGCCTGGATGATCGGCGAGGATGACAGAATGGTCCCAGAGGCTGTAGCAACCGTACTGAATGTCCTTGAAAACGCCTCTGTCGAATTGCCTTTCGTCTATGTCAACTACGCCTCCGTGGATGAAACACTGACCCTGGTTCTGCATGAACAATCGCTTCCCCTGAAGCAGGATGTCCGGAAGCCGGTGGAGGACTTTTTCCAGACCGAGGCATGGTCCATCGGGTTCATCGGGGCCTGCGTCATTAACCGTCGTCTCTGGGCTACAGCGAAGCGGAATCCCTATCTTGACTCCTACTTCGCCCACGTGGGCATGATTTTGGAAAGCCTCAAAGGACAAACAATCCATCTAATTGCCAAGCCGCTTGTCCTTAACCGCTGCGGAACCGCCCGGATTTTCACCTGGACGCATTCCGCCTTTGAGGTTATGTCCGGCTGGTCACGAATGACCCGAGCCTTGGAACCGATTTATGGCGAAGCGGCCTGCGCGAATTCCAATGATTCCATGGACGCCGCCCACGGCACCGGAACCCTGCTCTGGTACGGCTATCTGCGGGCCGACCGTGCCTTTTCTCTGGCCGCCTATCACAAGCACGTACACCAGGCGCCTCATGCCCCGCTCCATAAGTTTTGCGCCCGGATGATCGCGATCACGTCGCCCGCATTATTTCAACTAGTCCGCTGGGTCCTTACCCATATCCGCCGCCGCACCTGCCGCACCATCTCCGGGTATGAAACCTGACACCATAGCCGCCTCGCTTCAAGAACGCTTCCCGTCGCTGATCCGCATCGATAGGGCTGACACCTTCTGGAAACGGGCGCTAGGCCTCATGGGAAAACCCCGTCTTGAAGCCGGAAGGGGATTGCTGATTTCCCACTGCAGCTCCATTCATACCTGCTTCATGCGTTTTCCGATCGATGTGGTATTCCTGGACGAACACAGCCAGCCCGTGAAGATCGTTCGCAACATCAAACCCTGGCGCCTGCTGTGGGGTGACAGAAAAGCCTGCTCAGTCCTCGAGGTCGAATCCGGCTGGCTACCCTGAAAAATGATAAATTTATTTTGTACCCGCGCACAATAAAACAGATACTTCATCCGTTTTATCCAACATGTCTCAATTAAGGGGCAAAAAATAAGGAGTTATTATGAAGAAGATTGTATCGATGGTAGCGTGTGCGACGGTGGTGTTGCTGGTAGCTGGAGCCGCTATGGCGGGAGAAAAGGGTAAGGGCAAGGGCGAATTCTTCGCCAAAGCTGACACCGATAAAGATGGCAAGCTGTCGCTTGTGGAATTCAAGGCCAGCTGTAAGGATCCCGCAAAGGCAGAGGCCAAGTTCACGGCTGCTGACACCGACAAGGACGGCTTCCTGACTCCCGCAGAACTCAAGGCGGCTCATGGTTGCAAGAAGGGCGAAAAAGCGGCTTGCGACAAGCCCGCCGTTGCCCCCGTTGCCCCCGTTGCTCCGGTTGCCCCTGAGGCAGCGAAGTAATTCGAGCTATAACTGCTTGATGGGAAACCCGTTACGGTCACTGACCTAACGGGTTTTCTTTTTTGAGTGGATTACTTTTCCACTTCCGGAGTCAGAGGTTCAATCGTGCTGATCCGAACGGCTTCAAGAGTCTTGTAGATGCCCAGCTGGGTTTCCAGCTTCACATCCCCGGAAGGAAGTTTCTCGCCCAGAACCCCCGTCAGCACGTCCCCTGTCGTCAGAGTTATGCGGGTATTCGCCACAAAAACACGCTTCAGGATTTCCTTCAGCGTAATGGTCTCCCCCTTCACGATGGTTATCCGCTTTTCCACGGAGCCACATCCCTTGAAACGGAGGGACACAACATGGGGCCCAACCACTAACTCGACATCCAGTTTCCCAACCGTCTCATTGGAACCAGGCATGATCGTGCCCTTCTCAACTCCGTCCACCAACACACTCACGCCATCGGGCTTGGCCATAATGGACAGGGTTCCCACATTCCGGACCAATTCAAATGCCTCCACGTTTTTCTGACCTTTATTGAGTTCAAGGGTACGGGTTTGGGTCTCACACCCCTCGAGTTCCGCACGCAGAACATGGCTCCCAGACTCCAGACCGTCCAGCGTCAGTGGCGTCTGCCCCCGAAGCTTGTCATCCACAAAAAGCCGTGCCCCAGTCGGGGTTGAGAGGATCGTCAAAGTCGACGGCAAAGCCTTGAGGGGAATATCCAGCGTTTGTTCCTCATTGGCCTGCAATTTGATGCGAGCCCTGTAGACAGTATATTCCGGTAATGACACCACAACCTCATTCTCACCGGCGGGCAATCGGTCCAATTTGCAGGGCGTTACTCCCTTGGAAAGTCCATTAATCGTCACGGTAGCCCCGGGAGGTGTGGATCCGATAGTGAGCAGTGCGGAATCGGACGCCAGGGAGACCAATACGGCCTTCGGAATACGATCCACCACCTCCATTTCAACATCGCGGCTCAGGTATCCCGGCGAGGACGCCTTGATCCGGTATTGACCTGGTGATAAATCCGTAATCATCAGGGGTGCCTTACCCCGATGCGCTCCATTGATCTCAAGATCGGCTCCGTCGGGAACGGATCGCACCAGAATCAACCCGGTCAGCCGTTCCAAGGGAATTTCCACCGATGATCGCTGGCCTGCGGTGAGGGTGACGGTTCGCTTTGCCGTAAGATATCCCGCCTTTTCAACCTGGATCAAATGAAGTCCGGGCCGCAAGCCATTGATCGTTGTAGGCGTCTCTTCCCGCACAACACCGTCAAAAGTCACGGTTGCCTTGTCCGGGATGGTTGCCAGACTCAAGCGGCAGGGCAACTCCTGCGCCCTTGCCGGAAGACCCAGGGCGAGCAACAAAACCATCATTCCAAATTTCAGAGCGTGAAGTGCCATGCTATTTTTCCACCGACAGATGCCGTCCCACATCCACCATTTTTTTATCTACATTGCGATACCGTTCGTCGGAGGGATCGGGAATCATATCCCGCATGATCTTCAACTGCCGATCCGCCTCTTTCCAGTCGCGCAGTTTGACCGACCGTTCTGCTAAAAACAGAAGATCCTCATACCGTCGTTGCATTTCACGCTGGCAATCCGCCTTGGCGCTTACCGCTTCCCCGTAAAACGCGGGCTTCGGTTCAATGGTTTCAAGATACCACTCACATTCCGTGTAACTCCGGATCGCCTTGAAAAGATTCCCGTCGCGAACCTCGCGTTCATCCCACATTTTCTTTCCCTGCAACAAGGCCTCACGCGCCTTCACCAGCAATGTGGCAGGATCAATGGCCAAGGCGGCAAGGCCCAGTTCGTTCTTGCCGAATTCCTCAATGATCGCCCGGACGGAAGCAAACACCTCCGGCTCAAGGTGATTGACCACCTTGACACGCCGCGTCTTCACACCGATGGTCACAGACAGGTCGGAAGCCTCATGGATGCCCGGCGCCAATCCCGCATACTCCTCCCGGAGTTCAAAAAAGCCACCAGTTTCCAGGGAGCGTGCCAAGTCCCGAAGCAATTCGGAAGCCACTTTCTTTTCCCGGCGCACATGGCGGTTGCTGTCCAGGTCGTCCACCTGAACCATCAAGCTCTCTCCCTTGATTTCAAGGGCATATCGAAAAATATTGGATGCGGATCCTTCCACCCGTTCCAAAGCAAGCTCGAGACCCGGAAACACTTCACGCGGCGCTTCAACGGGTGGCTTTTTCCCAAGCGACATAACTCCGGCCAGTTTATTCCATGGTGTAAAGATCATCACAATCAGCACCACCAACAGTGCGACGAGCCCCAACAACTTCCGGCGCATTCCCGGGCTACCAGAGGATTCGGCCAGTCCCGCCCCTTTTTTGAGGCCAAGATCGACAGAGGCCTCGGGCAACTCGGAGGACACAGAAGACTCCGTCTCTGTTGCACACTTCACACGGAAAAGTGTATCTCCGGCCAGCACCTCATCATTCACTTTCAATTGCTGTTCCTGGACAACCACATTGTTGATCAGTGTCCCATTGGCACTTCCCAGATCAGACAGCCAAAGCCCTTCGCCGGGTTTAAAGAAAAACCGGCATTGAAACCGCGACATTGCAGTGTCCACGATGGAGATGTCGTTTCGGGACGACCGGCCAATCCGGATACCCTCGGAAGGAACATGAATTTCCCGGAGCGCTTCCGGTCCCGTAACAACCACAAGATGAACTGTTTTCGACATAATTGGACGGAACACTAAAACGCAGGCGCCCCGCTGTCAACCCCATCCTATATTTGCTTAAGAATCTGAAGCACAATGGGACCCAGCAGAACGAGAAAAACGGCGGGAAAAATAAAGGCCACGAGCGGGAACAACATTTTCACAGGAGCCTCATTGGCCATTTTTTCAGCCCGCTCAAACCGGCGTTGGCGCATCTGATCCGACTGGATCCTTAGAATAGACCCGATCCCCACGCCCAGTTCATCTGCTTGGACCAGGGCATTGATGACAGACTTCAAATCCTTCTGATTCACTCGCTCACCCATGTCGCGCAGGGAATTCCGCCGGGTCTTTCCCAGCTGAATTTCCCGAAGAACCCGCACCAACTCCTCACCCAAGGCATCAATTTTACCCCGTTCCACGATGCGCTGCATGGCGCTCATGAAGTCAAGGCCCGCCTCGACTGACAAGGTCAGAAGATCCAGTACATAGGGGAGCGATTTCTGGATTTTCCGGTGCCGCTCTTTCAGCTCACTCCTCAACCAGAGGCCGGGATAAGCATAAAACCAGAGCAGGATGATCAACATGAAGGACGCCTCATGGCTCCGCAAAACCAGGCCGGCTTTTCCGGGCACCATGGACAGCATGGCCCACATCAAGGCCACCAGCATGACCCCCAACACCGAGGGAAGCAGCACCTTGAGAGCCAGAAGTTCTTCCGGGGTCAACAATCCGCCGTAACCTGCAGAAACAATTTTACGAGACAGTTCGATGTTGGTCTTTTCAAACGTCTTCCGACTGAAAACCGGATTGAGATTCGGAGCGAGAGGAATCAGCAGACGGAAAAGAAAAGGCAGCCGCCGCTCCTGGCGACGCCCGTCAGCCAACGTCACATAGGTGACCTGCTTCACGATCTGGGCGCAATACCAGAACGAGAGCCCTGCAAAAACGGCCCAAAGCAGACACACAATCAATTCAGTCGCCGTATTCATGATTACACGTCAATCTTGATGATCTTCCGGATCACCAGCGCTCCTATGGTTTCAAGAACAAGCACCCCCAGCAGAATGCTGATTCCAAATCCGGATCGTAAAAATGTCATCATCATCCCCGGATCCATGAAAAACAGGGCCACCCCGAGCAGGAGGGGCATGGCACCTACAATCAGGCCCTGCAATCGTCCCTGTGCGGTCAAGGTTCGGATACGCATTTCAATACGCATCCGTTCCCGGATGGTATGCGCAATTTTCTCAAAGACCTCGGTCAGATTTCCACCCGTCTGGCGGGCCGTCTCCAAGGCACCGATCATCAGCGCCAGATCGTCGCTCGCCACTCGCGTCTGCATGCTCTCCATCGCCTCATCCATCCGCATTCCAACCCGCGTCTGGTGCAGGAACATACCAAACTCCTGGGCAATCGGACTCTCCCCTTCCCGTACTACCAGCTCAATCGCCTGCTGAATACTGAACCCCGCCTTTAGCGCATTGCTCATGTTGACCAGGCTGTCCACCAACTGGAGATTGAATCGTTGCAGTCGCCGTTTCCTCATCACCGCCAGAACCGTCCTGGGTATATTCCACCCGAGTCCGGCACACACGCCGCCCAGAACCAATCCCACCGTAAAGGAATTCCCGTCAAATCCCCCGAACAGGAGAAACCCTGCGAGAAAACAGATCGCGGCAGAGGCGGACGCCAGTTCCAGGACGCGCCGAGCGGGAATGAACAGGAAAAGATCTTCCATCTGGCGCGAGGTCGTCTCGGAATAGGCGGTGGCATAATCCGTTGCCGCTGTCTGGAAGGACTGCAGAATAAAGTAGGTCAACCCGCCCAGACAAAGCAGGTACAAGACCGGTGCCAGCCATAAAATGACTACTGAACCCATGATTTGAATCAACCCACCCGTTTCGGATCAAAGAGAGAGAGATCAATCGACACGCCCCGCGCCCGGAGATCATCCAGGAACGTGGGAATGGCTCCCGTCGGGGTAAACCGCCCGATCACCTTGCCCTCCGCGTTCAATCCCTTTTGCTCAAACACAAAAATATCCTGCATGGTAGTGCGCTCCCCTTCGCTGCCAACCACCTCGGTGACATTCACCACCCGCCGGGACCCGTCACTCAATCGCGCCTCATGGATAATCAAATCCACGGCCGCCGTGATCTGTTCCCGGATGGCGCGAATGGGAAGATCCATGCCGGACATCAGCACAAGGGTTTCCATGCGCGAAATCACGTCCCGCGGGGTATTCGCATGAACCGTGGTCAGGGAACCGTCATGCCCGGTATTCATCGCCTGGAGCATGTCCAGCGCCTCTCCGCCGCGGCATTCCCCAACGACAATCCGGTCGGGCCGCATACGCAGGGAATTCCGGACCAGATCCCTGATGGTCACCGCGCCCTTCCCTTCAATGTTCGGGGGCCGGGACTCCAATGAAATCACATGATCCTGCTTCAGCTGAAGTTCCGCCGCATCCTCAATGGTGATAATCCGCTCAGTGTCAGGAAGGAAACTACTCAGGACGTTCAAGAGGGTTGTTTTTCCTGAACCCGTTCCGCCCGAGACAATAATGTTCTTCCGGGCCTCTACGCAGGCTTTCAGGAAATCCCGCATCCCTTCGGTCCATGTGCCCATCCGGATAAAATCATCGGAAGTGAGAGGAATTTTTGAAAATTTCCGAATGGTCAGACAGGGGCCGATCAACGAAAGCGGATGGATGACGGCATTAACACGGGAGCCATCCTTCAAACGGGCATCCACATAGGGCTGACTTTCATCAATGCGCCGTCCCAGGGGCGAAACAATGCGCTCTATCACCGAAAGCACGGATTTGTCATCCAGGAATGTGCGATCCGTCAGTTCAATCCGGCCCTTACGTTCAACATAGACCCGCAAGGCGCCATTGACCATAATTTCCGTGATATCCGGGTCGGCCAGAAGATCCTCAATGGCCCCAAGTCCCACGGCTTCGTCATACACTTCCTTGACCAGCGTCTGGGGCGAAATCTCAGGAGGCAACCGGGGCGCCACTTCCTTGACAATTCCCTCTACCGTGGTCAGCACCCGGCGATGCAATTCGCCCTCTTCAACGTGGGACGCTGTCAGGCGCTTGATATCCATGCGCTCCAGCAATTCCTTATGGATCTGCTGTTTAACCGCCTGTCGACGGGCCACCAGGCGCTCATCACGCTCCACCCGCAAGGGCACGCGCAACGGCTGAACAGGCGGCGCGGGCTGCGGAATGGGTGCAGCAGGCGCCGTCTCGGGTTCAGCACGAACAGCAACTGGACGCGGAAGTTCGGAAAGGAGACGAAGCGTGTACCCCCCTGCTTTCAAGTGTTGTCCCTCCAGGAGCTCACACCGGCCGTGAATCACAGAACCCTCCAGGAGCGTTCCCCCGAATGTCAGGTCTTCAATCCAGCAGGCACCACCCCTGAGATTCAGGATCAGATGACGACCAGACACCCCTGCTCCAGGAAGCGTGATCTGGTTCTCGGGCTCGGAACCCACCGAATAAAGCCCGGCAGGCAACTCGGTCACCTTCACACTGTCATCAGGTTTTCGTATTTCAAGATACATTATCGGCCGCTCTTGTTCCGGATAATCTGCTGACGGTAGGCGTTCAATTCAGGCAATGCGGCTTCCACCCGGTCAAAGTTTACTTCGGGTAGATTTTTCTCAAAACTGATGTCTTCCGGGTTCCGGAGCGACAAGGTCAGATGCCCTCTCATATTCTCCACGAACACCAGCAACTCCGCCTCACGGGGCGTTACCGCAACGGTCACCGTATTGTACCCGTTATTCGCGCGACTCCGGTCTCCCGCATCGGTCCGGCCCAGGGTCTGACCGGTGGCGAGAAGAGTGACATCCTGCAGCATGGTCAACGTCACCCACTCTGTTTTTTCAGGATCCTTACGGGAGGGAAAGGTGAAGGAGCCCAGAACATCCACGCGGTCATTGGGTTGCAGCAGGCCACTGACTCCGGCGGCCCCGCTGATGGCCAGCGATATGGCACGCATTCCCTGGGGAATCACGGGAGCAAGGCCGGAACCGGGCCGGAAGGGCACATCCACATACGACCACATGAGCGTCTCTTCTGCATCCATGCTGTACTTGAGCTTCTTGTTGAATATCCGCTCAGAATCCTCGACCGTGATCGTGTTTTTACTGACTTCACGACCGGGAATGCTTTTGGCGGAGAGATCCTTCTTGACCAACACCGTGCCGGCGGGTAGATCCCGCTTCGCCGCCAGAACATCCACGCGTTTCTCGCTGGAAAACAACCGTTCCCGTTCCCGGTCAATTTCCGCCAATCGCGACTGGAAATAACTCCGCGTCATCCAGAACGCCAATAACCCAACCACCACCGATATGATCAACACCATGCGTTGTTTCATGACTGCATACTCCTGTCGCTCATTTCACTGCACCCTGCTTATGTAGCAGGGTAACGCGGCTTTCTCCATATGAATCTGCGGCGCCGACCCCGACGCAACACACCGACGCACCCTTCACAAAGACCATCAGTCCGCTTTCTGGTGTTTCGGACAACAGCCGTGACCAGCCATCTCGCGCCAAAATGGCATCATAATACCTGCGCACCCCTTCAGTCGCCATCCGCACGGTCAATCGTTCCAAGGAGGTTCGCGAGTCGTCATTTCTCTGAAAACTCAACACCCGTGAACCGGAGGGAATGGGAATCTCATCAATCTGATGGCGCCCCTCACTGGATTGGGAGGCTTTCGCCTCGCTGACCGATTGCGCCACGGCCACCATCAATAAAGGGGCTTCGGAGGAAGATTTCAGGGTAACCAGACGCAGGGTTCGCCCGTCCCGGGTCACCTGCCCCACCCCCAGCGATTCGCCCGGAACATAGCACCCGGTTCCCGCCTGCTCGTGAGTCTTAAACGCAGCGCGAAGGGATCCCTTCCCCTCGTCGCAAGCGATCACGCTCACCTCTGCCCGCCCGCCGTTGATCTGCATCGCCGTTCGATAGAGGGATCGCCCGAAGGAGCCAGGATCAAAAAGATTGCCCCCGGTGCCCCCTCCCGTTTGAAAGACTGCCGCCTGCACCAGAACGGCAGACAGGCTCGCGCCCAGTGCGGCAATCCAGACTTGATAGGGTCGTGTCAGACCCCTCATCAATACAGCCCCTTTGTCCAGGTCATCCAGACCGTTCCCTTCAGCTCGACCGAATCCTTCCGGTAAACCAGTTCCCGGATGATGGGAATGAGATCAACACTCTCCTTCTTCTCGCTTTCCACAAGGCCAAAGATGAGATGAGGAAAGGCGCTTCCGGCCAGAGCCGAAACCGGGTTATCGGGACAGAGTGCTTTCAAGGCGTCCGGTTTCGCGTGACTGGCCACCCCGGACGTCAGATCCACCACATCCCCGTCAATCTTCCCATCATCCAGGGAATAAGCGATTTCATCCGATCCAACGATACAAGCGGAAATAAACCGGGGCCCGGAAAAGGGAGAAGCCTCAAGCATCGCCTTTTGACCAGCCTCTCGTCGGGCTTCGTTCATGAGTTTGGACTGCTTGAACCCGAGCACGGAAATCTGAATGATTCCCGCCACCAGCACCAGAATACACACCAGCGCCACCACGAATTCCACCATGGACTGACCAGAGCATCTCTGATCTAAAATCTTAGATTTCATACTCAATGGCCTCTCCGCGAACCACCACCTCGTCCGCCACCGCTACCGTAGGTGCGGCAAGACAATTTGTTGAGCTCCAGCCAGTCATAGCCCGTCTTCCGGAATACAGGGTTTTCCCAAACCAGCAGTGACATGCAATAGTAACAACCCGGAACGGTCTTTCCCATGGCCAGATAATCATCGAGATGTCCTTCAATGTGATCCCGCCAGTCCAGATTGAAAGAGCCGCCCGCAGGAGCCGAGGAGGTATCCGTGGGAATAAGCCTAACTTCTCTGAACGCTGGCAGAACCAGCCCGTATTCATTGGGCTTTATCTTCGTTCCGCCAACCACCAGATACCCAAAAGGTTTGGCGGCAGCGGTCCAGGTAATCTTGCTGGTTCCCGCCCCGGGCGTCAGGCGTGGTGACGAAGCCATAACCCGGGTCACGGCATCGCCTCCGGCGTAGTCATATTGGGATTTAACCGGCCCCGTGGCGGGGAACCCACTCTCCCCCTCCGTGGAAATGGAATCCCAGGATCCCCAGACCCCCTCATCATAACAATACCAGGAGGACACCTTTGAGCTCAGGTTTGAACTAAGGGAATCTGGAGAAAGGTCGCGCTCCACCCTAGCAGAGTCCATCGCCGAAAGAGCGCGGGCATCCCCAATCAAATCCAACCTCCTGAGACCGAGCCCGAAATACTCGCAATTCAAGGGTTCAGGTGTTGGAATGATATCGGGAAGAGGCGGCCAGGAGTGGTAATCAACATAAGTCTTCAGCAGGTCATAGGCATGGTGATAGAACCAACACCAATCCGTTCCGGCCACAGCGTCATAAAAATCCGGCATCAGCAGCAGGCTTCCTCCGGATGAATCGGAATAGTAGCGGGCATTGTCAGGCCCCACCGCCACGCCATTTCGGGCAACGGCTTGAATCATTTCGGCATACTCGGCCCAGCACCCCGGGAAGGGCTCCTTGAACAACATCCTGCCGTCGGGCCCCGTTGCACGGTAATCCGTCAAGACCGCATCAGCATGCTTGAACAGGCGGGCGGTAAACCGGTCATTGTTGAAAAGCCCGTTGTTTTTTCCAGCTTGCTGGGCGGCCTCCAACCCGATCATGGGGCCGACATAGCACAGCCTGGCCTGCAATTCACTAATGGCGGCCGCCTCATCGGTGTCCCCCCGGGTCAACGCCACCGCCTGCATCACATTCAGATCGCCGATGAGGTTTAGTGAAGTCGCCTGCCATCGCGCCCCCGCCAGTGCCGCGGAATCACCGGCATTCTGACTCAACGACTTGACATAGATGATTTTGTGCAGATCAAAATTCCACAGCCCCACAAACGCCAGGATCACCAGGATCATGATGATAAAAATCAGAGCCTGCCCTGAGCGGCTTGACATCCGGTTCACCATCCGGCCTCGTCCAGGTAAAGGGAGTAATGCTCGTCCAGGGTGCAGTCCCCCTTCAGGGTAATGGAATCAGAAGCATAGAAGGCACGGTGAAAAGGATTATTCGTCAGGGAGACTTCCTGCTCTATGTTCTGCTGCAATGTTCCGTCCCCCAGTGAGGACGAGGCGCCGAAAATAATCGTATCCCAGGCACTATAATCCAGAATTGCCTTTAACATGCCTTCACTCTCGCCCCCGAGATAAAGCGGAATCCGCGCCGACTCAATCGCATACTGGCCGGAAGGTCCGCCGGTGTGGACGGGGTTGATGAGTCGCCCGGCATTAGGTATGGCGCCAACCCGGATTGTTTTTTCAACCATGAAATGATTGAACCCAACCGTCCGGGCGCGGGCGCCCCGCCCGGCTGCATAATTCAGAACCTCTTGCGCGGCGAACAGTTGAGAAAGCTGAAAAATACAGAAAAAAAGAAGGCAAACCAAGGCGACCACAATACAGGATTCAATCAATCCCTGTCCTGAACAGGATCCGGAAATTGAATGGTTACGGTTCAAGGATAGCCATGCAAAGCGAACAGCTTACTTCAAATCCTTCAGATACTGCTCGGACTTGGTCGCCACGGCGGCATCCGCCTCGGTGCCCTTGTCGGTATCCAATTGCTTCACCCCGCCCGCCATCTTGGCTCGGATGGTGTCGCCGAAAATGCCGAAAACCGCGATAGCCGCCAAGGCAATCACGGCCACGATGATAATGTACTCAACCATTCCCTGCCCGCTTTTCCGATTCTGCTTCATATTCGCCTCCTATGGATATTCCGACCCGACCAGATTCAACACCCTTGTCCCGTAATCCCTAAATACACTCAAAAAAAGGGTCATAATCGCGGTAGACGCCAGCAAAATCCCCACCACCACGACATACTCAACCATGGCCTGCCCTGAGCGGCATCGAAGGGCCTTCCCGCATTTTGATTGTGTTCCCAAAATCATGATGGCTAATAACAAAACGACTATACTCTTCAATTTATTTTAAGCAAATCGTAAAAATCTCTCGCGCAAGTCGGTCAATTTGAGCATTCTTTTGCCAGTCATGGCACCCTGCAAACATATCATCTGGGACTGGAACGGGACACTGCTGGATGATCTCCAAGCCTGCGTTGACGCCATCAATACGCTCCTCGACCGCCGCCACCTGCCAGCCGTCACGGTTCAGCAATATCTGGATGTTTTCGACTTCCCGGTCCGGAACTATTACCTCAAACTCGGCTTCGACTTCTCCCGTGACAACTGGGACGCCGTAGCCGTCGAATACCATGAGGCTTATGCCACAACCTCACTCGCCTCACCCTTGCGCCAGGGTGTCAAAGCCACGTTGGATACCTTAAAAGCCCACAGCATCGGCCTTTCTATTCTGTCCGCCTGTGAACAAGGCCTCCTGAAACGCATGCTGAAGGAACGGGGCATCATCCACTACTTCGAACACATTTACGGACTGAACGATCTCTATGCCGCCTCAAAAATGGATCTAGGTCATTCCCTCCTGAAGAAAACTGGCCTTCCCCGCTCGAATACACTGATGATAGGCGATACCACACACGATCATGAGGTCGCCCAAGCCATGGGAATCCCCTGCCTCCTGATGACCGGCGGACACCAGTCGGAGGCCAAACTGGCCGCCCTTCACAGCCCGATGGCCACCACGCTTGACGACGTACTGCGCTATATCCTGCAACAACCATGAAGCCTCCCTCCAAGCGCCTGATCGCAACAGGATCCATCATCCTGCTCTGGCTTGGCGCCATGGGATGGCTGATCTTCAGCGAGGCCTATCCGGGACTTCGCAATCGCTCGTCCCTGGGGTATCGACCTTTCCTGGACCGCGGCATGATGATCATGGACCGGTGGATGATTATTTCTTTTCAGAACCAAGCCATCGGATACACACACACGTCGGTGGATGTGGAGGAGAAAAATGCCACCCGCCAATACCTTCTGAATAACCGCACCCTCCTCTCCGTCACTGTTCTGGGGTCCCGTCAGCGCATTTCAGTCATCTCGGACGCCACGGTGGACGCCCTGTACAACCTGCAACTCTTCCACTTCTCGCTCTCCTCATCCGGCTATACCATCGTGGTGGATGGGAAGCGCCTTCAAGGCAACACCTTCGACGTCAAAATCAAAAGCGAAAACTCCGTCCAGACCCTCTCGATTGTCATTCCTGATGACGCGGTGATCTACTCTCCCATGACCGAGCTATCGCTCAAGGCCCTCTCCCCGGGCAAGCAGATCACGCTTCGAATCTTTAACCCCGTCACTCTCGCGGCCCAGGACGTGACCGTGCGAGCCCTGCGCCGCGAAACACTGGTCCTGCGAAACCGCACAAATGAGACCACCGTCATGACCGCCAAAATGGACGGCATGGAAACCCTCTTCTGGATGGACGCCGAAGGGACGACGATCCGGCAAGAAGCCCCGTTTGGCCTGGCTATGGAAAGTTGTACGGCAAAGGAAGCCCTATCCCTCGGCATGAACTCCGGTGATCGCGCACGGGTCGCGAACGATGTGGCGGAACCCATGACATTGATGAACCTAATCAGACAACTAAAAGTGGAGATTCCATGATTTCAATCCAGCATCTCAATAAACGATTCGGCAACGTTCAGGCGGTAGATGATCTGTCGCTTGAAATACCGGCCGGTGAATTGTTCTGTTTTCTGGGGCCGAACGGCGCCGGGAAAACAACCACGATCAAGATGATGACCGGCCTGTTGCGTCCTGACAGCGGCACGATCCGCATCGGCGGCTTCGATGTCCAGAAGCAACCCGTCGAAGCCAAGCGCATCATGGGGTATATCCCGGATATGCCTTTCCTCTATGAGAAACTAACCCCGGTCGAATTCCTCAAGTTTGTGGCCGGGCTTTACAATGTCGCCCATCCCGACCTGTCTGGACATATCGAGTCTTCATTAAGACAGTTCGGCCTGCAGGAGGCGCGTAATGCCCTGATCGGCGAACTGTCCCACGGCATGAGACAGCGCCTGCTCTACATTGCCACCTTCATCCACATCCCTAAGGTCATCTTCATTGATGAGCCCCTGATCGGCCTCGACCCCCACTCCATCCGCATGATCAAGAACCTGCTCCGGGCGAAGGTTCGGGACGGCATGACAATCCTGCTGACCACCCATATTCTCGCCCTGGCCGAAGACATTGCCGACCGGATTGGCATCATTTCAGGCGGCCGCCTCATCGCCCTCGGGAAACTCGGGGATCTTCGAACCCAATCCGGCGACAAAGGCTCCCTTGAAGACATCTTCCTCAACCTCACCGCCTCCACCGAATCTCAAACACAAAACCCTGAACCCTGAACCCTGTTACCTCCTTATGTCCCCCCTCACCGCCATCTGGATGAAGAACTGGAATACACTCCGCAATCTGCGGCGCATCCTCCAGAGGGAATCCATTTTCAAAACTGTCTTCATCCTCCTTTTCGCAGCGGGAATGACTGGTGGATTTTTCATGATGTTCCTGAACGGATTTCAATTCCTCGCGAGTCTGGGCGGCGGAGGCTTTATGATCACCCGTCGGCTCTTCTCCCTGTTCTTCTTGGGATTGGGGGCCATGCTGGTGATGTCCAATATCATCACCTCCTATTCCACCATTTTCCGATCCCGCGAAACCCTCTTTCTATTAACCCAAAACTGCGGGAGATTTCATAAAAGCCAATCCTGGGCAGTAACTTAATCGT
>JBAXMJ010000032.1:0-22805 GCA_037134355.1 bacterium | reverse complement strand
CTAGGTTAAGCGGGTCGCAATGCGACGGGTTTCCCCAGCACTTCCATCGTCACAATCATTTTTCTAAGCGCCATCCGGTCCTGAAAACCCGCGAGCACCAAGGTCGGCTTGGGAACTGTCGGAATCGTGGGCACAGCGGCGGCGCGCTCAGCCGCCCTCATAAACACACGAGCGGCTTCCTGGGCGGACTGGAGCGGGGGCGAATAGACCGGCACAGACTCAACCGTATGAATGTGCTCGGCCACCGGGCGTTCCCGCCTGGGCTTGGCCGGGTGGCGGGGTATTGGAAGGGGCGGCGGGGGAACCGTCTTGGGTTGCTCCGCCGGCTTCAAGGTTTTTTCCATCTCCTCGAAGAATTTTCGAAGCTCGTCTTGGGGGTTGGCAGGCGAGACCGTTTCGCCGGGTGGCGTCTCGGTCTTTTCGCCCGCCTTCCTTTTGCCCATGACCTGGGCCACAATCCATCCGATCACGGCAATAATACCGATGACAATGTCCATATCGGATGCGGCTATGGGTAGAAAATTCATCAAAGTAATGAGGCCCTTACCCCTGCGGCTTCTGCGTGTCGTGGCCTTCGCCGGAAATGGTCTTGCGCATATCCGTGTCGGCCTGGATGTTCTGCATGCGATAGAAGTCCATGACGCCCAGATTTCCCTTGCGGAAAGCCTCGGCCATTGCCCGGGGCACTTCAGCCTGGGCCTCGACTACGCGGGCCTGCATTTCCTGCACAAGGGCGCGCATTTCCTGCTCCCGTGCAACTGCCATGGCGCGGCGGCCTTCGGCTTCTGCCTGGCGCAGTTTCTTATCCGCCTCGGCGCGTTCTGTTTCCAGCATGGCGCCCACGTTGGCTACATCCTTGGCGCCGGTTCCGGCAACACTGATGTCGGCGATATCAATAGAGACGATTTCAAAGGCTGTTTGAGAGTCCAGTCCGCTTTCCAGTACCCGGCGACTGATGGCATCGGGATTCTCAAGGACGTGCTTGTAGGAGGGGGATGAGCCGATAGCACTCACGATACCCTGTCCGACACGGGCAATGATGGTGTCTTCCCCGGCGCCGCCGACGAGTTGCTCAAGATTTGTGCGAACCGTTACGCGAGCCTTGACGAGCATGCGGATACCGTCCTTGGCCACGGCGTCCAACATGGCCACCTGGCTCTTCTGGGGATCGGGGCAATCAATGACTTTCGGGATAACGCTGGTACGAACGGCCTCCTGCACATCACGTCCGGCCAGGTTGATGGCCGCCGCCTGCTGGAAGGTGAGCGCAATGCTGGCCTTGTCAGCGGCGATCAGGCCATTGACCACATTGATCACATCGCCACCGGCGAGGAAGTGGGCTTCGAGGGGGTCGGTGTCCAGGCTCAGGCCTGCTTTGATCAGACGGATGCGGGCATCCACGATCAGCAGTGGCGGAACATGGCGCAGTTTCATGCCCACGAGGGACAGGATCGGCACCCGGGCACCGGACATCAGGGCCCGCACCCAAACCTTGATGAAGTAGAAAAAGACTCCCAGAATGATGAAGGCGATAATCGCCGAGAGGATGAACAGAACCCCAACAATATTATTAACGACCCACATAAGCGCTCCTTTTATTGACTCGAACCCTTACCATTACACATTATTCTACACCGCCCCGGGCGGAAAGTTTCCCGGCAAAGGCGGCGGTTTAGTCGCCGGATCCTGGGGATAGGACACCATAACCGGAATCCGACGATCCAGAATGGCTCCGACCAGGGCACCCATTCCCGCAAGCGTCATAATGAACCAAAACAGAATGCCAAACGGGAACGGAAGGCTACTGGCCGCGTACAGTATCAACAACCCCAATGCCATGACAGGAAAAAGAAGGTTGGGCGGGAGTGGCGTTTTACGACGTAGCAGCAGATGTCCCACAAAGAGGCCGGTGATGATTTTGCTGACATACATCAGGAGAGTATAGGCCAGGATCAGCATGATGCTCAGAGGAATTCCGATCAGGGTGAAAAGCAGGAAGAACGCCATCATGGGGATGATGGCAAAGGTGACGAAGCCGAAGAGGATGCAGCGCCAGACGGATTCGGAGAGTTTGTGAACGCTGAGGGCTACAACCCCGGGCATCAGCGAGACAAAGACAAGCCCCACCAGAATGGCGCCCGAAAGAAGAGCCAATTGCAATATCAGGTCTGCGGAGGTTATGGGCGCCGCCGCCTCTGGCTCAAGGATTTCCTGCCGGATCATTTTTCCGCCCAGTTCCACGCGGGAGTCCAGAACCAGATCCCGGTCCATTCGGTACACCAGATTACCGGAAATTCGTGTTCCTGGCGTGACCGTGATATCGCTTGCGGTGACGTTCAGGTTCCCCTTGAAATGGCCAGCAAGCGTGACCTTCGTCCCGAGAATGCGGGAGTTGCCTGAAACCGTTCCGCTCACAATGATATCCTGACCGACCAGAAAGATATCCCCCCCTACAGTGGTATTGGTGCCAAGCACCAGGGTGGGGGCGAAGGCCATGAGATTCCGGCCGATGGATCCGTTGATGGTGCATGTTTTCAAGGCAGCCAGCCGCGCATGGTGCGAGGTGAAGCCAGTCATGTCCACGCTTTCCCCGGCTGCCCAGAGATCGGATTTGAAGATGCCTGGAAGTCGCACAGTGGCAGGGTTGGTTGGGTTTGCCTGATTGATGCTGTCGGCCAGCAGGAAACAATCGTCTTCGGCCAGTCCGGAAAAGGTTACGGTCCTTCCTTGCGCCCAGAGTTCATTGGTTCTCGTCTGGTTGTCGGCGACGAGGAAGTTGTCGGCCGACTGAAAATCAACGGCCTTGCAGACGGATGTCAGCAATAAGACGGAGAGGATAGCCGCGGCTCTGCAACTCACGCGTCAACCTTCCGGACCACGATGCGGTTTCCCTCGACTTTGACAATCTTTACCGGCTGATTCGGCTCAATGATTCCGCTTTCGGCAACCACATCCAACCTCTGACCGTCAATCAGGGCAAATCCGGCTGGCCTGAGTTGGGATGCGGCGGTTCCTGATCGGCCTAAAAGGGCCTGCTTGGAATCCGATGACTTGAAAGTCTTTCCATCTACGTTGAGGGTCATTTTCTGCCCGATTCCCGAGCGGGGGAATAATTTAATCCAGACTGCGACGGTGAGAACCGTCAGGATGAGCACTCCGAAAAGGGTGTAAAAGCCGCAGGCATTGCTGATTCCGAACGCCACGATGACGGCGGCGAATAGAGCCATGCCCCCGAGGGTGCCCAGGACGGCGCCTGGCACGAAAATTTCAGCCCCGATCAACAAGGTGCCCGCGGCGAGAAGAATGATCAACAGCGTGGTAGTGTCCATAAACTTAAGCTTTCTTGATACGGTCGACAATTATACGGCTCCCGTGGGCTTCGGCAATCACGATCGCTTCGCCAACTTCATAAAAATCACCCCGGGTGACCACATTCAGGCGTTGGGTGCCGAAGCGTGCCGCTCCTGCGGGATTCAAGCGGGTTTCCGTGACCCCCTGACGGCCGACCAGCGAAGAGGTGTCAGACGCTGCCGTGAATCCGTCGGTGCGGGAGGTGGCGCTATCCAGAACCAGCTTCCTGAACATCCGTGTTTTGGGGAGAATCCCCGCCACCAAAGCGAACCCCACGGCGGAGAGGAGCAGGGATTTTGAAAATTCGATCACGGAGAAGGAAAGCTGGGGAAGGGAAGGATACCAGGGATCCCCGGGATAATGCTGGATCATGGCCATCAGGATTGATGCGATGATCAGGATGATTCCCATAATACCGGGGAGCAGGATCCCTGGAAATAAGAACAGTTCCACAAAGAGAAGGACGATTCCCAGGAGAAACAGAGTGACTTCTTCCAGCCCCGAAAGCCCCGCAATGTGGGAGCCCCAGAACCAGATGGCCAGGAGGAGGACACCCAGTATGCCCGGCAACCCGAATCCGGGAGTTTTGAATTCGATGTAAAGTCCTAGCAGGCCCAGTGCGAGAATGATGATGGAGAAAGATTCAATAAACCGGGCGATTTCCTCGGCACTGCTGACGGTGAGTTCAATCTGTTCGCAGTTCTCCTTGCCAATCTTTTTCAGGAGTGCGTCAAGATCCTCCACGGTTCCCTCTGAGAGCAGATTTTTTTTCTGTGGGCCGACCGGGCGTTCGGCGTCCTTGTTGGTCAGGGTCAGGAGTTGCCCCTTCTTGGAGATAACCTCATCGCCGATTTTGTATTCGGAATCGCGCCGGACCATGGCCTCGGCGAGTTTCGGGTCGTGACCGCGGTGCTGGGCGGCGGCCCGGATCATGGCGGCGACATAGGAAACGGATTTTTCCTCAACGGATTCGGGCATGGGCTGAACCTCGCCGGTCAGGCCCAGCATGATGGGCATAGCGTCGCCGATCTTGCTTCCGGGGGTCATATAGATGTGGTCGGTGGCCATGGCGATGATGGCGCCGGCAGAGATGGCGTTAGGGTTGACGAGTGTATAGGTGGGGACCTTGAGACCCCGTAGCAGGGTGAGGATTTCCTCGGCGGAATCAACCCGTCCGCCCGGGGTGTCCATATCAAAAATGATCGCCTCAGCCCCCTCGCTTTCGGCCTCGGTGAGGCCCCGGCGGATCACATACACCAGTGCGGTGTCAATGACGTCGTGGATAGGAATGATATAGACCTTGCCGGGCACGGTATTCGTTGCGGCTCCTGCGGGCAAGGCCAGGAGGGATACTAATAGAGCCAGAAAACGGAAATATTTCATGGGGCGGGTTCTCCTGCGGCTACAGCATCCCGGATGCGGAGGATTGTGGTGATTTGGCGCGATAGATCCTCCACTTCGAGATCCTTAATCATCCAGTCGTGATTGATCTTCTTGAAACTTTTGACAGACATCCGACGGGTGAGGTTGGCCAACTTATCGTAGCCGTGCGCCTGGAGCAGCATGGAGACCCGCTTATCCACCCAGATCCGGACACTCGCATAGGGCGCCATTCCACCGATGGGGGCGTGGCGGTCGAGGACATAGCAGGGTTGCCCGCGATTCTCCTCCTGGCCGATAATTTGTCCGCCGTTCCACCACAGGAATCCGAGGGTGAGGTCCATCCAGGATAGTCCGGTGTTCTGGATGACCTGGTCAAGGGAAGGCGCCGGAGCGCCCCGCATCGGGTCGCCCGTCAGGTAGAGGAATGAGACGCGTCCATTATCCCGGAGTACGGTTAATTGTTCCAGTGGTTTGCCGAAGGCATCCCCGATGGTGTAGGTCGCCTCGCGCGGATAACGCAGCTGGATGGATATGGTGAGCCTGCTTTTCTCCCCCACCTCCGGCGCGGTAAGGAGGTCGCCGGAGAGACGGATGGGTTTGGCCGGCAGGCGGGCCAGGAGGTTGCTCATTAAGGTCTCTACCGAAGGCAGTTCGGCGACGGCGGCGGTGGGTGCTACGGCCGCCACCGGGGCCGAGTTGGTCTGGGCGGCGGCGCCAAGCGCCGCGACCACAGATCCCAACCCACAGACCATGAACCGGAATTTCATCACCCCATCCTTGCGAGGAGTTCCGTCTCCAGCTGGTCGATCGGAATCCGAATTTGCTTCATGGAGTCGCGTTCGCGAAGGGTGACGGTATTGTCCTGAAGTGTATCGAAGTCAACGGTCACGCAGAACGGGGTTCCGATTTCATCCTGCCGACGATAGCGACGGCCGATGGCGCCGGTCTGGTCGTAGAAGCAGGGCCAGTGACGGCGCAGGGTGTTGAAGAGGGCTCGCGACTTATCCACCAGTTCGGGTTTGTTCTTCAGGAGCGGGAACACGGCGACCTTGATGGGTGCAACGCGCGGGGCGAACCGCATCACAGTGCGGGCCTCGAAGCCTTCCGGAGGCTGTTTCCCTGGCTCCGCCGGAATCGCCGGGCCGTCCTTGGGAATCCATTCCTCATGATAGGCGTTGCAGAGCAGCGCAAGGGCGATGCGATCCACGCCGGCGGAGGGTTCCACCACGTGAGGGATGAACTTCTCGTTGGTTTCCTGATTGAAGTACTCCATGGATTTGCCGCTGAATTCCTGGTGGCGGCTGAGGTCGAAGTTGCCCCGTGCGGCAATGCCCTCGAGTTCCTGGATGCCGAAGGGGAAGGCATACATGATGTCCACGCAGGCGCTGGCATAATGGGCCAGTTCGGCCTTGTCGTAGACATACTGGGTGATGCTCTCCTTGGGAAGTCCGATGGACTGATACCACTTGATCCGTTCCGCCACCCAGTAATTGTGCCATTCCTGATCGGTACCGGGCTTGATGAAAAATTCCAGTTCCATCTGCTCGAATTCGCGTGACCGGAAGGTGTAGTTCCGGGGATTGATCTCGTTGCGGAAAGCCTTCCCGATCTGGGCAATGCCGAACGGCACCTTCTGCCGCGAGGTGGCCAGCACATTTCCGAACTGGGCAAAGATACCCTGGGCGGTTTCCGGGCGCAAGTAGGCGACGGACGATTCATCCTGAAGGGGGCCGACAAAGGTCTTGAACATCAGGTTGAAAGCGCGGGGTTCCGTCAGTTCCTTGGAGCCGCAGGCCGGGCATTTGGTTCCCTCGGGAACTTTGAACTTCTCCTCAACCTTGGTGCTCTCAGCGGGTTTGAGGCCCAGTTCCTCGAACAACTGATCGGCGCGGAATCGTTTTTTGCAGCCTCGGCAGTCAATCATGGGGTCAGTGAAGCCGCCGACATGGCCGGAGGCCTCCCAGATGCGGGGATGCATGATGATCGAACAATCGAGACCCACGACATCCTCGCGGTCCCGGACCATATCCTGCCACCAGGCGTCACGGATGTTGCGTTTCAATTCGCACCCGAGCGGACCGTAATCCCAGAATCCGTTGATCCCGCCGTAGATTTCAGAACTTTGAAAGATAAAGCCTCTCCGCTTACAAAGCGAGGCGAGGTGTTCCATGGATAAGATTGATTCTGCTGTGCTCATGTGGGACATCCTGTAGGAGGGGGGAGGGAGGGGTCAAGGAATTTCAAACAATCGTATTCAAAATCATAATCGTAATCGTAATCATAATCGTAATCCTTTCTGGGGTAGGCGATTACGATTATGATTATGATTACGATTATGAGGCTTGCTGACAGATAGTTGCATTATTAGTGAACGGTTGTGTATAGTTCCGCCCCATTATGAGTCCTGAAGCGATTATTTTGTTTGTCATCAAGTTGGTATCGTTGGGGTTTTCCATCATTCTCCACGAAGTGGCGCATGGTTATGCGGCCTACCGGCTGGGAGATCCCACGGCGGCGAATTCCAACCGGTTGACGCTAAATCCGATGGCTCACATTGACCTGTTCGGATCCATTATCCTTCCCATCATTCTGATTGTAACGGGAAGTCCGGTGCTACTGGGGTGGGCGAAGCCCGTCCCCATCAATCCCTATCATTTCCGGAATCTCAAGAGGGGGATCATGATCACGGGTGCCGCCGGCCCCCTGGTGAATTTTGTTCTGGCCCTTGTCGCAGGATTGCTGTTTCAGTTGGTGAATCCGTACTCAGAGGTGCTGGGCTGGTTTCTGGCCTATTTTTGCGCCACAAACGTGGCCCTCGGGGTGTTCAACCTGATCCCGCTCCCGCCGCTGGACGGATCCCGCGTCCTTTACGGACTTCTTCCGAGGGGGTTGGACGACCAGTATTTAAGCATTGAGCGATACGGAATCTTTATTCTTTTCGGACTGCTCTGGCTCGGGGTGTTGGATCGTATTATCTACCCCATCTCCATGTTCATCCTTCGTCTTCTTCTGGGCGGGCATTTCTAAAGCGCCCGCCCCGTCATCGTCTACTTCCGCGCCTGTCGGGCCGGTTTCTTCATGGCCGGGATGAGTTTGCGTTTGGCCAGCAGTTCCTGGATTTTCTGTGGGGTTTCGCCGGTCAGATCCCGGTCCCATTCCTGAATCGCCAGGCCATTGGTCTTGATGGACGCGAGTGTTTCCCGGAGCAGGCCCAGGGTTTTCCGTCCGGCCACCAGAACCAGGGAATGCGAATCCGCCTTGCGGGTTTGTTTCAGGGCTTCCTTGATAATTAGTCCCGTGAAATGCCGCTGCCCTTCCAGAGCATGCCGTTCGCGATGATCCTCAAACACCCGCCCGTTATTTGACTTTTCGCGGCGTTGGGCGCTTGTTTTTGCTTTTTCAGGGTTCACTAGACATTCCCGCTCCATCAAGCGGGGACTGGATTCGAGTTCCGGGGTCATTGAATCTTGCAGGGAAAAGAACCGTGCGCGAAGCGCATCGGCAACCACGACAGTATACTTACTCATGGTCGCGTCCTCCTGAGGGTCTGTGTTCCGGACTTCCGGATCTCGCTTCGGCAACCTGCCAAACCCCGCGATATCCATTCCTGTCCATCACGTCCATTCCCTCTACAGAAGATTTAAGCACTTTGCTAGGCGGTTTGCAAATGGTGAATAGAGGTTTGAATTTCTTGCTCATGCCGTATGAGTCGGGTAGATTCGGAAATGGCATAGGCGCGGAGCGTATTGGGGTGGAGACCAATTTCAGGAGAACGATATGAATTATGCGTCAAAAATCTTGGCTTATCTTGGCGAGGGGAACCGTTTTTCCCAGGTTTTGCTGGTTGCGGGGGCCCCGCCTGTTGAAAAAACAGGAGACGCGTTCAAGATCATCATCAATGCCGTGTTTACGCCCGATGATATTCGCGATACCCTGGCGTTTTTCGCTAGCAACGCCCGTCGTTCCGGTTCGTCGGATCTAGGGAATCATGGTGTTTTCGCATTTGGAATGCCAAAACTGGGCCGATTCAAGGTGTACTACCTCACCCAGCGAGGTAGTGTATTTGTGTCCATTCAGCGAATGACTTATGACATTCCTGCGTTGGACGGCCTGCTCAGTCAGCCTGAACAGGTGTCTCTCGTGGAGTCCGCGTTGAACCAAACGGGAGGCGGTATTGTGATTTTCGTCGGTCCATCGCCGGAGGCCTTGTCCCGGCTGCTTTATGCCGCCATGGATCGGATTAACCAGACCCGGAGCAAAGTGATTTATATTCTGGAGCAGAATCTCTCCTATCTTCTTCGCCATCGGAACTCGGTGTCCATCCAGGTTGAAGTCGGTACCGATGTTTCCTCCCTTTCCGAGGGTATCCGTAACGGCCTGTTTCTGGGACCTGACCTGATGTATGTTCGGGATCCGAAGAGTAGCGATGAGTATTCGGGGTTGCTGTGCGCCGCCGAAGCCGGTGCCCTGGTTTTAATCAGCCTTGTCGCGTTCAGCGGTCAGACTATGGTTAATGAGCTCAAAAGCCGCGTTCTGGAAGATTTTCAAGGGCTGAGCCGGCTTGTCCGGAAAACGATCAAGGTGAGCACCGATCCGAGTGGGACGCTCAGCCTGAAGGAGTCTCCCGGCTTGGGTGCCGGGTTGGAATAAGACATATTCAGATGCCTGAAACCGTCGTGACTGACCCTGCCGGACAGGCGGTTAGCGAACCGCAAGGAACGGCCCCTGACGGATCTGAAGGTGAGCCCATTCCGGTGTCTGAACCTGTCCCTGCACCCGAAGTGGTGACGCAGCATGAGCCTGAGGTATTGCAACCAGCACCCGAGATCGTGACCCCGGAGCCGATCAAAGAAATTTCCGATGGAGCGGGTGTTTTTAACTAATTTCCCTTGACCAAATCGGGCAAAACTGCGATCTGAATCGATTCAGATGGCTAGAAAACGAATAAAGGCTGGGGCGAGGCAGCGCGATGTGGCCGCTGTCGCCGGGGTATCTACGGCGACCGTCTCGGCTGTCGTCAATGGCCGGGCGTCACAGTATGGGATTTGCAGGGCCACCGAAGAAAAGGTCCAGGCGGTCATCCGCCAGATGGGTTACGCGCCGAGTCTTTCCGCTTTGGACATGGTTGCCGGGCGCAATTCACTGGTGGGGCTGGCCATCACGGCCGATTACCCCGGGGCGGATCGACTGATTGCCGCCATGGAGCCCGCGCTCGCGCAGGCTGGATTCAGACTCCTTGTTGCCTGTCTACCTGCCGACCCGGTGGCGGCTGTCGCCCGTATCTCCAATTTGGCGCGGTATGATATTGGAGGGTTGGTAATCTTTCCGGCGCGGGCCCTGCCACTTCCCGGAATAGGCTGCCCCGTCGTCATGGTTGGAAGAGCGGGAGTTGGATTGCCAGCCGACTGTAACCCGTCGGCAGTGAACCAGCTTGGTCAGGCCACCGCCCGGTGGCTTCAAATGGCGAGCCAGGGTATGCCGCCCGGTGAGCTCCTGCTCGAGCCGGTGCCGGTTATCACGCCAACCAACCCACTGCCGCAGGCGCCATCCCCACCGCTGCGGCCGCCGCCATCAGTTACACCGGTTCCAGTGCCGAATCCGCCTGCGGTGAGCGTGCCTGCGGTGAGCCCTGTCGAAGTACCGCCGACAGTTCCAGAACCACCAGACGTTCTGGCGGCCCCCGATGTCATCCCGGCGGCCCCGGTAGAGGAGCCGACAGTCACGATTCTGGAGCCGTTTCTTGTGCCGGTTACAGTTCAACCAGAGGTGCCATCCCTAGTTACAACTCCGCCTCCCGAGCCGACAGTTTCTCTCGGAAATTCAGAAACTGAACAACCCGACAACTCTCCAAAACTGCCATCTGAATCGATTCAGATGCCTGAAGCCGTCGTGATTGACCCTGTCGGACAGGCGGTTACCGACCCGCAAGGAACGGCCCTAGACGAATCTGAAGGTGAGCCCGTTCCGGCACCCCCTGCAGAGCCCGTAGCGTCAACTTCGGTCTCTGCGGTTTCCGGGCCGCCGCCAGGTCCGCTACCGCCTGAACCGATGCCGGAGCCGCCACCGGAACCGATGCCTGTGTCTGAACCTGACCCCGCACCCGAAGTGGTGACGCCACCGGAGTCTGAGGTATCACAACCAGCGCCCGAGATCGTGCCCCCGGAGCCGCGGCCAGAACCAATTCCCGTGGTGATAGACGCGGTTCCGGTTATCGTAGAAGAGCAGGTGGCTGCTCCTGCGCCTGTCATCGTTGAGCAGGCGCCGATCCCTGTTCCCGAGCCCGTCCCTGCATCGGAAGTGCTACCGCCGGCTGAGTTTGAGGCATCGCAACCAGTGCCCGAGATTGTTGTGTCGGAACCGGTGCCAGAACCGGAGCCCGTAATAGCGAAACCTGCGCCTGAAACAAGTCCTTCGGTTAACAACATTTAATAACATTGAAGCATTAGTTTAGAGTCCCTATATTTGAGTCAGTTAGGTGCGAGCATTACTTATGATCGAAAAGAAATTCAGCATCCCTTTTGTCTCTGGCTTGGCCTTGCGTGAGAAGCAGATTCAGCAGAATTACCGCCCCCTGATCGCTGTGCATAAGTGGTTTGCCCGCCGCCCAGGGACTCTTTTCCGCAGCTTATTGCTTTCCGAATTTGTGGAGGGAGACTTGGCTGAGGAGTTTTACCGATCCCAACACCTTGAGGGGAAGCGGGTTGCCGATCCTTTCATGGGTGGCGGGACTCCTCTCATCGAAGCGAATCGGGTGGGGTGCGATTCCATCGGTACCGATATTAATCCACTGGCCTGGTGGATCGTTCGTGAGCAGATTGAGCATCTGGATCTTAATGCATATCGGTCTACTGCTGCAAAACTGCGGCAGGCGTTGGAAACAGAGGTGGGGAGCCTCTACAGAACCCGATGTGTCTTTGACGGGAAGACGGATGCCCACGTGAAATATTTTCTCTGGGTCAAGGTGCTGGAATGTGACCACTGCAAGCACTCCATTGATCTGTTCCCCAGTTACTTGTTGGCAGAGAATGTTCGTCACCCCATGAATGTCATGGTTTGCGCCGGCTGCGGGGAGTTGAATGAAGTTGCGGATAGGAAGGCTCCTGGCCCATGTCGCTCATGCAATAAAACGCTTGAGGAAGCCGGGCGGGTTGTTCGCGGTTCCTGCAAGTGTTCGGAATGCGGCGCAATACACAAGATCCCCGGCAAGCCGGCGGCACCATTTGACCATAGGCTCTTTGCAATTGAGTATGCGCATCCTGGTTGCAAGGTTCCGCATGCGGGACGCTTTTTCAAGAAGCCGGATGAGGATGATCTTAGGAAAGTGGCTGCCGCGAAAGCAGCGCTGGCGAAACTGCGAACCAAATTTATCCCGGATGATGTTATCCCGGATGGTGATGAGACGGCTCGCCTACACCGCTGGGGGTGCCGTCAATACCGCGACATGTTCAATGATCGGCAGTTGTTGGGATTGGAGCATAGTTGCCGGTTGATTCACGCTGTGAAGAATGAGCGAGTACAAAAGGCGTTGGCGACCAATCTTTCCGATCTTTTGCGATATCAGAACATGTTGTGCCGGTACGACTCCATGGCGCTGAAATCTCTGGATATTTTCTCCGTCCATGGGTTTCCTATCGGACTTATCCACGCTGAATCCAACTTGCTCGGGGTTTTGAACCCATCCAGCAAGATGCCGGTGGGTAGCGGCGGATGGCATAACATCATAGAGAAATATGCCAAAGCCAAGATGTATTGTGAGGATCCTTTTGAGATACGGCACAAGACTTCCGGCAAGGTTGTCGTACCCATGACTGGCGAATGGATTGGTGAGTCACGGAACGGGAAGCACTCGTCGGCATCCCGATATGTGAAGGTCGAGTGCCGCGACTCCGCAACTCAGAAACTTCCCCCGGGATCCCTGGATGCCGTTTTTACTGATCCACCCTATTTCGGGAATGTCCAATACTCCGAGCTGATGGATTTTTGTTATGTGTGGCTGCGTAAGTTGATGTCCGAGTGTCCGGCTTTTGGGTTTGCCAGCACTATGCGCCGTGAAGAACTTACAGGAAATGTGACCGCGGGGCGGGGGATTGTGCACTTTACCGAGGGACTCGCGGGGGTGTTCACGGGGATGGCGGTTGCTCTCAAGAAAGGGTCTCCGCTGGCGTTCACATTCCATCACAATGATATAAAGGCCTATTACTCCGTTGCTGTGGCTGTGTTGGATTCCAAACTGGTTTGCTCAGCCACGTTGCCTTGTCCCGCGGAAATGGGCGCCTCCATCCATATCACCGGAACCAAGTCATCCATTGTGGATACGGTTTTTGTATGTCGAAGTACCGGTGCGGTTCCCCGCAAGTGGATGCCTGATAATTTCAAGCAACTTATCGAACTGATCGCCGGGGATATAAGCCAGCTTGAAGCCGGGGGTGTAAAACCTACGGAAGGTGATGCCCGGTGTGTTGCCTATGGTCATCTGATTCGGCTGGCAATTTGGAGTCTGAGAAGCGCTTGGGATGTGAAGCAGACGACCGAGGCAAAATTGGATCAGGTGAACGGGTGGTTGAGGAACTATTGCGATGTGGAGAAGGTGCTGGCGGCCCTTGGACAAAGAAAGCATTTGTTCCCTCTTCAAAACGGCTATTTGGCGATGGAGAAACATGAAAAATATGGAGACAAGGCAGATGAAATTCCCTTTTGAAGCCACGCCCATCGAGATCAAGCGGAAGCCGGATAAATTCGTTGATGCGGTTGTGTCCTGTCTCTCTTCGGAATTTCTGGTTATGCCCCGAGGCGAAGGGTTTGTGACGTTTCCGGTTTTTGAGACCGGATATGAGGCGTTGAAACAAGGGACAAATGGTTTCAAGGTCATGGATGGCGAGATTCTTTATGGCATAGTCATGAAATGCCCCATTTCTTTCGTCGTTGTAAGGGCTATCTTGGGCCTTACACCTCCGGAATGGGCGTATCTCGCCTCGCAGGCATCCAAGACGGATATTGCGCAAGGCTTTGTTCGGACACTTGACAGGAATATTCGTTCCTCACCATTAAAGCCGTTGCGATCAACGGGAGAGATGGGGACACGTATCCGGAATCTAATTGAAACAGCCGCAACGATTCTCAAGGATGGTGTTCCAGACATTCCTGCCGACCGACTTCATCGGCTCGATAAGGCTGATACTCGGTTCGGTTCGTCCGGCATTCGGTCCTTGGCTCAAATAGGAGTTCCTTACGCCATGCTGCTTTATGAGCGTTTCTTGGGCCGTCCTTTTGCGGGCCATCGTGATTCTGTCAGCGAATTGGTGGGGGACAGCCTCGAAAATGCCATTGAGCAGGTACTGCATCAGGCGGGAATCAGCTTCAGGAAGACAAAACGTGCTGAAAAGATAGAGGGATTTGATCAGGCACCCGACTTCATCATACCCAGCGAATTTAACCCCCAGGTCATAATCGAGGCCAAGATCACGGAAGACGACGGTACCGCGCGTGACAAAGTCACGAGGATTCAGCACTTGGCAGAACTAAGCCGTGCCGCATCCAAGCGGGGCAAGCCCGGCTACGAGGTTATCGCCTGCATCGGGGGCCGGGGGTTTGGTGTCCGCCGTGAGGATATGAAGAAAATGTTGCTGGCCACCAACGGCAAAGTATTCACGATTCGGACGCTGGATCGTCTTGTGGAGTGTACCAGGCTGAAGACCTTTGAGAGCAGGCCGAATGGCCGGTGAGTCGGGCGTTCGACATGGGAGCCAATATGGAAGACACGGAATACGAGGCTTACCTAAAGAAGCAGACCTGCGAGGACTTGCTCTCCATCAGGAACTCAATTAACCGCGTGGCGAATCATGCACGTTTTGCTTTGGTTAACGTGGAAATCGAATCTCGGGAGCGAATGCCGGGGCCGCCTCCTCTGTCTGGCCTAAGTCCCGATCCGATGGTGCGACCATACACGCAACCAGAAGAGGTGAGTTCGCTTACAAGCAACACTGAATCTGATTCGGCTTGTCACGCACCGTCAATGACGGAACAGAATCACAGAATCATAAGTGGATTTTGGGTGCGCCTACTGGCGTTGATGGTTGATGGTCTGTGTCTTGGTCTGGCAGGACTGATCCTCGGATTGATGCTGTTCGATCCCCTGGCGCGTCTGGGTGGCTGGGGTCGCTTACTTGGGTTCTCCATAGCGTTGGTCTATTTTGGCGTACTCAACAGCGCGATGGGGAAAGGACAGACCATTGGGAAGCGCATCATGAAGATTGAAGTTATTGATCGGTCTGGTAAGCACCTTTCTATTGGTCGATCCTTCCTGCGATACGCTGTGCTGGGCATCCCTTTCTTCCTTAACGGTGCTCTGATTTCTCCGAGCGTGATGATCTCTCCCATAGGCTACGTGATAGGCTTCATTCTGTTCGGAGCTGGTGGAGCCATCATCTACCTCTATATCTTCAATAGGCTTACCCGACAGAGCCTGCATGATCTGTTTGTTGGTTCGTTCGTTGCCAAGACGACCCCTAACGATAACTTACGGGTACGACATTGGAATTGCTCAGTCTTGGAGAACCCAGAACTTTCAGCATAGTCCATTGGAGTGGCAGGGGATTTTGGCCAAGTCGTCGGTGAAATAATGGGCGCATAACCAGCCACCGGCGACGTCCAATAGGCCGCGCCTCAATGGCGGATGTTCACCTAGGCAATGGTGATTGACAAAAGTATAACCCTAGTCATACTATTTGATCATGAAAACAGCCATATCAATACCGGATGACATTTTTAGCGCGGCTGAGAATTTTGCGCATCAGAGCCATTTGAGTCGCAGCGCCTTGTTCACGCGTGCCTTGGTCGAATTTTTATCCCGACGTCGGAATGACGGGGTGACGGAACGGCTTAATCGCCTGTACGACAAGGAGAACTCCCGCCTTGATCCAGCCCTCTCTCAAATGCAGACATCAGTGATCTCCCAGGAGAAATGGTGATGCACCGGGGCGAAATCTGGTGGGCTTCTCTGGGTGAACCGGAAGGGTCAGCACCAGGCTATCGGCGTCCTGTCCTCGTTGTTCAATCTGATGAGTTCAACCGCAGTCGGATCAGCACTATCATTGTTGCAGCCCTGACATCCAATATCGCACTCGCCCAGGCTCCTGGCAATGTCTTGATCAAGGCACGACATGCGGGACTTTCCAAGGACTCTGTCGTCAACGTCTCGCAAGTGATCACGGTCGACAAACAATGCCTGACGGAAAAAATCAAAAAGCTGGAGTCGTCCGTCATGGCGGAAGTCGAAAACGGACTCAGGCTTGTTTTAGCCATTTGAAAAATTTGACGATCAGGTGGACAATATGATCGAGTGTCAATCATTCAGGCAGGGCTGTTGCGGATGTTGTGTGAATATGCGGTGGCGTCCGGAGCGGATCAGGGGCTTTTTGGAGGAGAATACCCGAGCGTTCAATGCGGTGTCGGCCAATAGGCGTCCCCGGTTCTTGGATCTGGTCAGGCTCCATTGGGGGCGGGGGGGGTGGCGTGATCACCTGCTGGTGACCCTATTGGCGCCCGTGACCTTTGGGATTACCGCCTGGGTGTGGATGCGATTTTACGGGAGTTGTTGTTTTGCGGGTTATCTGGACGTGGCATCCGGCCGGGTGGGGTGCCTGATTCACCCCGCCCGTGTAGGGGATCCTGATCTCCGGCGCCATGCCTTCCCCCTGATTCCCGTATTGGGCTGTAATCGGGGGTTGCGCTGCCCGATGCTGGATCAAACTCCCGCTGATCTTGACGCCGAGTGGAGTACGGTTTCCAGGGCTGGATTCCGGAGCCTGCATCCTTGAAATTCCCGAAAAAAGAGGCTTGCTTGGTTTCAGGCAGAGCGTCATAGTGGCGGCGAAAGCGATGGGTTTTATGCAAGCTCCTGACATAAGGCATCAAACGGTTTTGAGACGACTGGCTCGTTCCAATCGGGGCGATGTGCTTATGGAATATGTGCTCCTGACCGTCCTCATCATCGTTCCCCTCATTGGCGGTTCATCCGTGTTGTTCGATCCTGCAGGCAAGCCTTCCATGTTCGGCGATTACGAGAAGGGGGTTGCGGGGCAGGATTTCGGAATGCTCGGGAATTCATTTGTACAGCTTTACCGGATGGTTATGAGCGGCGTGAGCCTGCCGTTGCCGTGACCGCCGGTGTAGGAAACATAAGGGTAGCAGGCTAATGTGGCGTATTGCCAAAGGAGGAACGGGATGAAGCGTTTGCAGAATAGTTGGATGCGTAAGGTATTGTGCCGTGTTATGGGCGATAAGACCGGTGGCGTGATGATGGAATACGTCATTCTTGCAGTTCTGATCGCGGCGGCCGTGGTTGTGGCTGTGGCAATGTTCGGCAAGACCCTGGTGGGTATGTTCGGCGTGGCCGCGACATCCGCGACAGCCCGTGAAAAATCGGCTCAAACCGAGTTGAAGGATGTTCGGAAAGTGACCGATGACGGCATCAAGGCCTCTAAAAAATACAGCGATGATATGCATGAGCCTACGACAGGGCCGTGAACGGTGTCATTGTTCTGTTTTTGGCAGTACTAGGCTGGGCGGGTTATCTCACCTGGTCTGATTTTAGGTCGAGGCTGCTCCCCAACTGGTTAACAGTTGGGGGTGCAGCCCTGGCTTTACTGATTCGTTTCGGACTGGGTGGCTGGCCCCTGGTGATTGACGGGTTTGCAGCGGCCTGCGTGGCCGGCGGCGTATTGTTGATCCCGTTCATTTTAAATGGTGCGGGCGGGGGCGATGTGAAGATGCTCTTCGCCGCAGGAGCCATAGCGGGATGGGCCAAGTTGTTGATGCTGCTCTGGACCACCTCAGTGGTCGGGGTGGTGATGGGAGTGGTTATGCTTCTCTCCGGACAACTTAATGGGGCGCGACTCAGGCATGGGGTTCGGTCCCTGTTTGACTGGCGTTATGACCGTGTCGCCGGTGCCGCAAGTCTTCCTCCAAAGGATTCAACCCTTGTTCGCATTCCATTCAGTCTTCCGATTTCGGCGGGCTTGATCGTGGCGTTGCTGTGGTAGGGAATTGATTATGGCTCGAATGATCCAGGCTGACAGACTCCTTGTTCGAAGGAGGAGCGATAATGAGGCCGGAGCCGTCATGCTCGAATTCGTTGTCGCCTTTCCCCTGATTCTGACCCTGATCATGGCCTGCATGCAATTTGCCCATATCTGGATGGGTAAACAAGTGGTTCATTATGCCGCCTATTGTGCCGCCCGCGCGACGCTGGTGTGCGAAAAGGGGGAATATCAGAAGGCGGCCCAGCAGGCTGCCGAGCAGGTTTGCGCCTGGGTGGTCAACGGGATGAAAGAGGGCGAGACCGATAAGAAAATCCCAGGCTGGGGTGAGATTCCAGGCTCCGGCGGGGTTAAACGCAAAACCAAGGTGACCATTGAAGAAGTCGGTCAATGGAACATCAAGGCCATGGTCGAGCAGGATTTTGCGCTCATTATGCCCATTGCGGGACCCATGATCGGGTGGTTCTGTAATCCCTGGGACAGCGGCATGGAATATGTGGAGCAGAAAGCGGATGATTCGGGGAATATCGGTGATGCGGATATGATTCGATACGCCCACATCAAATTCAAGGAGACGGTTTATATGCCCAAGCCCTATGTGACACTTCCGAAAATGGGAATTCCGTCGGGCGGATGGTGAGAAGAAGGGGTTCAGGGATAAAGAGGAATGGCTCCTATTTAAGGACTGCTGGAGGTGAGCGATGGTTGGTGTACCGCCTTTAGGCGGCTCAGAGAAGACCGGCTGAAGCCGGTACACCAGCAGCGGGAACCTCGAACGTATGCCTTGAAAGCGCCATTCGGATAAAGGGGTTGAGGACGGTCATGATTAGAGCGTTGAACAAAGGTGCATTGAGGTTGTGGAAGGATGAGAGCGGCGTGGTTTTGGCGCTGACTATCATCGTGTTCCTCTCGATCTTTGTCATGGCGCTGGCGGTTTACGCGGTGGGCGACACGGTACGGTTGCGCGTGGAAGTCCAGAACGCGGCGGATGCCGCCGCCTATTCCGGCGCGATTGTTCAGGCCGACTGCAACAGTCGCGTGGCCGCACTGAACCGGGCCATGTCCTGGACCTATGTGCAGATGGTACGCATGGAGATGGATTATATTGTGGACAAGTGGCTGTACTGGACGCTGAAGGATTTTGAGCGGGATGACAAGCTGATGGAGACAATTAATAGTGCCAGTTCCTGTAACCGGGGCAGTTCCTACTATGGAACCGGGTACGGGGTGTCGACACCCAATCCTATGGGGCAGACGTTTGTCGCCCCTTGCGAACGCGGCAAGATCCGGCTCAATAAGAATCCCAAGTTAGAAAAAAAGAGCGATATTGAGGCGGCCCGGACCGCCGCTGAAAATGCCGGCAAGAGCTATACCGCCCTGGCCTCTCCGATTGACAAGTGCCGGAAGAACATCGACGACATGAATGAAAAGGAGGAGGAGTTGATCAACAAGCTCCCCAAGCGCATCAAGAAGACCGTCGAGACGATTTTAAAGGGGAACATTTCGGATACCTGGAATGACCAATTCGCCGGCGGGGGTGGAATCATGTACTCCTTGCGACAGGAAGAGGATCCCTTGAAGAAGAATTTCAGGATTCTCAAGGGTAAGGATGAGGACGATTTCCTGCGTCACTCGAACTATATTGAGGATGCGGGAAAAACCGCTCCAGAAGTTTTTGGGCCCGGTTCCAAGAAGTCCGAATGGTTTGTCCTGAAAGGGGATGGTCTTCAGCGGCATTATGTGCAGCGTGACAAAATGTTAATTGCGGAATGGAACTGGTTTTCATCGGTTTGGGCGGAAGTGGACGGAGTGTGCGTCGGGGCTGTGGTTGCTTCAGGAGGCAGTTCGGTCAAAGGCAATGATCCCCGGGTGATCAATCCGGAGCGGTACACCACCACCGCCCTGGCCAAGCCGCAGGTGCTCCAGGATAAATTTTTCGCCAAAGGCGGCTCCCTGATTGTGGGGGTAACCCGTAAAGTAAATAATCCGTTCCAGTTCATGGCAGAAGGCGGGGATCTGGGAATCATCCGACCGTTCACATTGGATAGCGGAAACCGTTATATGTGGACGGCAACGGCGGCCATTGCCGGGTATAATCCCACCCCCCCCAAGGATTGCCAAGGCAAGTATGAAGTTACCTATGAGGATAACAGCGGGGAGAAGCTGTGGAACCTTAAAACCAGCGATTGGGATGCGGAATTGATTCCCCTGCACCGGGCTTGGGCAAAGGGGACAGCCGGACGAAAATGGGACAAGGCCACGGCCGGCGAAATCCTGGAGGATGTCAAAGGCGGCCCCTGGATCCCGCTGTATGGTGGCGGCGGCGCATTGGGCGCGCAGGGGGCTCCGAAAGGGATGAATGAAGGGGCCGAGATTGCCTATGGCGGTGCCGAAGGCTGGGTCGTTCATTGAGGATAAAACTTATGAATAAACTGATTGTGGTGATGATATTTGGAGCCGTTATGGCGGTCTGGTGCATGGCGGCGGGAGTTGTTGAAAAACAGGGTGCCGCCGCCCCTGCCGCTGTGCAGCCGGTGCTGGCCTCATACAATCAGGGCTTGAGTCTGTTGAAGGCCGGAAAGAAGGAGGAGGCGCTGGCGGCCTTCAAGCGGGCCATTGCCGACGGGGTTAATATGACGGAGCCGGACGCCCGGGCGATTGTGGCATCTTCGGCTGACAATGCGGGGGGTGTTCTGATGACGCAGGGAAAATTAGAGGAAGCTGAGGCGATGTTCAAAAAGGCGCTAGCCGCCAATCCCCGTCACGCCCTGGCGTTAAACAATCTTGGCGTGGTGTACCTTAAGCAGGGGCGGGTTGACCTCGCTATGACACAATTCAAGGCTTCGCTCACGACGGATCCGAAACTGCCGCTTCCATACCAGAATCTTGCCGAGGCGTTGATGGCGCTGGGCAACCTCAAGCTCGCGGCACAATACCTCTCCACGGCCATGCAGGTGGCCCCCGCAGACCACCAAACCCTGATTCTCCTCGCCCGGGTTTATGAACATGCCGATAATCGGGAAATGGAGGAAAAAATCTGGAAAACCCTGGTGCAGACGACAGGAAATTCTCCCCGCTCAAAGTTGCAGTTGGGAACCTTCTATATGAGAACTGGTGCCCCGGAAAAAGCCCGTCCACTTTTTCAGGAAGTCATGAAGGCAAACCCGAAGTTACTGGATGCCCGGCTTCAGATGGTGCGCCTCGAACTTGTGCAGGGGAAGCCTGACGCTGCCGAGGTTGGGTTCAGGGCGCTGTTGAAGGAATTTCCAGATGAGTCAGTGGTGAGGTGCGATCTTGCTGCGTTATTGATTCAAAAAGGTCGCCTGGACGAGGCTGAGGCACTGGCGGCGGAAGGGACAAAACGACAGCCCCGCGAGGCTGGGAATTGGTTTGTTGCGGGGCGGTGTCAGGAAAAGGCGGGGCGCCTTAAAGAAGCGGAAAAGAGCTATTTTGAGGCCGTGTCCTTGGATCGCCAACAGGCGGAGGCCTGGAATAACCTCGGAATTCTGGTGGCTGGACGGAATGATGCCAAAGCGGCCCTGAAGTGTTTCTTTTCGGCCTATTTTGCGGATCCTTACAGTACGGAGATTCGTTATAATCTGGGACGAACGTTGGTGATTACCAAAACCGACCACGAGAAGGGCGTTCGCCTGGTGATGGCTGCCGCCAAGGGCAAGGGGATGGCGGCTGAGAAAGCCCGACAATTTATAAAAGACCTCGAGAAAATCGCCGCCGGTGGCGATCCGGGATGGGGAGGAACCAAGCCATGAACTCAAGTAGAGCTGACATGAAACGCAGGCTTTCCGTTCTTGCTGTCTTCACAGTTCTTGCTTTCACTTGCCCCCCCGTTACGCCCCTCTGGGCTGCTGAATCCGAGACGGAAACCAAAACCGACTCGACGACGAAAGACAATACTACCACCACGACGACGACCACAACGACGACCACGACGGAGGGTAATCGGACGACGACCCAGACGGACACGAGCACGTCTGAACGGAATACGGGGGAGTGGTCGCAAACGGGAAACAAGATCAATTTCAGCGCCGGGGGATCTGAACAGCGCGACACATCCATCAATACCGAGAAAACCAATGCCGGCGAAGACGACATGGGTGGGACTGATCTGGACGGCGGGAAAAAATGGAAAGAATGGGAAGGGAATGTTCTGGACGCAAGTGATTCCGCCAAGGGGGAATACGGGGAGGCCAGTTATAAGTTTTATGCCGGAGCAAGCGGGGATCTGCAGTATGGCAAGAATGGCGTCCAAGCTGCCGGTCAGGTCGGGTTCCAGGCGGAACTGGACGCTCTGGCGCACTATCAGGCGGGTGATGAGGATTTAGGTGGAGGAGCCCAGGGTGAAGTCAAGTTGCAGGCCCTTTTGCAGGCCTCGGGGAAGGCGGGGGTATACATTGACTCGAAGGGGATCACGGTTGGCGCTGAGGTGAAGGCCGAGGCCATGGTCAGCATCGAGGCGTCCGTGTCCCTGAATCTCATGGTATTTGGTATTTCCACTACCGTGGTGGCCACTGCGCGCGGCCAGGCTGGAGCATCGGCCATGGCGGTTGCCACGGCGACCATCGGGTTTGATGGCAAACTCTATTTCAAGGTAGGGGCCGGAGCCACTGCGGGGCTGGGCGGTAAAATGATGTTTGAATTTGAAGTCGATCTCCAGCTGTTCATGGACAAGATGGGGATTCCTGATTTGGAAACCCTGATTCAGTGGTGCCAGCAATTTTCCGAAAACCCGGATCAACTGGCAGCGGATCTTGCCAAGGAAGCGGGCAAACATTTGGGAGACATGGCGCTGGCCGAATTGAAGGAACTGGGCAGTGAGGCGGCGGAGGGAGTCATCAATCTGGCTGCGGATGTAGGGTCGTCCCTGTCGAGCTTGCCAGGAGCCGGAACCCTTAGCTCAGGGTTGCATAGTCTGTTTTCAATCGGTGGCGGCTCGCAGAGTCCCGGTGCCTCCGGAATTGGCGGCGGCGGGGTAATCGGACGACGACCCAGACGGACACGAGCACGTCTGAACGG